>JBLFYM010000025.1:0-49025 GCA_047608975.1 Limisphaerales bacterium | reverse complement strand
AAAGCTCGAACGAGCTGGGCTATTTGTCATCGAACTCATCATGAAACGTCTGATTCTTATTCTCGGCCTCGCAGTCTTGGCGCACCCGGTAGCGGCTGCGGAACGTGTCTACAGCACCAATCCACCCAAGGGTAAAACGTACGTCTACAAGGAGGTGGACGGAGTCGCCCGTGAGCTGGAGGTCTACTTTCCGAAAGTGAAGTCCACGCAACCGGTTCCGGGTATCATCCTGTTTCACGGCGGCGGTTGGGGTGGTGGCAGCCGGGAGATGTTCAGCTATCAATGCAACTACTTTGCCAGCCGAGGTCTCGTAGCCGTGACGGTCACCTACCGCCTCGCCACCAAGAAGGATAAGCAACGTATGAAGGGCAAAAAATCTTTCAAACGCCTTGGCATTCCTGATGCCAAGAGCGCGATCCGCTGGTTCAAACAGCATGCCGATGAGCTGGGTGTTGATCCGGGACGCATCATTGCGGGTGGCGGGTCGGCTGGCGGTCACATCAGTCTGTTGGCGACCACCAACCCTGGCCTGAACGACCCCCAAGACCCACGAGGTTATGATGCCTCTGTGGTAGCCTACGTTCTGTTCAACCCGGCGCTCTCAGCCGGTGACGCCAAAGATTCCGAAGTCGATTTGATGTCCCACGTCAAAGCCGACTTCTCTCCGGCGATCGTCTTCTTTGGCAGCAACGACAATTGGATGAAAAGAGGCTGGAACCCCGCGCAAGAAAAAATGAAATCCCTCGGGATCGAGTCCGTGGATGTTCAAATCGCCGAAGGAATGGGCCACGGCTTCTTCAACAGTCAGCCCTGGGCAGATCTGACCCTGGTTGCAGCGGACCGGTTCTTGAAAACGCATGGGCTCATCAAAGGTGAACCGACCTTGGATGCACCCAAAACGGGAGAAAAACTGGTGGCGCGGCCGTAGGTCTCGCGGGCTCTGGGTAGCTACGACAGGAGGCTTTTGGGTTGGTGGCTGATTGCCTGTGACATATTCGGATGGGTGCCCTACCTCAATAGCCCCAGACGGAAAATTGCCTTCAAGAATAGCATATGAAAAAGATTCTGACCGTTTTTGCAGTGGCGCTCTTCGCTATCAATGCCCAGACCGAAACACTGAGCGTTACGTTTGGCGCGAATGCGGATCGTGCCGCTCGCTATGGCGATATCGATCTGAGCGGCAATGCGAAACAGAACAGCGACGTTGCCGCCCCGGTCATTACCGTTACGGGATTGGATCTGGATGGCATTGGGGTGAATGACGATCAGATTGAAGTTCGTTTTTCGGTCCGGGCTACCGGTGGGAAGCTGAGTCGATTAGCCGCCGGGTATCGTCTGGATACCGGTATCGCCCTGACCTTCGGGATCAGTTCGGCCAAGTTGGTTTTTGGATCCGGCAAATCCACACCGATCGATGGTCAGTTTATGTCTGCTAGCGGTAACAATCGGGCTGCCAAATTCACCACTGAGATCGCCGGGGAGACGCTGGTGATGACCAGCTCCTCTGCGGATAACAACCGCGCCCGAAATATCGTGGCTGAGTTTGATGTGCCGGTAGATACTTCCACGCTCAAGGCCCCGCTCGTGGTTAAGCTGGCAGCCAAACAGGCCTCCTCCAAACGACCCGGCACGAGGAATCGCACCGCGTCGAAGACGGCCGTGACGAATGTTGCGAAGCCACCCATAGCCGTCGTCCCGGTATCGTTCAAGACCGACACCCTCAAGCTGCCGCGGCTATTCTGCGACGACATGATTCTTCAGCAACAGATGAAGAACACCTTCTGGGGTTGGGCGAAGGCTGGTGAAAGAATCACCGTCAAGGCCAGCTGGGGCGCCGAGGCAACCGTCAAGACGGACGCTCAGGGAAAATGGAAACTCTTCCTCGCCACCCCGAAGTATGGCACGGGCCACTCGCTGGCCATCAGCGGCAGAACCGATACCATCAAAATCAGGAATGTCGCCATTGGCGAAGTCTGGCTTTGTGCCGGTCAATCCAACATGGGCTGGTCAATGGGGAATTCGTTCGAGGCGGAAAAGGAAGCCGACGTGAATCTGCCGGACCTCCGCATATTCAAGTCGGCGCGCGAACATTGGCATCAGCCCCTCGAAATGCAGCGGGACCGGCTTTCCCAATGGAAACCCTGTGATCCAGATTCGGCGGCCGAGACCTCAGCTGTGTCTTACTACTTTGCCAAGAAACTGCATCAGGAACTCGGGGTTCCCGTTGGCATCATCCTGCAGGCATTCGCCGGTACGCCAATCGAAGGCTGGATGCCCTGGGATGTTCAGAAAGAGGATCCCCGCGCCATCGCATACAAGGCTGAGTATGACAATTCCGCGGATCGCCAGGCCGGGTCCGGAGCGACCAGAGAAACTGGTCTCGCAGCCTGGAAGAAAGAGTTGGACGAATACAACGCCCACATCGACGCCGGCGAAACGATGAAGAACAGTGTCAAGCCCTGGTCGCCGCCGATCATCACCAAACCGGCCGATCTCGGGCACCAGTATCCGGGACACCAGTTCAACGCGATGATTTACCCGGTTCGCCCTTATGGCATCCGCGGCGCGATCTGGTATCAGGGCGAGCGCAACTCCAAGGACGTGCCGCAGGCCGCGAACTACCGCAAGCAGCTGGCGCTGCTCATCAACTACTACCGTTCCTCATGGCACGAGCTCTCCGGCGGCAACACGGCAGAGGATTTTCCGTTCCAATTCACACAGTTGCCCAGCTGGACGCCGGCTCAGACCCAACCCGTCGAAGGCCTTTCCGCCCCGTGGGTGGTCAATCGCGAGATGATGCGGCTCGTTGCCCGTGACGTTCCGAATACCGGAATGTCGGTGGCGATCGATACCGGCGATATGGTCGCGTTGCATCCGAAGAACAAAAAGCCGATCGGAATCCGCCACGCCTACCTCGCGCTAAAGCAGACCTACGGTAAAGATTTTGTCGCGGATGGCCCGCGCTTCAAGAAGCAGACCATCAAGGGCCAACAGATTGTTCTCGAATTCGATTCCGTCGGTAGCGGGATGGTCCCCGCCAAGTCCGGCGCGCTCGATACCTTTGCCATTGCCGGTGCGGACCGGAAATGGCATTGGGCCGATGTAGCGATCAAGGGCCGCAACGTCATTGTTTCCTCGCCGAACGTCTCCCATCCCCTCGCAGTTCGTTACACTTGGGCCATGAACCCCTCGCAACGTAATCTGCTCTACAACAAAGAAGGCCTACCCGCTTCCCCCTTCCGCACTGACAACTGGCCACTGTTTGATCCGACCGCCGAAATTGTGACGGTGAAGAAGCCCGCCAAACGCGCAGACAAAACCAGCCAAGACTGGGAACGTCCGGTAATGACGCAATGAGATCGCTGGTTCCGAATGAGGGGCTGTGAATAGCTCAAAATTGACTTCCGACGCGCTGCCGGATACCTCATTCGCATGAGTTGTTCCATCGGTACGCCGTTTTCAGATACTGCCACCCGCGTTATGCTTTGCGGCTCGGGTGAGCTGGGCAAGGAAGTTGTCATCGAACTCCAGCGCCTCGGGGTCGAAGTCATCGCGGTTGATCGCTACGCGAACGCGCCGGCGATGCAGGTCGCAGATCGTTCGCATGTCCTGTCGATGTTGGATGGGGAAAAGCTTCGCGAAGTAATCGAACTCGAAAAGCCGCATTTGGTCGTTCCGGAAGTTGAGGCGATCGCGACCGACACTTTGGCCGAGCTGGAGCAGGCCGGAGTTACGACCATCATTCCGACCGCCCGCGCCACTCAGCTCACGATGAACCGCGAAGGGATTCGTCGACTCGCCGCGGAGGAACTTGGACTCAAGACCTCGCCTTATCGTTTTGCTGCCAACGAGGAGGAGTTCCGGGCTGCGATTGAAGAAGTTGGAATGCCGTGTGTGGTGAAGCCGATCATGTCTTCCTCGGGCAAGGGGCAGAGTGTCATCAAATCTGAAGCGGATATCGCCCCGGCTTGGAAATACGCGCAGGAAGGCGGCCGCGCCGGTGCGGACAAGGTCATCGTCGAAGGCTTCGTGGATTTTGATTACGAGATCACCCAGCTGACGATTCGTCATGGCGAGGGCACGGCGTTTTGTGAGCCGATTGGTCACATCCAGGTCGATGGCGATTATCGGGAATCCTGGCAGCCTCAGGCCATGAGCGAGAGCGCCCGTGAGAAGTCCCGCGAATGTGCGCGCAAGATCACGGATGCGCTCGGCGGTCGGGGCATCTTCGGGGTCGAACTGTTTCTGAAGGACGATGAGGTTTACTTTTCCGAGGTGTCACCCCGGCCACACGACACCGGGATGGTGACGATGATTTCGCAGGATCTTTCCCAGTTCGCCCTGCATGCCCGCGCCATCCTCGGCCTTCCCATTCCCAACATTGTCCAACACGGGCCGAGCGCCTCGGCGGTAATCTTGGTTGAAGGGGAAAGTGGTAAATTGGAATTTGGGAACCTCAACGCCGCTTTGGCTCAGCCCGACACCCAGCTGCGGCTGTTTGGAAAACCCGAGGTGAGCGGCAAGCGCCGAATGGGGGTTGCAGTCGCCCGGGGTGAATCCATCGAGGAAGCCCGCGAGAAGGCGCGGAACGCCGCTGCTGCGGTGGACGTCCGGCTGTAGTTTGACGCGCAAATGATCGTCCCGTTCGGAGGCTAGAACCAGGTCCGGCGTGGCCTCCACGTAGGGCTTCATCCGAGTGTAATTCTACCTCGCTTAGGTCGACCGTTTAGAGAGTGCCTTACAGCAATGCGAGGGAGTGCGGGGAGTTGCAAACTGTAGACTCGCCGCGGGGACGAAGCAGAGCTTTGGAACGGGGGGGCGGAGGGAACCGCGCGGAGGTCGGTCAGCGATCTCCGGAATGTCTCATGGCTCCGGTCCCGCTGTTCTTTGAGCCAGCCGAACCGACCGAGTTTCCGGTCTGGGGTTCGTGCGTCTTGGTGTTCCCATCGGCGGTTTCCACATCTCCGGATTCGATCAGCTTCATCAGGGGAGGATGTTGCAGTGCCTTCGATGTCACCTGTCCGGTTTTGCCAGGACCGAGAAACAGTTTCTTGCCACCGGGCAGGGGCAGACTTAGCGACTTTTTGGTTTTGTTCGTGATGTCCATGGGCGTCTTGTGAGAGTACCTTAGCGTGCCCCGGAGACCGCTTCAATCTCCGAACGCGACTTGGATAGTTTTAGCGCGTTCGTTTTGTTGATCCCGAATCTGCTTGCCAAACCTCCGTGCGCGTCATCCCGTTGACCGATGCGAAAACGACTTTCCCTCTGCCTCGTTCTGCTCGCCTTGATCAGTTCCACCATGGCGGCGCCGGCGGATCCGCTCTACTCGGTTGACCTTACGGTGGCGACGCAGGGCTTTGATCGGAAGATGTGTTGGGTGCATGCCCGTGCCGGTGCGATTCCCGGTTCGGGCGGTGTGGAGCCGACGGTGGTGATGACGTTGCAGAAACTTCAGCTGTCCGGGTCTGATATTTTCTATGCGCTCAACGAGATGCGCACGTCCGACGGTGGCGCGACCTGGAGCAAGCCGAAGGAACATGCGTCGTTCGCACGGGTGCCGTTCAGGTGGCAGGATAAAAAGGATCTGCAGATCACGGTGTGCGATTTCTGGCCTGCGTGGCATGCGAAGAGTGGGCGTCTGCTCGGAACGGGGCACACCGTCGTCTACGAAAAGAACCGGGTCATGCGCAGCCGTCCGCGCGGCACGGCCTACGCGGTCTATGATCCAGTCGGACAATCCTGGTCGGCATGGAAGACGGTGAAGATGCCGGCCGAATTGAAGTTTGAGAACTCAGGTGCGGGTTGTGTGCAACGATTGGATCTGCCCAATGGCGACATTCTGTTGCCGACCTATTTCAAATCCCCCACGCAGAAGCAGTATTCCACCACGGTGATGCGTTGCCGTTTTGACGGGGAGACTTTGAAATACATCGAGCACGGGAGCGAATTGAGCGTGCCGGTGAAGCGGGGATTCCCGGAACCTTCGCTCACTCAATTTGGTGATCGCTACTTCCTCACATTGCGAAATGACGACGACGGGTACGTGGCGGTGAGTGAGGACGGATTGAATTTCTCGGAACCGAAGAAATGGCGATTCGATGACGGGAAAATTCTCGGGAGCTACAATACCCAGCAGCACTGGGTGAGTCACAGCGATGCGCTCTTTCTCGTCTACACCCGGCGCGGTGCGAACAACGACCATGTGTTCCGGCATCGCGCGCCGCTCTTTATCGCCCGGGTCGATCCGGAAAAGCTGCAGGTGATTCGCGCGTCTGAACAGATCCTGGTGCCGGAGAAGGGTGCGCGAATGGGGAATTTCGGGATCACCCAAGTCAGCCCCGACGAAACTTGGGTGACGGTGACGGAATGGATGCAGGCACCCGGGCCGAATTACCATGACCCGACGCCGCTGATCAAACGGGGTGCGGATAACCGCGTCTGGGTGGCCAAGCTGAAGTGGGCGAAACCGGACCAAAATTTTCACCGCTAAACCGGCAGCTCAATTAAGCGCAAAGCAGGCGCAGATCGATGGATCGGCAGGGATGGTTTTTTCACTGGAGGGTGTGACCCTTCGGTAGCCGAATTCTCGCTTAGCCCTATCACCGCGCTACTTTCGGGTCTTTGCGGTTGGTACAAAAAAAGCCGGACGAAGCGTCCGGCTCTCAAAGGATATGGGCGGAGAAGGCTATTTTCCGACGGAAATCACCACCTGCAGGCGGAGGGCAATCTGCTTGTCGATTTCGGATGCCAACGCGATATCGCCCCACCCAAATGCCGTGCGGACCTGGGTGGCGACTTCGGTAACGGTCGGCTCGATTTCTTTCACGCGGACCCAGACCGTGCGCTTGTCGACCTTGGCGATCAGCGATCCATTGATGCGATTCTCTGCCTGGAGAACGCCCAAGCCGCCTTGCTTGGAGGCCAGCACGTATCGCGCGGCGTCCACGACGTCTTGGATCGGAATCTGGTAGCGGCTAAAGACCTTGTCTTTCCGGAACGGCACTGCCGCCTGTTTGTCGCCTGTGACGGTGCCCACGCACCCGGTGCCGAGCGTGGTCAGGATTACTAAGCAGACCAATGTGGAAATCACTTTTTTCATCTCCCGATATGCAACTCCGAATGCTGCGCAAGCGTCAAGCCTTTAGCAGTGATTCTGGATATTTTAATTAGAATCATTCTAAATATTGACACTTCAATAACCCCGACTACAGTGCCGCTCGCATGGCTATCCGAAGCAAAGCCGCCAGATCTGACAGTGACGAGCAACTCAATGAGCGGCTTGCGCACAGTGGTATGCGGTGCACGCCGCAGCGGCGGCAGGTGCACGAGATCCTGACGGACAAACTGGATCATCCGACTGCTGATCAGGTCTTTATTCGTGCCAAGGATTCGATGCCGGAGATCTCCATGGCCACCGTCTACAACTGCCTGGATGCGTTGGTTACCTGCGGACTGGTCCGGAAGGTCAATGCCGACCGTGGGGCCTCGCGATATTGTCCGAACATGCGTCCGCATGCCCATTTCTACTGCGATGGCTGCGGCTCGGTGCACGACATTCTTCAGACCATCACCGCCGAGCAGGCAAATTTCAAAATGCCGCGCGGGTTCAAGCTGGAGAATATTGAAACGACCATTCACGGGCAGTGTCCCAACTGTTCCACCCAAAAGAAAAACCGATAATTTCATGAGCGAATCGCTGGATACCATCGAAGAATTCGTACAGTCCGACTACAAATACGGATTCGTCTCGGACATCGAGACTGAATCCATTCCTCCCGGACTGGACGAGGGAGTTGTCCGTCTGATTTCAGAGAAGAAGGGCGAGCCGGAATTTCTGCTGGAATGGCGCCTGAAGGCCTTCCGTCATTGGCAGAAGATGGAGGAACCCAAGTGGTCCAACGTCCATTATCCGGCGGTCGATTTCCAGGACATGATCTATTACGCGGCTCCCAAGAAGAAAAAGGAACTGGCGAGTCTGGACGAAGTGGATCCCGAACTGCGCGAGACTTTCAACAAGCTGGGCATTTCGCTGGACGAGCAGAAGCGCCTTACCGGGGTGGCGGTGGATGCGGTCATCGACAGTGTCTCCGTCGCGACGACGTTCCGGAAGGAGCTTTCGAAGCACGGCATCATCTTCTGTTCCTTTTCAGACGCGGTGAAGGATCACCCTGACCTGGTTGAAAAGTATCTCGGGTCGGTCGTGCCGATCACTGACAATTTTTATGCCGCGCTGAACGCCGCCGTCTTCAGTGACGGATCGTTCTGTTACATCCCCAAGGGCGTTCGTTGCCCGATGGAGCTTTCCACCTACTTCCGCATCAACGCCGCGAACACCGGCCAGTTCGAACGCACCCTGATTGTCGCGGAGGAAGGCAGTCACGTGAGTTATCTCGAAGGCTGCACCGCACCCATGCGGGACGAAAACCAGTTGCATGCCGCGGTGGTTGAAATTGTGGCCATGGAGAATGCCGAGGTGAAATACAGCACCGTCCAGAACTGGTATCCCGGGGACAAGAACGGCAAGGGCGGAATCTACAACTTTGTGACCAAGCGCGGCATCTGCAAGGGGGCAAACTCCAAGATCTCCTGGACCCAGGTCGAGACCGGCTCTGCCATCACCTGGAAGTATCCCAGCTGCATCCTGCAGGGTGACAATTCGGTGGGTGAGTTTTACTCCGTCGCGTTGACGAACAATTACCAGCAGGCCGATACCGGTTCCAAGATGATCCACATCGGCAAGAACACGCGGAGCACCATCATCTCGAAGGGCATCTCGGCCGGTAAGGGGCAGAACAATTACCGTGGTCAGGTCCGCATCATGAAGAACGCGGAGAACGCCCGGAACTTCTCCCAGTGTGATTCACTTCTCATTGGAGATCGCTGTGGTGCCCACACCTTTCCTTACATTGACGTGCAGAACACCACCGGCCAGGTGGAACACGAGGCTTCGACCTCGAAAGTCGGCGAAGACCAGATCTTCTATCTCAACCAACGCGGTCTCGAAACGCAGGACGCGGTGAACATGATCGTCAACGGCTTCTGTAAGGAAGTCTTCCGCGAGCTGCCAATGGAGTTCGCCGTGGAAGCCCAGAAACTGCTCGGAGTGAGCCTCGAAGGCAGTGTCGGCTGATCTGCCGATCCAAGTTCATCCCCGACCGCAAAGAGAATAATTTAATCGGACCCACTCCGAACTGAAACGTAAGCATGAGCAAAACCCTGATCGAAATCAAAGACCTGTCCGCCAGCATCGGCGGCAAGCAGATCCTCAAAGGCATCAACCTGACCGTCAACGAGGGCGAAGTACACGCCATCATGGGACCCAATGGTTCCGGCAAAAGCACCTTGGGGTATGTCCTCTCCGGCCGCGACGGCTACGAAGTCGACGGTGGTGAGGTGAACTACGTCGGCAAGGACCTGCTCGACATGGCTCCCGAAGAGCGCGCTCGCGAGGGGCTGTTCCTCGCGTTCCAGTATCCGGTCGAAATTCCGGGCGTGAACAACACTTACTTCTTACGTGCCGCGTTCAACGAACTTCGCAAGCACCGGGGGGAAGAGGAAATGGATGCGGTCGATTTTCTCACCGTGGTGAGGCAGAAGATGAAACTTCTCGAGCTTCCTGATGGCATGATGAAGCGCTCGGTCAACGAGGGTTTTTCCGGTGGTGAGAAAAAGCGCAATGAGATCTTTCAGATGGCGGTGCTCGATCCAAAACTTGCGGTGCTGGACGAAACCGATTCCGGCCTGGACATTGATGCGCTGAAGATTGTCGCAAACGGAGTCAATGCCCTGAAGCGCGAGGACAATGCCTCGATCGTGATCACTCATTATCAGCGTCTGCTTGATTACATCATCCCCGATTTCGTTCACGTCCTTTACGATGGCCGCATCATCAAGTCCGGCGACAAGGGGCTCGCGCTGGAGCTTGAGGAAAAAGGCTACGACTGGATCACCGGAAAACACGCTGTCGCAGCCTGATCAATTGACCCGATGACGACCGAGACCAATACCGATCCTGTTGAGAACTGCCTCGGAGCGCATGAGAACTTCGGCGCGACCGCCAGCGGACCCCAGTGGCTCAGCGATCTGCGCCGGACGGGGATTACCCATTTCACCGAACTGGGCTTTCCAAACTTCCGGCAGGAGGAATGGATCTTCACCAACGTCAAGCCGATCCTGGAACTCTCGTTCCTGCCGGCCACCGCGCCCGCGTCGTCCCCGCCTGAAGTGGACGAGTTCGTCTATACGAAGCTGAGCGGCCCACGATTGGTGTTTATCGACGGGCATTTGTCCCATTCGCTTTCGCAGATCGGCAATCTGCCGGCGGGCGCGATTGTCACCAACCTGGCTTCGGCGCTGGAATCCCATCCCGATTTGGTCGAAAAACATCTGGGTCGCTACGCGAAGACCGACGCGAGTGGTTTTTCCGCATTGAACACCGCGTTCATCCAGGACGGCGCGTTCATTTACCTGCCGAAGGGCGTGGTGATTGAACAACCCATCCAACTCCTCTTTGTAGCCACCGATGGCGATGCAAACACCGTCACGCTTCGCAATCTCATCGTTGCTGAGCCGACGAGCGCCTGCAAAGTCATTGAGAGCTATCACAGTGCCGGTGAGCAGGCAGTCTTCACCAATGCCGTTACCGAGGTATTGGTGGAAGAGAGCGCGCAGGTCGAACACTGCAAGTTTCAGGATCAGAACTGCGAGTCATTCCACATCGCCACCATTCAGGCACAACTTGGCAAGGCCGCGAACTTCACCTCGCATTCCATTTCGACCGGTTCGCGGATTGCGCGGAACAATATCAACTTTGTGCTGAACGGGGAGGGGATTGATTGCACGCTGAATGGTCTCTATGTCGTGGGCGGCAACCAGGTGGTTGATCATCACACCCTCGCTGACCATGCCCTTCCGCATTGTGACAGCCATGAATTCTATCACGGTATTCTCGCCGGCAAATCCCGGGGCGTTTTCAACGGCAAGATCTTTGTCCGCGAAGACGCTCAGAAAACGGATGCCAAACAAAGCAGCCGCGCGATTTTGTTGAGCAACAACGCCACGCTGAACGCCAAACCCCAACTGGAAATCTATGCGGACGATGTCAAATGCACGCACGGGGCGACGGTGGGGCAACTGAATCGGGAAGCCGTGTTCTATTGCCGCAGTCGGGGAATTGATGAACCCAGTGCGCGTCGTCTTCTGACCCATGCGTTTGCCGGCGAGATCATCGGACGCATCTCCATTAAACCTGTGCGCGATCGTTTGGAGAGCCTGCTCTCAGATCGCCTCGAACACCTGATCGAACAATGAACGGAGCAGCATACGAAAATGTCACTTTGACCCGCGACGTCGAAGCCATCCGGATTCCCTCCGGCGACAAGGGCACCTTGCGTGAAGGCACGGAAGTCACCATCACCCAGACCATGGGCGGTTCCTTCACGGTACAGTTCATCGGCGGACTCGCCCGGATTGAGGCGCGCGATGCTGATTGTCTCGGCAAGGAGATCGCCGATGCCACGCCGAAGAAAGCTGGCGAAAGCAAAGGCAAGGCCGCCTCGCAGGATGAGATTGAGAAGCTGGTTTGGAATCAGCTGAAGACTGTCTTTGATCCGGAGATTCCCGTGAACATTGTGGATCTCGGCTTGGTGTATGACTGCAATATCGATCCCTTCGAAGACACGCCCAGCGAATATAAGGTTGAAGTGAACATGACTCTCACCGCGCCGGGGTGTGGTATGGGGCCGGTCATCCAGCAGGATGCGTTCACCAAGATCATGGAACTTGAGGACGTGCAGGAAGCGATTGTGGAGATCGTCTGGGATCCGGCCTGGAATCAGGGAATGATGACCGAAGCCGCCAAGTTGCAGCTTGGTCTGATGTGAACCATGTTTCTGCGGCATGCCTGCTGAAGCGACCATCCAAACGCCCCCGTCCGGTTCGATCGACTGCGGAACCCTCCGCCGAGATTTTCCCATCCTTGATCAGGAGATCAACGGACGTCCGCTGATCTATTTCGACAACGCCGCCACGAGCCAGAAGCCGCGGCAGGTCATCGACGCCCTCGTCCACTACTACGAGCACGACAATGCGAACGTGCACCGGGGTATCCATGAGCTGAGCAATCGCTCGACCGAAGCCTTCGAGTCCGCGAGAACCCGCGCTGCGAAGTTCGTCAATGCCGCCAGTGCCGACGAGATCGTCTTCACCCGGGGCACGACCGAATCGATCAACCTGGTCGCCAGCGCCTGGGGCAATGAGTTCGTGAAGGAAGGCGATGTGATTCTCCTGACCGAGATGGAGCATCACAGCAATCTCGTTCCCTGGCAGATGCTCGCCGCCCGCACCGGCGCGACGCTTCGTTTTATCCCGGTTCATGCGGAGGATCAGACTCTTGATCTATCCGGCCTCGATGAGTTGATGACTCCGGAGGTGAAGATTCTCTCGATCGTTCATATCTCGAACGCCCTCGGAGTGATCAACCCCGTTGCCGAAATTTGCGCCAAAGCCCGCCAGCGGGGAATCGTCACGCTCGTGGACGCCGCCCAAAGCGCCGGTCATTGCCCCTTGGATGTGCAGGAGATCGGTTGCGATTTTCTGGCCGTTTCTGGTCATAAGATGTGTGCCCCCACCGGTATCGGTTTTCTCTACGGTCGCAAAGAGATCCTTGAAGTGACCCCGCCGTATCAGGGTGGGGGAGAAATGATCGACAACGTCGATTACGAAACCAGCTCGTGGAACGTTGCGCCTCACAAGTTTGAAGCCGGGACACCCGATATATCCGGCCCGGTTGGACTCCATGCGGCCATGGATTATTTGGATGCCATCGGGCGCGATAAATTGTTCGCCCACGATCAGGAACTTTCCCAATACGCCTACGACCGGTTGAGCGAGATCGAGAATATCCGCATCTTCGGTCCTGCCAAGAACCGTGCGGGCGTCGTCACCTTCGTCTTCACCGATGCCCACGCTCACGACATTGTGACGCTGGCTGATCGCAAAGGACTCGCCCTGCGCGGCGGACATCACTGCACCCAGCCGCTGCATAAGAAGCTGGGCGTTTCCACCACCGCGCGTGCCAGTTTCTATTTCTACAACACCCACGCTGAAGTTGATCGCATGGTCGAGATCCTCCGCGAGATCCGCGAGTTTCTCGTCTGACCCGCGTTGGTTGCCTTTTTTAAGTTATGAGTGAATCCATCTCCGCTGAAAACTCGATGACCGATGTGCTCGCAGCCTACCCTGGTGCGCGGCGAGCCCTGTTCCGCAAATACCACATTGGCGGCTGTCAGAGCTGTGGTTTTCAACCCGAGGAAACAGTGACTGAACTTTGCGAACGCAACGGTGGCCTGGATGTCACCGAAGTTATCGGCGAAATCCGGGCGGGTCATGAGTTCGACCAAGCACTGGAGATCGAACCCCAAGATCTCAATGAAAAGAAGGCCGAGATTCGGCTCTTTGATGTGCGCACCCGCGAAGAATGGGAAGCCGTCCGGATTGAGGGCGCGGAGTTTGTGGACCAACAACTCGTGCAGGACATCATGTCCAAGAGTGACAAGGACGCGTCGCTCGTTTTCTATGATCACAGCGGTGGCCAGAGCATTGACGCAGCGGCTTACTTCGCGGGACACGGATTTACCAACGTGAAGTTTCTGCGCGGCGGGATTGATGCCTGGGCACAGGATGTCGACACCAAGATGCGCCGATACAAACTCCAGCAGACATGAGCGACGAATTTCAGAAGAAGGTAGAGGCCGCCATCAAGAACCCCACCAACATGGGCGAGATGGCGGATGCGGATTCCATCGGGACCGTGGGCAGCGCCAACTGCGGCGACATGCTGCGCGTCTGGGTGAAGTACAAGGAAGACGGCGGCCGCAAGATCATCGACAAGGCCACCTTCCAATCCTTCGGCTGCGAAACGGCGATCGCCGCCGCAAGCCTGGCCATGGAGATGATCAAAGGCAAAACCGCCGATGAAGCCATGGACCTGTCGGGTGAAGAACTCGCGGCCGACCTCGGCCCGTTGCCTCCCACCAAAGTGCACTGTACCGCCCTGGTGGAAAACGCTCTCCGCGACGCCCTTGACCCGAGCGCCGCGCTCGGAGCTCAGCCGGTGGTTCAGGAATCCAATTCCAACCTCATGGACGACTTCACCCAATCAGACTCCAAGTCGAGCGGCGTGAAACTCGTCTTCCTCGACGAAGCAGACGAGTCGTAGGTTTGGCTGGATCAACCTACGATCATCGTCGGCTTTTTCGAGTCAATTTGGCGGCGCTGTAGATCGTCAACGTTCCCACCGCGATCAACTAATGATCCAATAAGAGATCCTGGGGCTCAGGCAAAAGGAAAACGGAGGGAGGGAAAAAGATCGCGTTCGTTGGGCGGGAGGAAATAATACGGGCTGGATGGCAAGCGAAACATGGCTGGCCTGAATGGAAATAGGATGAGCAGTCGCTTTGAGCGGCTCAAAATTTGACACCCGGGCTTTGCCGGTGGTATCTGACTGAATGATTGAACCATCTGATAAGAAGGCTGTTGATATCCTTTTCGAATCAGCGCCTCAGCCGCCAAAATCCCGGGCCCGCTGATCTTTTACGCAGTCACGATCGGTCGGGCTGGGATCGCCGGTTCGGGTTACGGGATGGGTGAAGAGATAGCGCCACACATTTTCATAAGCCAGAATGCCGTCCTTGTTCTTCGGTGTGGAACTTCCGGGCGTGACCGCAGAGTGCGCGCGTTTGACATTGTTCCCCACATCGAGGGAGGTGATCAGTCGCCGCGAGTTGCCATAGGGGGCGCGAATGTCATCCACGTTGACGATGGGGCCGTAGTGATGGAGGCCGAGCAACTCCCAGGAACGGCAGTAGTGGTCGGCAGTCCAGCCGCCGTCGAGCACATGACTGAATCCGAAGTATCGATTCTCCGGCGTGGCAGAGGGGAGGGATTGCCAAGTCTGATATTGGTCACGCGGGCCGCAAAGCATCACGACGCGGGCGACCTTCTGGTGTTTGGCGAATCGGGCTGAAGTTGTCGAACCATGTGAACTTCCCGCCACAATCACCTTGTCCCAGCGTAGATCCTTTCCGTCGGCGCTGAGGAACTGCCCCCATTTTCCAGCGGGATGCTTTGTGGAGAGCCATTTCACAAACTCGCGCGCGCGCTCCTTCATACCGTCGGGCTTGCTCAGATCAACTTCCTTGCTGTAATCGCTACCGGTAGCCGCTTCCAACCGCATGTTGCCGCGGCAATGTTCGCCGACCTGCTTTTCACGACAGACTTTGGAAAACCATTTGTTGGCGTAGTGAGGCTGGATTGCATGCAGTCCATAACTGGCCAGCCGATCAAAAAGCCGGGAATTGTAGTTCATCAACCAGATCACCAGCTGCCCGCGAGAGGCGATGCCGGTATCGACCACCGCGTTTTGCACATCCGCTGGTTTGCCTCCCTTCGTGAACACGAAATCTATCTTGGGATACTCCCGGGTTCGGGAATCGAGCTCGCTGGCCCGGGCTTGGAGGTGAACCTTCTTCGGTGTGGCAGTCGGTGACTTCGGCGGTGCCGCGTGGGTGGCAGTCGAACAAACGAGCAGCGTCATGAGCATCGAAGCGGTCAGGTGTTGCATGCCAAAGTGTTCGCGTGCGGGCTCATTGTTCACAACTCAAAAGGCAACGAAATCGTTACCGATGCCAAAAAATCGGGGGAATTTGCCCTTGAATCCGGACCCGGATTTGTCCATAACGCAGTGGATTTATCTCCGGAACTTGTTGGGTGACAGCAGTTTCGAGAGATTGAGCCAGCGCAAAACGACTGCCAATCAAACCACAGCCCCGACTGACATTCCCATGCAACCATACAAGCTATTTTCACTCCTCTTCGCCTTTGCGGTGCTGATCGGAGATTCTGTGCGCGCCGAAGCTCCGAATTTTCGTTGGGCCACTCGCGGGGGAAGTGATCACTTCGATTACGGTACCGGTATCGCGGTGGACAATCTCGGCAACACTTTTGTGACCGGTTATTTCTCCGGAAAAATGGAGTTCGATGAAGACCAGGATAGCCCGACTCTCGATGGCGTTGGCGAGGCCGATATCTTCCTCGCCAAGATCGATCGGGTTGGAAAGATCGTCTGGGCCCGTCAAGCCGGTGGCACTGCCGATGATTTTGCGCGCGCGGTGGCCATTGACAACTCTGGCAACGTCTATGTGACCGGAGCGTTTCAATCGCCGTCCGTTTCGTTTGGGAATGGCAAGACCATCACCCGGAGTTCGGATCAGGAAATCTTTATCGCGAAGTATGATCCCGACGGAAATCTGGTCTGGGCCAACAGTGCGGGCAGTGGTCCGGGCGGTACCGGAAACGGTGTGGATGTGGATTTGGAAGGTAACGTGTATGTGAGCGGTTACTTCTATGGTCAGGGCGTTTTCAACGATCTCGTGGTGACCAACTCCGGCTACGTCGACAGCTTTGTTGCTCGTTACGACCCCAATGGGGAATTGGTCTGGGTTCGTCAGATAGGCGGACATTCGGATGATGTTGCATCCTCGATTGTGGTGGATGAGCAGGGTTCCACGTATGTCTGTGGCGCGTTTTCGGAAACGATGCGCGTTTCACGCACCATGACTTTGGAAAGCCGCGGCCTGTTCGACGTCTTTCTGATGAAGATCGATTCAGAGGGGCGCACGGCCTGGGCGGTGGATGAAGGCGGTTCGATGAACGACATCGCCTACGATCTAGCTTTGGATCCCGCCGGAAACATCATCATGACTGGCGGCTATGCCGGCTCGGAGAGTTTCGGATCTGAATACCGCATGCATGCCGCTTATCGCAAACCCCGCCGAAAACACACCCGCGCGTACTTCAGCAGCAAACGCCTCACCAGCAACGGCGGATCCGATATCTTCGTCGCGAAATACAATCCTGCCGGCCGCATGATCTGGGTGCAGAATGTGGGCGGCAACAAGAAGGGCGCTCCCGAGGCCGGCTACAGTGTTGCGGTTGACGCGCGCGGACATTCCCATGTCACCGGCACCTTTGCGGGCAAGGTCATGTTTGGAAACAACATGCTCATGAGTCAGGGCATCGCCGACCTCTACGTGATGGAACTGGATCGCGATGGTCGCGTGCTTTGGGCCCGTCAGGGCGGGAGCCGTTTCGGCAAGCCGAATGTCGGTTATGCGATCGATGTGGATCGCGGCGGCAACAGCTACGTCACCGGATATTTCCAAGGCAACGTGTCCTTCGGGCATGCCTTTGTGAAGAGTTACGGCGACACCGATATTTTTGTCGCCAAGATCACCGCGTCTCACATTCCGCCGCGCTGATCGTTCAAACAGACTTGCGAAGCCTCCCGTGCAAGCGGGAGGCTTTTTTGTGGCTCAGGTTCTTTGATTCGAAGCTACGTGTGGGAGCGCGTGTTGTGGTTATTCCGAATCTGTGAAATTGAACAAGAGGGAAAGGAGGAAACGGAGACGCTGCGAAGTATTTGGGGTGGGCATCGGCACAGCGTTCACCGTTTGGTGAGTGTCCCACATGGTTGCCGCAAGGAGTTGGCAGAATATTGGGGGCAGAATGATTCTTCCTGGATGCCATCCGCGGTTTTCTCAAATCCGCGGGGGTAATCATTTACCGGATTGGCGTGGTATCCAAATCCTTGTCTCAATCTTTTTCCTCATCTAAGCGACCATGGATTGAGGTGCTCCAATGATTGAAAATTGAAGCCCACGATACTCTCCCGTCCTCCAACGTTTTCTGCGCATGCCCCAAACGGGGCTAAGTCCTCCATCCTCAGGTTGTCCGCAGCCAGCTACCTGGGTAACCGTTCGAGCACGCCTCTACCCCGAAGGGGTAGCGACCTGACCTGACCTCAATTGTGGCGCAGCCCACTCAGGGTCGGTTCGTTTTCATATCGTGATCTCAAGGTAGGCTTGCTGCGCAGCCAACCTTGGGCTGGAGGGCGATGCCCCGTTGGGGTATGGATCAAATTTGGAGAGTGGGAGGCTGCAAGCCTTTTCCGATCAGTTCCTCGGACAGCGCCTACCATCAGCGGCTGATTCGGAGGGGTCATGAATTGGGATGCACTTTGGTGTGTGGCCTGACAATTCCGAGGTTGTTTCTGCGAGTTCTCGGTGCTTGGCTTCATCGACCCTAAGGATCTGGATGATGAGGAAGGAACACCGAATTCGAATACACAGCTCATTTGTCCTTTTGTCCATTTCGTACACAGCGCTGGCCGCGTTCGTATCGTCCATGTATTTCCAAGCCTATCTCTATCCTGGATTTGTTGGGCTTACAGTTTTTGGGTGGATCCGACTGCATCTCCACCGCCCCTATCCACGTGAGAGTCGATTCGTCCGTTTGGCGGTGTTCGTGTCGATAGTGGGAGCGTTTTTCTCACCGTTTTTTTTCCGCAGCTTTTTTGGGGCCGGGGCTTTCACGGTTGCGGATATGCTTCGGGTCGTGCACATCACGTTGGGGATACTTGGTGTTGTTCCAGTCGTGTTGTGGATCTGGAGAGATCTTATTATTCTGGGATTCTTTGCACCGCTTGCGCCTGCCGCCAAGTCAGTGGGACTCGAGTAGGCTGTTACATTGATGTAAATCAGGCGTTGTCGTGAACTTCCAATTCATTTCCGATTGATTCAGATCGAATGATTTTCCATCTGTGGTGAACTGAACTTGTGGGAGAATTCTCAGCGTCAGTGTTTCAACCCCATCGACGTGTGCGTGATTTGATTGGACGCCTCAAGTTTCCAAATCCACCCGTTCTGTCGTAGGAGTGCGCAACGAATAGCGGCAGGGGACTGCCGCAGTCCAAGACGCTGTCACGTTCGCGAATGTGCGGTAGTTGCCGGGATCTATGGTGTAGCCGACGTTGAATCTGTGGTGGGTTGGCCTACGCCAAGATGCCGTGCATGACTTCGCCGAAGTCTCGTTCGAGTCTTTTGCGGCCCGGGATTTCGAGGCGGCGCGTATCGAGTCCGAGTTGGTGGAGTACGGTGGCGTGCAGGTCGGTCACGTAGTGGCGCTGTTCCGCGGCGTGGAAACCGAGTTCGTCGGTTGAGCCATGCACGTAACCCTTCTTCACGCCACCGCCTGCCATCAGGACGTTGAATCCATGTGGATGGTGATCGCGGCCCGTGCCGGCGACGGCCTTGTTGCTCCCGCGAAACTCTGCTCCCGGGGTGCGCCCGAATTCGGAGCCCAACACCAGCATGGTGTCATCGAGCATTCCGCGCTGGCGGAGATCCTTGATCAAGGCGGCGACGGGTTGATCGATCTGGCCGGCGAGATTGGAATGCAGGCGCTTGATGTCCTTGTGTGAATCCCAGGCTCCGGCGTTGCCTGAGTATCCGTGGAAGAGTTGCACAAAGCGCACGCCCCGTTCCACCAGTCGGCGGGCGGCAAGGCATTTGGATCCGAAGTCGTCGGTGGGTTTGCTGCCGATGCCGTAGAGCTCGGTGGTGGACTTGGATTCGCCCCTGAAGTTCATGACCTCGGGAACGGCGGTCTGCATTTCGAAGGCCAGTTCGTAGGATTTAATCCGGGCTTCGAGTTTTGGATCGTTCGGATATTCAATGCCGGCGATGCGGTTGAGTTTTCCGAGCAGGTTGAAGTTCTCGCGTTGTTGTTCGAGGGTGAACTTTTTGTCCGCCGGACTGACGAAGGAGAGCGGGTTTTTCGGGTCCACCTTCATCCGGACGCCCGCGTATTGCGGACCGAGATACGAGGCGCCGTGCGTCCAGGCTGCGCCACAGCAGTCGGCGCTGGGGTTTCCAAGGACGACAAATTCAGGAAGGTTTCGATTCTGGGTTCCGAGCCCGTAGCTGATCCAGGAACCGATGGTGGGGAACGCACCTTCCGAGATCTTGCGACCGGTGTGATAGGTCAGTTGGGCGCCGTGGTTGTTGTCAATCGTCCACATGCCGCGCGCGACCGCGATGTCATCGGCGCAGGTGCCGATGTTCGGAAACCAGTCGCTGACCTCAATGCCACTCTGACCGTAGGCCTGATATCCCGTCTGCAACGGCATGATCTGCTTGTACACCTCGCGCTTCTGCTTGGCCGGATCAAGCAGGTTCTCATTGATCTTATCCTTGTTGAGAATGGATTTGCCGAAGGGTGTATCCTCCATCGATTTGCCGGCGTATTTGTTCAGTGCCGACTTGGGATCAAAGCTTTCGAGATGGCTCAGACCGCCGATCAGGAAGATCCAGATCACGGATTTGGCACGGGGTTCGTAATGCTGTCCTAAGTTGGGCGTGGCGGCGCGGGCAACGCCGTCCTTGAAGAGCATGGAGGAGAGGGCCATGCCGGTCATGCCCATGCCGGTGTCGGCGAGAAAGGTTCGGCGGCTGAGAGGCGGGTTCATCGGATCGTTACGAAATCATTGTGGTTGAAGAGCACCATGACCAGTCGTTCCTGTCCGTCGCTGGCATGTTGCTTCAGAAATTGCTGGCAGAGCCTGATTTCGTCCGGCTTGGGCGCTCGCGAAAGAATCGCTTCATACGCGGCGTGGACAAAGGCGTTTGGCGTGTTCGATTCCTTGGCCAGTTGGGCGGTCAATTCTTTGGACTGGTCGAAGGTGAGACGGCTGTTCGCCATCGCCAGCGCCTGGTGCGGTTGCACGCTTTCATCCCGCATGTAGCACTCGCTGACTTTTGGCCCGTCAAAGATCTGTACAAACTCCACGAGCTTTTCATGGGCGTGACGCAGGTAGATGCTGCGTCGCTTCGAACTCTGAGCCGTCTTGTTGTCGATGTCGGGTCCGCCAAAAGTGCGGTCGAGTGTGCCGCCGATGTGCAACAGGTTATCGCGTACGATCTCGCCTTCCATTCTTCGTGAAGGCATGCGCCACAGGAAACGGTTGTCCGGGTCGATCTTCTTGTTGGCCGAGTCGTTGGCACCCGAGCGGCGATATGCGGCGCTGGTGACGATCAGGCGGTGCATGTCTTTCATGCTCCAATCCCGAGCCATGAACTCGGCGGCCAGCCAGTCCAACAATGCCGGGTGGCTTGGCTCGCGTCCGTTTCCTCCGAACTCCGCCACAGTGGGCACGATCGGCTGACCAAAATGCCGTAGCCAGATGTGGTTCATGGCGACGCGAGCAGTCAGGGGATTGCCTTTGTCGCTGAGCCAGCGGGCGAAGGCGAGACGGCGTCCGCTGCTGGAACTCAGGTAGGTCTTCGGACTGCGGCGTTTGAATTTGGTGGTGGGTTTTCCTTTCAGGACCTTTTCCGCTGCGAGTAATTTTTTCTTCGCGGCGGCAATGTTCTTCGTTGCGGTGCTGAGGGCTCGAGCTGCACGTGACTTGGCAGCGGCACTCTTGGCTGTCTTTTGATCGGCGGCCGCCTGGGTCTGCGCCCGCTTGGAGGAATCAATTGCTGCGATTTCAGCTGCGACCGCGGCTTCGCGTTGCAGCTGTGTCGTTTGCTGTGCTGCCTGCTTCCATTCGGCGGAGTCCTGCTTGCCATTGCCTTCGATCTGTTCGACAGACAGTTCGGTTTTCAACGCTGCCAGGTTGAGCGTCGCGCTGGCGCGCGCGGGTTCGTTCGTGGCCGCTTTGAGTTTGCGCTCGGCGGCGGCCAATAGATCGGCGACCACAAATGCACGGCGATCCGGTTGATAGGCGAGGCGTGGCAAGGGGACTGGCTTTGCCAAATAACTGCCACCCAGCGATACCGGGGTGTTGGGTGCGATCGCCTTGTCCTTCACCGGGCGTCGCTCATCGCCGCGTTCGTAGAGATAGGTCTTCGAGGTGAGGGACTGGTCGTAGACCCGGGGGATGCCGCCCTTCATGATGTCCAGTTCACCCGGTACGCGATCGGTGCGGACATTGTAGGATTCGAACACGGCGCGCATGGCGTAGTAGTCCGTCTGCGGAATGGGGTCGTACATGTGATCGTGACATTTCGCGCACCCGACCGTGATTCCGAGGAACGCCTGTGAGGTGTGTTTCACGACGTTGTCCATCCACTGCTGACGATTGGCGAAGTAGTGACGGGCGAGGTAACCGGTCGCCCGCAAGGTATTGGAATCCTCGGGCGCAAGTTCGTCGCCGGCCAACATTTCCAAGATCATGCGATCGTAAGGTTTGTCTTCGTTCAACGCCTCCACGATCCAGTCGCGCCAATGCCAGATGTGGCGTTGGCTGTCCCTGATTGCCGCCTTGTAACCGGCCCAATCGCTGTAGCGCCAGATGTCCATCCAGTGGCGTCCCCAGCGTTCGCCGTATTCGGGACGTTTCAAGAGGGCATTCACCACGTCTTCGTAAGCCTCGGGGGAGGTGTTTTTCAGGAACGTCTCGCGCTCTGCTCGCGTGGGATTAAGGCCGATGAGATCCAGGTGGAGTCGTCGCAGCAGGGTATCCTTGTTTGCGGGTTCCTGAGGTTTCAGACCGCGTTGTTCGTGCTGCGTCGCGATAAAGTTGTCGATCGGGTTGCGTAGCTCGGTGGTCTTGACGGTTGGAACGTCTGGTCGGCTGACGGGTTTGAAGGGAGCCCATTCGTATTGGTTCCGCAGTTTCTCGTAGCGGGCGGAAAGTGTGGCGAGTGCGGCACTGGTCAGGTGTGGTTTCTGCTTTGCATCGCCCGGTGCGGTACCGGCGAGGATCTCGATCAGGTCCGAACTTCCATCAGCATCGCTGTCCTCATCAGTAACTGTCGAAAGCCGGTCGTTGATCCGCGTTTTGTGACTCAGTGCGCGGAGCCTCGCTCCGAAGAGGTTGTGGGGAAACTCCTTCAGCGTCTCGGCACCGTGCGCCTCGGCATGCACATGGCAGGTCGCGCAGGAATTCAGGTTCTTGGGGAGCAGGTTTCCGAAGTGCCGCTCCAACGCCCGTTTGTTTGCCGGGGTCGCCAGCAGCGATGACGTGCCGAGGAGGGCGAGTATTGCGATGACAATGAGTTGGGCACGGATCAGCACGGTAAGCGTGGATTGTTAGGTCAGTCCGACGCATCCGGCAATGGGCTTGTTCAGGCTGATAGGCGCTGAATTCGCTCGATCTGAATCCCAGTCCGGAGACTTCGCAACCGGCTTGGATTTTTCCGTGCAGTCAAAGCTGTGAGAGTTGCGCCCGGGGCCGGTCAACTCCCTGAATCATCTGAGGGGACGAGTTATAAAGAATTTCTGAAACTGTACTCCTCGGGGGCGTGTTCCCCCTCTAACGTTGGCCCCGGATCGACTGATCCAGGGTGACAATGGCTGAACTTTCTGAATTTGAAGAATTTATGTACAGCTACCAGAACATGGTTTATTCGACCGCGTTCCGTATCCTTGGCAAGGCGACTGACGCCTCCGACATCTCGCAGGAGGTCTTCCTCAGGGCCTACAAACACTACGATCAGCTGCGGGACAATCCCCGCGCCGGCGGTTGGCTCCGCCGGGTGGCACGGAACCTCTCCCTGAACCAGATCACCCGCTACCGCAACCGCTGGCGTTTTTTCTCCGAACTGGAATCTGACGACTCCAATGAGGATTTTGCGTCCCGCGTTGCCGCCGAGGAAAAGGACGTCATTCAGCTCGACGATGAACGCCGGCAGGAGCTGTTGGCTGAGGCGTTGAAGAAGCTTCCCGAGAAACAACGGGTACCGTTGGTGCTTTATCACTATGAAGAGATGAGCTACGACGATATCGCCAAACAGCTCGGGGTCTCGCTCGGCAAGGTGAAGACGGACATTCATCGGGCGCGCGAGACTCTGCGCAAGAGCATCAGATTTGATGCGCAAGGCGACATGGTTCGTGGCGATTTCGACAAGGTCAAAACCCCGAAGAAGCGACGCAAATAGACTTTGCCCAATATCCAATACCCAATGCCAAACCCGGACGACAAACAGGCGGATAAATTGGACCGCGAGTTGACGCGGTTGCCGGAGTTCCAGGCACCGGCTTCCATCTCGGCCAATGTCCTGTCGTCCATCCGCCGTTGGGAATCGCGGCCCTGGTGGCAGCGATCCTGGTTTGAGTGGCCGGCGGGGTTGCGTTACGCATCGATTGCCATGTTCGTGGGAGCGCTTTTGGGGATTCATCATTTTGGTTCCGTGGCGGAGGCACCGGCGGCGCTGCAACCGGCGTTGGCGCTTGTGGGAGCGGTGGAAGCCCTCTCCGTGGCAACCTTCACTGCCTTCAGTAACTGGGCTAGCAGCGTGTCGATCTGGATCTGGGCAGCAGTTGCCTTCATGGCGGCAATGGCGTGGATGGTCTGTCTGGGGCTGGGCGCGGTTGCCTACCAATTGATTCGTACGAGGAAATGATCCGCATGAGGTTTTCCAATTTTCCCCAATCAATTTTGAGTTTTAAAGAAGGCAGCGTTGCTGATATTCGGCGCGTTCTACTGACGGTCGTTTGGGTCGCGATCAGCCTGCTTTTAGGTGCACCCACATTTGCTGCGCCAGCGCAGCAGGATCCGGCCAGGCCCAATCTGAGCGCGGCGCGAGAGGAGGCCACCCTCATTCTCGATACGACTGGCGGGACGACCAATGCTCCTGTTGTCCGCCGCGAACAACGCGCTGAAATCAGCCGGTTCTGGGATAATTTGCTGGTCGAAGAACATACTTCGGTGAAGAAGGCGGCCGTGCTCTTTGGCGATGGCAAGGTGTTGGGAGAGAGCAGGGGAGACGTCACGGCGTTCTGGGGTGACCTGGAAGTGAATGGTCCCGTGGATGGAAACTGTACGGTGATCTTTGGTTCGCTGAAGCTGGGACCCAAGGCGGAAATCAGCGGAGACACCACAGTCATAGGCGGCACCATCACCCGTGATCCCAAGGCAATTCTGGCGCGTCGTCCTCACAACGTCGGCGGCGGAGACTCAGAAGTCGTGACCTCGATGGTGGACTGGTTGAAATACGGGCTGCTCTTTGGCCGGCCCGTTGCGCCACAGGTGACCTTCAGCTGGGTAGTGACCGGTTTGTTCTTTCTCTGCTACGTTGTGCTGGCGGTGTTGTTTCCCCGGCCGGTCCAAAGCTGTGCCTACACGCTGCGTGCTCGCCCGGCGTCCTCGTTTTTGCTCGGAGTGCTGGTGCCGATTATCCTGGTGTTGGTAACCGGCCTATTGGCGGTGACCGGGGTGGGCATGTTGATCGTCCCGTTCCTCGTTTTGGCGGTCATCTTCGCGACGGTGCTGGGTAAGACTGCAGTCTTGCAGTTCATGGGGCAGCAGCTGGGAGTTCTGGTGCGTTCGAAGTGGCTGCAACACCCGGGCGTGGCGCTGCTCGTGGGGGGCGTGATAATCTGTGGGCTCTACTGTGTGCCATTGGTTGGAGCGCTGGTATGGAGTCTCTCCATCATGTTCGCAATGGGTGCAGCTATGCTGAGTACGATCGAGGCGTTGCGCATCGAGGGATCGCAGATCGTGAGCGAGACGGCGGCGGACGGCGAGCCGAGCACGGCGATGATTCATATTGGTCCGGGTGACGCCACCTATCCTCCCGCCGGGCTTTGGCTACGCTTCTGCGCACTGATTTTGGATTGGTTCATTGTCGGCACCGTGTCGGTGCTTACTTCTGCGGGACTGCTCTTCATTCCTGCGCTGCTGGCGTATTATCTCATCATGTGGTCGTGGAAACAGACGACCTTGGGAGCGGCGGTGATGAACATCAAACTCGTCTCGGACCGCCACCAAAAGGTTGATTTTCCCGTGGCCTTCATTCGCGCACTGGGAACAATCATTTCCTTCGGAGCATTAGGGTTGGGTTTCCTTTGGTCGGGCGTGAGTCGCGACAAGAAGTCTTGGCACGACATCATTGCCGGCACGAATGTGGTTCGTGTTCCGGAAGGTGTGAAGATTCTCTGAGCGCATCGGGCAGGGGCGGGAATGCCACTCTCAACCGCCGCGAATCCCCGCCCTTTTTGACTAAGAACTTGCCGGCTGCCGGCTGCCGCGCTTTGCTTTCGTGCGTATGGCCACACCGGTTCCCCAGAAACTTCTCCTCAAGCCAGGCATGCTGGCGCGTTTCATCAATACACCCGCCGGCTTCTGGGACACCTTCGGTACGCTGCCCCAGAAGGTCGCCCTGCATTCCGGCGGATCGGAAACCTCCGATTGGGTGCTGCTCTTTTCCAAGGATGAACGGGAGCTCAACAAGTTGGCGGCCAACGCCGTGTCTTCGGTGAAGACGAATGGCACGCTGTGGGTGGCGTTTCCCAAGAAGCCGTCCGGCAAGCAGACCACCCTGACTCCGCGCGCGGGCTGGACGGTGCTGGAAGATGCCGGGCTCCAATCCATGGCCTCCGCCGCGATCGACGACGTCTGGTCGGCGTTGCGGTGGAAGAAATCCTGACCCATCCGGCTGTGACCATCATCGACAACGAATTCACCGACGTCACCACGCCTTCGGGGCCGATGCGGACGTATCTCTTCCGCCCGCGAGTTGATCGCGCAGTTCCATCGGTGATTCTGTTTACCGAAATTTTTCAGGTCACGCATCAGATGCGGCGCGCGGCGGCCGTGATTGCCGCCCATGGTTTTGTGGTCGCCATACCGGAGATTTTTCACGAATTTCTCCCCGGCGGCAAAGTGCTCCCTTACAACGACGAAGGCACTGCGGAAGGTCGCCGGGCAAAGGTGGAGAAATCGGTGGAAGCCTTTGATGCGGATGCCGGCGCGGTGATCGCCTTGCTCCGCGATTACGAACGCTCAACCGATGCGATTGGAACCATGGGGTTTTGTATCGGCGGCCATCTGGCGGTGCGGGCGGCCTTCAATCCCGAGGTCAGCGCGGTTGCCGCCTACTATCCCAGCGGCCTTCATTCCGGCCAGCTGGGACGTGGCGAGTGTGCGGATACGCTGGACCGGTTGGGAGAGATTCATGGCGAAGCGGCGTTCTATCTGGGGCAGCAGGATTCACTGATCCCGGAGGTCGGCCGGCGAGAAATCCAGCGGGCGTTGTCAGCGGCGGGAACCAGGCACCGCTGGCATGAGTTCCAGGCCGATCACGCTTTTATGCGGGATGCCGGCCCGGCCTACGATGCGGAGGTCGCGCTTGATTGTTTGACCGACACGGTTTCGCTGTTTCGCAGGAATCTGCACTGAAGTTCTCCGTTACACAAATGCGGGGTGGGGTGGTGTCCTCAGTATTGCCAAGCGAGATGAGAAGATGAGGGGGCGTGCCGCGATCCCGGTCACCATGCTGGCATAGCGGGCGACGAGATTGCGAAAAGCCTCGTCGGATCGCGATTCCACAAATCGTTTCAATAGTGACGGGTCTTCCATGTGCGAATTCAGTTCGGGAGGCGGACAAACCGCACTCCACATTCAGCCGGTGCCTGCCCCTGGGAATTCGCCAGACTATTTTTGGGAACCACGTATCGGCGGTTGGTTTCAGGCCGGAGTAACCTATCGTTGCCACTCGGATGGGCGGATGCTCAAATCCGGTCATGACTCACCGGCTGCTGATACTATTGCTACTGGCTGCGATGCCGTGGCGCGGTGCATCCGCTGATCCTCCGAACGTCCTGTTTATCGTGGTGGATGACATGAACGACTGGATCTCCCTGCTGGATCCAACTTCACCGATCAAGACCCCAAATCTCGAACGGCTTGCCCGCCGCGGCACGCTCTTTACCCGAGCCTATTGCATGTCGGCCGCGTGCAATCCCTCGCGCGCCGCAACTCTGACGGGATTACGGCCGACGACGAGCGGCGTCTACGGAAACAAGAGTGATTGGCGGCGGGCACTGCCCCATCGCAAGACGATCATGCAGCGTTTTCGAGCGGCGGGTTATTCGGTAAAGGGGGCCGGGAAGATCTTTCATCATCACCTCGACGGTGCATTCCACGATCCACCGTCGTTCGATGAATTTCGCCACCTGCGCCCGCAGCTCTATCCGGCGGAGAAACTGAACCGTGCGCCCAAGTATGGATCCCGAAATACCGACTGGGGCGTCTGGCCTCCAGCGGAGGAGGACGCGATTGATTTCGGTACCGCTGATTATTGCATCAATGCTCTGCGGGCGACTTCAGCGAAGCCGTTCTTCCTGGCCTGCGGAATATTCAAACCGCACTCGCCATTTTTTGCCCCGGCCAAATACCACGAAGGCCTCAGCGGTGTTGGATTGCCCGTTCGTCAGGCTGATGATTGGAATGATCTCCCACCTGGTGCCTTGAAGTTGATGAAATCCAAACAGTGGTTCTGGAGCGGGATGATGGAAGTGGACAAACGAAGACCCGGTTCCTATCAGCAATTCATCCGTTCCTACGCCGCGTGTGTCAGCTTCGCAGACGCCCAGATCGGTCGGGTGTTGGCGGCTTTGGATGCCAGTCCTCAACGGGACAATACGATTGTCGTGCTCTGGTCTGATCACGGGTTCCACCTTGGGGAGAAAGATCATATCGAGAAGTTCGCCCTGTGGGAGAAGGCCAATCACATTCCATTTATAGTGGTTGCGCCGGGCGTGACCAAACCCGGTAGTCGGTGTGATGTTCCGATCGACCTGTCAGTGCTCTACCCAACTCTGCTTGAACTTGCCGGTTTTCCGGCGGATGCACGTTGCGACGGTGACAGCATTGTTCCCTGGCTTCGCGATGCGAAAGCGCCCCGGAAGCAACCTGCCTTGATGACTTACGGCCGTGGCAACCATGCTGTCCGCTCCGAACGCTGGCGCTACATCCGCTATCCCGATGGTTCAGAAGAGCTTTACGACCATGGCGATGATCCGCATGAATGGAACAACCTCGCCGGTGATCCAAAGAACGCCCAAGTCATGGCCGCTCACCGCCGATGGTTGCCAAAAAATGAAGCCAAGCCCGTCCGTGATCTGAAACGTCCAAAGAAATGAAACGACTCCTCGCCGCCATCCTCGTAGCCACCACCGCCAGCTTGCTCACCACCACCGCCGCAGAGCAGGCGGTCGAAGGTCCCTTCAGTCCGTTTCTTCGGAAAGCGCCGCTGCACATGAGCCAGGTGTTCGAGACCGAGAGATTCCCGAATGTCGTGGTCACGCTCAAAGGCACCGTCCTGGCCACCTTTGGCAACAAAAACGTCCGCGCTCGGCGCAGCGAAGATGCCGGTGAAACGTGGGGACCGGAGATCACCATTGCCAGTCCTGGTTTTCACGGTGGCGGCACTACCGTGGATGAAACGACCGGCGACATTCTGGCGTTTATCGAAGACTCTCATCCGCCCGCTCCGCTGACCATCTATCGCAGCAAGGACGATGGGAAAACGTGGAAAGCGGAGAAGCCAAAGATTCATCCCGACAGCCTGGGAAACATGCCGTCCATGCACATGAACGAACATGGAATCACCCTTCGCCATGGAAAATACAAGGGCCGTCTGATCCGTCCCTCCCGCTACTACGGCGTCCGCAATCACCGCGATGAATGGCCCGCCCATTACACGGCGGCCATCTACAGCGACGATCATGGAAAGACCTGGCACACCAGCGATCCGTTTCCGGAGAACGGGACTGGCGAGGCAGCCGTTGCCGAACTTTCTGACGGGCGCATCAACTACAATTCCCGTGTTCACTGGCAGGAACGCCCCAGGAATACCCGTCGTCGTGAGGCATGGTCGACGGATGGCGGACACACCTGGAAAGACTTTCGGATTATCGACGTCCTTCCTGATGGGCATCAGCATCGTTCCTATGGCTGCATGGGTGGCCTCGTTCGTCTCCCGGTGAAGGGTCAGGACATCCTGATCTTCAGCAATATCGATACTCCCAAGGCCACGCGCGAACGCGCGACTGTCTGGGCGAGTCTCGACGGCGGTAAGAGCTGGCCGGTCAAACGCCTGATCTACGAAGGCAAGAGCGCCTATTCCTCTCTTACTGCGGGTCGCCCCGGAACGAAAACCGAAGGCTGGATATTCCTGCATTTCGAAGGCGGTCCGAAGGGTGCCTCCCAAGTGGCCCGGTTCAATCTCGAGTGGCTTATGAGAGGGGAAAAAACCGGAGATGGCAGGCTGCCGCTTGAATAGATAAGAGTTCGGGTATCTGCATTTTTATGAGTCGCCATTCACAGGGCAACGAAGCTCGGATCCTTGCCATACTTGGCCGAAGGCTGGCATCCCTCCGGGATAGGTTGTTCGCCGAACCGGATTCCGATGATGTCGCGGCGCTCAACCATCGGCTAATCGCTGGGCAAACCTTTGGCTTGCACATTGTGGTTGCTGCCCTGGGCGCAATCGCAAGTTTTGCGGTCACCTCTGCGTCGGCGGCGGAACGTCCAAACATCCTGCTGATCATCTCCGAAGACAACGGGCCGGAACTGGGTTGCTATGGCGAACCCTATGTCCAAACCCCGCATCTCGATCAACTCGCCGCGGCGGGAGTTCGCTTTGATCGTGCTTACGTTCCGCAAGCCGGATGCAGCCAGTCACGCGCGGCTTATCTGACCGGACTCTATCCGCATCAAAACGGCCAGATCGGTTTGGCGACCTGGAAGTTCCGGCTGTACGACGAAAATACGCCGAACCTGATACGTAGTCTGAAACAGGCCGGTTATCGGACCGGGATCATTGGCAAACTTCACGTCAATCCTGCCTCCGCGTTTCCGTTCGATTTTCATGAGATTCCGTCCTCCAATTTCGGACGGAAGAAGTTGAAGAGCTACGCCGCTGAAGCCAAAAAGTTCATCACGCAGTCGGAGGAACCCTTCTTCCTCAGTGTCAACTATCCGGATCCCCATCGACCGTTCACCAAGCAGGCCGGTGGGCTGCCGAAGAAACCGCTGAGGGCGGCTGACGTAAAACCCTTCGCCTACTTCGGCGAAGGCATTGACGCCCCAGATCTCCGTGAGCAGGTCGCGAATTACTACAACTGCATGAGTCGCCTCGATTCGCTGATCGGCAATCTGCTCGAAGAACTCCGAGCTTCAGGGAAATTCGACAACACGCTGATCATCTACTTCGGTGATCACGGTGCCGATCTCTTGCGCGGCAAGCGCACGTCCTACGAAGGCGGCGTTCGTATCCCACTCATCATCAAGTGGGCTGACCGCTGGCAATCGGTTCGCAACGAACTCGTTTCGACTTTGGACATCATGCCAACCCTGCTTGAAGTCACCGGTGCCAAACCGGTTTCCAAGCTCGCCGGGCGGTCGCTCCTTCCAATGTTGGATGGCCGATCGAAGACCTGGCGAAGTCACCTCTTTACCGAATTCCACATTCACTCCGCGCACAACTATTACCCGCAACGCACCGTCAGGAACGATCGCTTCAAGTTGATCCGAAACCTGATGCCGAACGAAGTGAATCCCGGCTATGATTTTGCCATCAACCGTTTCTTTCCCAGACTTGATGAGGTTATCGAAGACGCTCCGGAGCTGGTCAGCAGCGCTTACGCCCTGATGCGACAGCCGCCCGAGTTCGAATTGTATGACCTGAAAGAAGATCCTTATGAGTTCACAAACCTCGCCGGCAGTTCGCGTCATTCAGGTACGCTGGCTGAACTTCAGGAGCGGTTGGCCACCTGGAGAAAGGAAACGAATGATCCGCTGCTCAATCAAAAGAACGTTCTCCGCCTTCAGCAGGAGATCGAGGCCTGTTTCAAAGCCGGAAAGCCGGAAAAAGCCAGTCTCGAACTTACCTACCCGGACTACTTCTTCGAGAAGTGAAGGAGGCTGGCCGATCTTTGCCGGAACCCTTCACTTCGGAAATCGGCTGAGGGCAACGAGTGCCCAACCGCCAGGTAGCGGAAACCGTAAGATTTTCCGCTCCGAACATCGAGAGGGTGCACTTCAGCCTTTTCGTTCCATTCACATTGCTAAGTCCAACGTGCACCCGCTAACAACGTTGAAAGCCTCTACGACTATCGTAGTGGGTCGATGGGGGCCGGTGAGGGCAGATGATCGAAGTTAAGCTTCGACGATGCGGGCTTATCTCTCGTGACGGTTTCAGGTTCACGAGCACACCCGACCACAACGAGTGCGAGCGCTAGTTGATACCTAAGAACGTTCAAGCGCCATTGCATTGGATCTCATTTCTCCTTCACGTTCGGCAGGTGGAAATCCACCCGATGACCGTCAATGGAGTAGGCGATTTCGTATACTGAAGTTTGGAGAATCGCGTCCAGCGTCTGTTCGAGGTTTAGATCGCAGGCTGTGGATTGGAAAAACGCAAACCAGTAACGCAGCGGTTTCTTGGCAATGATATCCTTCCGGATTCTGAAACGAACTTTCGTGTCTTTGTTCCGCCGACGGAGTTGGTTGTTCAAGTCACGTACAACTCCTTCCAAGTAGAGCGCGTCAAATGCGATCATCGGAATAGTTATTTCCCTGAGCAGGGCTTGTGTCCCCTGCGCCTCAGGTCCTTTCATTGAAGAAGGCTGCGCGATTGCTGCAGATGTTTTTAACGATTCGGGTGCGAACTCGACCGCATAATCCAGCACAGTGTATTTGATCGGCTGATCCGCGGTGCGGACGACCGCATCCATTACCTCACGCAGCTCCAGCTTGAACATGGGTAGTTGGAAGTTGATGAGCACGGAAGAAAGATCCATTCCGTATGGTATCGCCACTCCTGGGGGCGGATCGCCCAGTGTGGGAATAACCGGGACGGGGATTCTGGCTGGCTGGGGCTGGTTGGTTGCTCCTCGTGGAGCGGCGAACAAGAAACTCAATCCATCACCGCCAACTCCACCCCACGTCGTAGAATACATCATATCATAACTCACTTCAGCCAACGTGAGGCTGTCATAAGCGAGAACAGGGATAACGATGGAATCGAGTTGTCGGCGGATCGTTGAGGGATTCTTGGCAGTCTTCCAGGTCGAGCTGGCGACTGTGTTCGGATTCTCCATGAGCGATCGATCTGCGGGTTCGAACACAATTCCGTATTCTTCCATCACGTACCTGATTGGAAGGCTTTAATTGTGAACGACCGCATCCAACACCTGGGGGGATACCCGCGTTTTTTAGAGGCGGGTGCAGGTTGATGATCGTCTCCCTTAATTCCGGCCTCTTCGCCGATGATTTGATTTGCGAGAACAGAAAGTGAAGTGGGCGCTTCTTGGGATCGTGCTCGAGCGCTCTTTTTATCAGATCTGCGGCCACAACGTCCAAGGTGAGTCCTACGTAGCCAATCTCCGGAATGATGATCTCATCCAATCGAGTCCGCATTGCTTTAGATTGCGGGGGAGGGGTGCGTTGGTCAGCGGACCGACGCTCTTGATCAACGGATTGTCCGGCGCCTCGGCACTTGTACAACTACCGCTGAGCGTAGCCAATACATCACGCGGCCCAACTGGGATCGCCCCTACGGTCGATGCCACCACCGAAGCCCAGACAGTTGCGATCCGGAGGCGTCTTTCCAGTGATTTGGGCAAATGAACCCCACTCATACTCTTTCGTTCCTGCCAGGGGGCCGGTTCGCGCTCTGTTTCCCGCCGAACCTTGTTCAACGGAATGCGTGTCGGGTTCCGGGGAGAATGAAGGAGTGGAAGTAATCACTGTTGGTGCATGGCATACCGAACGGGTTCCGAACGCGGGAGGGGATTTCTTGATTTGGCAGTGTCTTTTGTGCGCCTCAGGAGAAAAAACTAGGACTTTGTGAAAAAAATCACAATTTCAACTTGCCTGAGTTTTTGGGGGTGATTAGCTTCGCGTCCGCTCGTGAAATACCGGGCAGGCTGCGTATGGAAAACCGAGAAATTGGCTACAACTCGAAGGTCGAAGGCGGCGTGGTGATCACGCGGCTGGACGAGGCTGTCAATTGGTGCCGGAAGCAGTCGCTTTGGCCCATGCCCATGGGCTTGGCCTGCTGTGCGATCGAGTTGATGGCGGCGGGGGCGAGCAAATTTGATATCGCCCGTTTTGGGTCGGAAGTGATGCGGTTTTCTCCCCGGCAATCGGATGTGATGATTGTGGCGGGGACGGTGACCTACAAGATGGCGTTGGCAGTTCGCCGTATTTACGACCAGATGCCGGCTCCGAAGTGGGTGATTGCCATGGGGGCCTGCGCTTCGACGGGTGGCATGTATCGCAGTTACGCGGTTTTGCAGGGTGTGGATAACATCATCCCGGTGGATGTGTATGTGGCGGGTTGTCCGCCGCGTCCGGAAGCCCTGCTCGATGCGCTGATCAAGTTGCAGGACAAAATTCAAAACGAACCTTCGCTGTCCGCTGGTGCGGCTGCGTGATTTTCTGATTTTTTTAACCACGAATGGACACGAATTCACACGAATCAATTTCCGGCGGACGAAATTCTTACGAATTCCGCTACGGGAAGGCTGCCCCTCATTCGTGTTCATTGGTGTTCATTCGTGGTTCAAAAGGTTGAGCCCCAGCATTCATTATTTCCCGTGAGTTCCCTCGATCTTGCCAATAAGTTGCAGAAGAATTTCAAGAAGCTCATCGCTGAGCCGAATGAGTTTCGCGGCGAGATATCGGTCGATGTGTCCGATGCGGAAAAGATCGGCGATATCTGCACCTTCGCTCGCGATGAGCTGGGGTTTGAGGTGCTGTTGGATGTCACGAGCATCGACAATTACGGCGATGATCCGCGCTGGACGATTGTCTACGAGCTTTACAGCCTGGAAAAGAAGGCGCATCTGCGATTGCGCACGGATGTGGGTGAAGAGAAGTCAGAGTTGCCAACGGTTTCCGCCATCTGGGCGACGGCTGATTGGCATGAGCGTGAGATTTACGACATGATGGGGATTCGCTTCAGCGGTCACCCTGATTTGCGGCGGATTTTGATGTGGGAAGGTTATCCTTACCACCCGCTGCGCAAAGATTTTCCCTTGGCCGGCAAACCGACCGAGACGCCCGAAGTTGCGTTCACGGATCCCGCACCGCTTGAAGGTGGGCCGTTCGTGACGGTGGCCGGTGGTGATGACAGCATTGCACGCGAACCGCGGGTTCGGGTTCCTGAAGAAGAATAATGGCGACGGTTCAAGACATCGAAGTTCCTGATGCAGGCGCGCGTGCGGCGAGTGCCGGTGTGGCTGCGGGTCACGGGTTTCGTGAGCTGGAAGGGGACCGGATGGAGCTCAATATGGGCCCATCGCATCCGTCGACACATGGAGTTTTGCGGATCCTGTTGGAGTTGGATGGCGAGATCGTCACCAAGGCGATGCCGGAGATCGGGTATCTGCATCGGGGTGACGAGAAAATCGCTGAGAACATGACTTTTAACCAGTTCGTGCCCTACACGGACCGGTTGGACTATCTCGCTCCTCTGGCAAACAATGTTCATTACGCGTTGGCGGTTGAAAAGCTGTTGGGCGTGACGGATAAGATGCCGGAACGCGGCACTTATCTGCGCACGATTTGTTGCGAATTGGCCCGTGTTTCCGCGCATTTGCTGGGCTTGGGTGCGTTTGCGATGGACGTGGGCGCACTGACGGTTTTCCTCCACACTTTCACCGAGCGCGAAAAGGTCTATTCGCTTTGCGAAGCTTTGACGGGGGCGCGGTTCACCACTTCCTACACCCGCATCGGTGGCTTGGCCCGGGATTGCCCGCGCGGCTGGATCGATGCGGTTGAGAATTTCTGTGACGAAGTGGTGGTCAATTTCGATGAGACCGAAACCTTGCTGACTCGAAGCCCGATTTGGGTGGATCGCACGAAGGACGTCGGAATCATTTCGCGGGAAGACGCGATTTCTTACGCCATCACGGGGCCGAATCTGCGTGGTTCCGGGGTGGACTACGACGTGCGCAAGGCGCATCCGTATCTGATTTACGATCAGCTGGATTTCGAAGTTCCCCTGGGTTCAGTCGGTGATTCTTATGATCGCTATCTGGTGCGCGTCGAAGAGATGCGCCAGAGCGTGAGGATCATCCGTCAGTGCATTGAGAAAATTCCAGGCGGACGTGACAATGAAGCCGGTCTGCCGGTGAGCATTGAAGATGGCAAGATCGTCCTGCCGGACAAACGAAAGGTCATGACCAGCATGGAAGAACTGATTCATCAGTTCATGTTGGTGACCCAGGGCCAGAACACGCCGAAAGGTGAGATCTATTTTGGCGCTGAAAATCCGAAAGGTGAGTTGGGATTCTTCATCCACAGTCGAGGCGGCGGAACGCCGTATCGGATGAAGATCCGCGCTCCATCATTTGTGAACCTGAGTATTCTCCCGAAGATGCTGAAAGGCTGTCTGATCAGTGACGTCGTCACGATCCTTGGCTCGATTGATTTTGTGATGGGGGAATGTGACCGATGAGTTTTGAAGTTCCACCCAAGCTCGATAAATCGATCGACGAGCGGATCAAGAATTATCCGGAAAAGCGGAGCGCGTCGCTCATGCTGCTGCACGCGTTGCAGGAACATTTCGGATGGATCTCACAGGACGCGATCGAGTATGTGGCCCGCAAGTTGGAAATGAAGCCGCTGCACGTTTACGAACTGGTCACGTTCTACCCGATGTTCCGTCAGGATCCGGCCGGAAAATACGTGATCAAAGTCTGCCGCACCTTGAGTTGTATGCTCGGTGGCTCGGCGGATCTGTTTAAGCATTTTTGTGACAAACTGGGTATGGATCCCAAGAAGCATGGTTTGCAAACTTCAGCGGACGGGAAGTTTTCCGTGGAGTTTGTGGAGTGCCTTGCGAGCTGTGGAACCGCCCCGGTGATGATGATCAACAACGACTTCCATGAAGGCGTTTCGATTGAAAAAGCGGACCACCTGATGGGGGAATGCAAGTGATGGTTGCCCGACTAGGATTTGAACCTAGACAAGCAGATTCAGAGACTGCTGTGCTACCATTACACCATCGGGCAGATGGGACGCGAAAAGTAATAGTTTTGGACTGAGAGTCAAGCTGAGATGCCTGAAGAATACCGCTTAATTTTGAAACACGCTGATGCCGAGGGCTACACCCCGGACATCGGGTGTTACATGGCGCATGGCGGCTACAAGACGCTGGAGAAAGCTCTCAAGATGCAGCCCAAAAAGGTCGGTGACAAAACCTTGTCGCCGCAGGAATGGGTGCGGGGAGACGTCAAGGCGTCCGGGCTTCGCGGACGTGGCGGTGCCGGGTTTAGCTGTGGTCTGAAATGGTCCTTTGTGGATCGTCGCAGCGGCAAGCCAATCTACCTGATCTGTAACGCGGACGAATCGGAGCCGGGCACTTTCAAAGATCGTCAGATCATCTACAAAGATCCACATCAGCTCATCGAGGGAATGATCCTTTCCTGTTGGGCGAACGATGTGAATCTCGCCTACATCTACGTTCGTGGTGAGTTTGTCGAAGGTGCGCAGATTCTCGAGGATGCCTTGGCTGAGGCACGCAAGAAAAAGTTCCTCGGCAAGAAGGTGTGCGGTTCGGATTACAAGCTGGATATTCACGTTCACCGCGGTGCCGGTGCCTACATCTGTGGAGAAGAAACCGGCCTGATCGAATCGCTTGAAGGCAAGCGGGCCTATCCGCGAATCAAGCCTCCTTATTTTCCCGCGATCCTCGGTCTCTACATGTGCCCGACGATCGTCAATAACGTTGAGACCCTGTGTGCGGTGAAGCACATCGTGAATTCGGGTTCGGCGAAATTTGCAGAGCTCGGCACACCCAACAACACCGGCACGCGAATCATCAGTCTTAGCGGCCATGTGAAGAAGCCGGGTTACTACGAAATTGAAGTCGGGAAGGCGACTTTGGGCGAGTTGATCTTCCACGAGAACTTTGGTGGCGGTCTCCGTGAAGGACGCGAACTGAAAGCCATCATTCCGGGCGGATCTTCGGCGAAGGTTTTCAAAGCGGGTGAGAAGTTCAATATCAAGCTGCCCGGCAAGGCGGAAAAGGAAGAGATCGATCTGCTGGATATCCCTTACGATTTTGATTCGCTGATGGGCGCGGGTTCGATGTCCGGTTCGGGTGCGATCATCGTGTTGGATGACACCACGGACATCGTGGGTGCCTTGGCGAACATTTCTGAATTTTACGCTCATGAGAGCTGCGGCCAATGCACACCCTGTCGCGAAGGTTCGCTGTGGATGTCCAAGGCGCTGCATCGTCTCACGCATGGCGAAGGTCGCAAGGCGGACGCGGATTACCTGACCCGGATTGCGACCAATATTCAGGGCCGTACGATCTGTGCATTTGGTGAGGCCTGTGCCTGGCCGGTGTTGAGCTTTGTGAACAAGTTCAAGGACGAGTTCGAAGCCCGCGGTGAAGAGCAGGAAAAGGCAAATGGGCCGGGCGGGGCGAACGCCACCGGCGGGGGCGCGTCAGACAAAATCGCGGCAAGTCCGAACAGCTAAGAGAATTTACCGGTCATGGCAGCAAAGAAAAAAGCGATCAAGGAAACTGCAGCAAAGAAGCAGGCTGTCGCTGTGGCTCCGGCCGAACCGCCTTCAGTTGAACCACCTCCCGTCGAAATGGTGAAGCTCAAGGTCGACGGCAACGAGGTTGAGGTGCCGAAGATGACCAAGGATTGGCAGGGGAATCCGCGGCCGACCACGATGCTTGAGGCCTGTCAAATTGCGGGACAGGAAGTGCCGCACTACTGCTATCACAAAAAACTTCCCGTCGCGGGCAACTGCCGCATGTGTCTGGTTGAATTTGGCATGCCCGCGATGAACCGCGCGACCCGGCAGCCGATTCTGAATGAGGATGGCACTCAAAGGGTGGACAAGATGCGTCTGCCTTATGATCCGTCGCTTCCTCGCGGCGCAATTGCCTGCGCCACCCCGATCGCGCCGGGCATGGAGATTTACCCGAGCTCCGAGTGGACCCGGCAGATGCGCGAAGGGGTGCTTGAGTCCCTGTTGATCAATCATCCGCTGGACTGCCCGATCTGTGATCAGGCGGGTGAGTGCAAGCTCCAGGAATATTCGGTGGAACACGGCCAGGCGGCGAGTCAGTTTGCCGAGGTCAAGGTTCACAAACCGAAGAACGTGGATCTCGGCCCGCGTATCAATTTTGACGCCGAACGTTGTATTTTGTGCACACGTTGTGTCCGGTTTAGTCGTGACGTTGCCGATGATGATGCCTTGGGCATTGTCAATCGCGGCAGCTACAACACAATCGCGACCTACCCCGGGACGCCGTTTGACAACAACTACACGTTGAACACGGTGGACATCTGTCCGGTGGGCGCGTTGACCTCCAAGGATTTCCGCTTTCAGATGCGGGTCTGGTTCCTGAAGGAAACCAAAAGCATCTGCACCACTTGTGGCACGGGTTGCAACATCACGGTGGGTTCGCGTGAGGACAAGGTGTACCGCTTCGAACCGCGCGAAAACGAGGCCGTCAATTCCTGCTGGATGTGCGATACCGGCCGTTTGAACTACAAGTGGATCAATCGCGAAGATCGACTCGGTCAGGTGACCGGGACCCGATTCAGCGACCTCAATCAACTGGGAACCTGGAAGGTTGCGCTCGATGAGATTGCCGAAATCCTGAGCAATGCGGAGCAGGGTTCGGTTGCGATATTTGGATCGGCGAAGCTGACGAACGAAGAACTTTATCTGCTTGGCCAATTGGCGGCGAAGACCGGTGCCCTGACCGATGCCGTTTCCCGGATCGAAAGTGATGACGGCTTCCTGGTGAATGAGGATAAAAATCCAAATTCGAACGGCTGCCGCCTGACCGGCTTTTGCAACACGGAGCTGGGGATTCACATTCCGAAGATCGCGGACGGAATTGCGGCCGGCACGATCAACACCCTCGTGGTGTTCGGCGAGGATGTCACGCAACACGGAATCTCGGCGGCTCTGTTGGGGCAGGTTGAAAACCTGATCGTCTGCGATCTGCTTCCAAATGAAACGACCCAACGTGCGAAGTATCTTTTGCCCGGTGCTGCGGTCGTGGAAAAACGCGGGTCGATGATCAGTGCCAAAGGACGTCTTCAAAAATTCATGAAGGCCATTGAAGGCCCGGGTGAATCACGTGCGGAATGGGAATTTCTGCACGAGCTCGTTCACAAAGTCACGGGCAACAACGGTTATTCGACCATCGAAGGATTGTTCAATCAGATGGCTCAGGATACACCGGCATTTGAAGGTCTGGAATGGGCCAAAGTTGGAGACATGGGTGTGGAGGTTGAGATTTGATGGATTGGGAATTCCTCATCTTTTCTGCGGTAAAGGTTGTGCTGGTATTCGGTGCGGCAATGACGGCCTTCGCGTATGCGGGCGTCATGGCAGAACGAAAGATTTCGGCGCTGATTCAGGATCGTGTCGGGCCGAACCGCGTGCCGCTGCCGCTGCCGCTGATCGCCGCGATTCCGTTGATCGGACCCATTTTGGCCAAGCTGTCCGGAACGTTTCTCGCGCCGCTCCTGAATCCCGTGATCAAGGGGCTGGGACTGATTCAGCCCGCGGTCGATGGGGTGAAGGCCTTCACCAAAGAAGACTACACTCCGGATCATGTGAACAAGGTCTACTACTGGCTGGCACCCATGATCGTTTTCATTCCTTCGGTGCTGGTGTTGGCGGTGATTCCCTTTGGTTCAACATTGCCGATCGGTGAAGTCTTTGGTCACGAACTCGGGGTTCACAAGATGGTGATTGCCGATCTGAACGTCGGCATCCTGTTCACGTTCGGCATCGTTTCGCTGAGTGTCTACGGCATTGTGATTGCGGGTTGGTCATCCAATTCCAAGTTTCCTTTCCTGGGTGGAATTCGCGCCAGTGCGCAGATGGTTTCCTACGAACTGGCGATGGGGCTCTCGGTGATTCCGGTTTTCATGATCGTGGGTAAGCTCAACCTGAGCGAAATCATCTTGTTCCAGACTGAGAAGGGCTGGCTGATCACGCCTTTTGGTGAGCACTGGCTCCTCATTCCCAGCATGTTCCTTTCCTGCGCAATTTTCACGGTGGCGATTTTTGCTGAAACCAACCGACTTCCCTTCGATCTTCCGGAGGCGGAAACGGAACTGGTGTCAGGCTACAACACGGAGTACGGCTCGATGAAGTTCGCGATGTTCTTCATGGGGGAATACATCGCGATGATCGCCGGATCGGCGATGATCGTGACCTTGTTCCTTGGTGGCTGGACGCTGCCCTTCGGTGCCTTCGATGAACCGGCGCAATCGCTTTGGATGGGGCTCGCCCAGATCGGGGTGTTTGCTGTGAAGGTCGTTGCCATCCTGTGGGTGATGGTCTGGGTTCGCTGGATGATGCCGCGTTTTCGCTACGATCAACTGATGGATCTGGGCTGGCGGACGATCCTTCCAATCGCACTTCTCAACATCGGGGTCGTCGCTGTGATCCTGTTCTTCAACGCGCCTAAACCATGATCGTTAAACGCAGAGAACTTACCGCCCTCGAACGGACTCACATTCCTGCGATCGTTGGCGGCTTGGGAGTGACGCTCAAACACTTCAAGGATACCCTCCTTGGTAAGACCAAGGTGACGCAGCAGTATCCGGAAGAGCCGACGACCGTTCCTGAAAACTATCGTGGCGCTCCGTATCTGGTGAGGGATCAGGACAACAACACGAAGTGCGTTTCCTGCCAACTCTGCGAGTTTGTCTGTCCACCGAAGGCGATCAAGATCATACCTCCGGGCCCTGACGGTCAGCGCGCCGATCGTGAGAACTCGGAGAAGATGCCCAAGGCATTTGAGATCGACATGCTGCGTTGCATCTTCTGCGGCTTCTGTCAGGAAGTCTGCCCGGAAGAGGCAATCTTTTTGCAGGAAGATTTCTCCCTCACCGGCCTGTCCCGTGAGGAAATGATCTACGACAAAGAAAAGCTCCTTTCACTCGGCGGTCAGGTCGACGGCGTCAAGAAGTGGGAGCGCAAGCAACAGGAAGCGGATGCACAGGATGTGTTCCCCGTGGAAGACTGATCGAACGTGGATTCAATCTTAAACATATTGGACGGATTGCTGACGTACAACTGCGTGTTCTACGTGTTTGCGTTGCTGACGCTGACGAGTGCCATTCTGGTGGTCTCCAGCCGCAATCCCGTAACGAGCGCGATGTTTCTGGTGCTGACGATGATCGGCATCTCCGGTCTCTTCGTCCTCCTGAACGCCTACTTTCTCGCCGCCGTTCAGATCCTCGTCTATGCGGGCGCGGTGATGGTGCTGTTTCTGTTCGTAATTATGCTGTTGAACCTCGGCGAAGAAGAACAACGCATGTGGAACAAATTCGCATTGGTTACCGGCTGTGCCGCGTTTGCCGGTCTGTCATGGCTTTTGTTGATGACGATCTGGGGCAGCAGCCTCGCCACGACCGGGACCATGGCGATCGGTTCCACGCATCAACTCGGAACCCTGCTTTTCACCGAAGGTCGTTTTTTGCTGCCGTTTGAAATTGTGTCGCTCCTGCTGCTTTCGGCGATGATGGGGGTTATTCTTCTCAGCAAGAAGGAATTGAAATGACAGTGGGACTGGAACAATTTTTGGTCGTCAGCGCGTTCCTGTTCAGCCTCGGGCTCTTGGGGGTTCTGACCCGTCGGAACATCTTCGTGGTTTACATGGGGCTGGAGCTGATGTTGAACGCGGCCAACCTGGCCCTCGTGGCGTTCTCGCGCTTCAATAACAATCTCGATGGGCAGATCATGGTGTTCTTCATCATCACTGTGGCCGCAGCAGAAGTCGCTGTGGGACTGGCGTTGCTGGTCGCCCTGTATCGCAAACGACAATCCGCACACGTGGATGATCTGACCACTTTGAAACTGTAGCATGCCCGACGAAGTTCCATTCCTATTGAACCTGGTGCCACTGGTGCTGTTTCTGCCGCTGTTGTCGGCGGTGGCGATTTGGTTCTTTTTCCGCAAGGACGCTGAGAAGGCCGCCCAGTGGTCCATCTCTTCGGTGCTGCTCACGTTTGTGTTCAGTGTCATCGTTGCCGGCACCGAACGGGGCTCGACGGAGGAACTGCTGCGCTGGAATTGGTTGGATGTCGGAAAATTGCAAGTCTCCTTCGGCCTGATCGTTGATAACCTGAGCATCCTGATGTTGATCGTCGTCACCGGCGTCGCCTCGCTTGTTCAGATCTACTCGCTCGGTTACATGAAAGACGACCCGGGCAAGGCGCGGTATTACTGCTTTCTGAGCCTGTTCACATTCTCGATGCTGGGCATCGTGCTCGCGAACAACCTCGCGTTGATGTTTGTCTTCTGGGAATTGGTCGGCGTGTCCAGCTATCTCCTGATCGGTTTCTGGTTTCAGCGACCGGCCGCCGCGGATGCGGGCAAGAAAGCGTTTCTCTGCAATCGCGTGGGAGACGTTGGATTTCTCATCGGAATCATCCTGATCTGGGCCGCCTTGGGAACGGTGAACATTGGCGAACTGCAGACTGAGTTCGGCATCAACCCGGAAGCCCTCGGAGCGCTCACGATGTTTGCGGGCCTGATGATCTTTTGTGGTGCGGTTGGCAAGTCAGCCCAGTTCCCCTTGCATGTCTGGTTGCCGGACGCGATGGAAGGCCCGACTCCGGTCAGCGCGCTGATTCACGCGGCGACGATGGTGGCGGCGGGTGTCTACATGCTTTGCCGGGTGAACTTCATTTTCACGATCGATGCCTTGGAAGTCATCGGCTGGATCGGGGCATTCACCGCTTTGATCGCGGCGTTGATGGCGGTGCAGCAAAACGACATCAAACGCATTCTCGCGTATTCGACTCTGTCCCAACTCGGTTACATGGTGATGGCTATTGGACTGGGCGCGCCGAACGCGGCGATGTTCCATCTCACGACCCATGCCTTCTTCAAGGCGATGCTGTTCCTGGGGGCCGGTTCGGTGATTTGCGCGCTGCATCACGAGCAGGACATCTGGAAGATGGGCGGTCTGAAGTCACGGATGGAACGGACTTATCTGACTTTCCTGATTGGGACGGTGGCTCTGTGTGGGGTTTGGCCGTTCGCCGGTTTCTTCAGCAAGGACGCGATCATCGCGAGCGCGCTGGAACAACATAATTACGTCTTGTTCGTCCTCGGAATAGTGGTTGCGGGACTGACCGCGTTTTACATGACCCGCCTTGTTACGGTTGCGTTCTGCGGTGAAGCACGCACCGAGCAGGCGGCGAAAGCGGTGGCCTCGCCTCGCTCGATGACCTATCCGCTTTTGATTCTGGCTATCCCGAGCATGATCGCCGGATTCGTTGGTTTGGACGAGTACCTCCACGGTATGTTTCCGACGGCTCACACAGCGCATGAGACGGGTTGGCTCGATCTGTTGTTCGCGCCGATCAATCATTCCCCGCTGGCATTCTGTTTCAGCACCTTCGCGGTGTTCGTGGGCTGGCGGGTCGCCCGGGCGCTGTACAAGAACGTGGATGCCGATCCGCTGCCGTTGATTATCGGTGGCTGGGCGAAGCTCATGCGTCAGCGCTTCTACTTCGATGAACTTTACACCTGGTTGATCAAGATCTCTCAGGAAGCCTTGGCCACCGTTGCCGACTGGATTGACCGATGGATCATTGGTGGACTGCTCGTGGGCGGAAGTTCCGGCTTCGTGGGGTTGACCGGGCGTGCGCTCCGACTGTTTCAAACCGGGAATGTCCAGACCTATGGTTTCTGGATTGCCGCCGGCATTTTGCTGCTTCTGTTTCTGATGTTCCCCGAAACCCAGGGAGGCGTGAAACACTGATATGCTTTTAACCGCGATCTTTCTGATTCCGCTGATGGCCGCGTTGTTTGCGCTGTTCATTCCGCGAATCTATGGCTGGCTCGCCCAGTTTGTGGCCCTCTTGGCAACCTTCACCTCGATGGTGCTGAGCCTGTATCTGTTCTTCGCTTTTGACGGCGCACCCGCTGTCGACGGTTACAAATTCGATTTTGCGACCAGTTGGGTGGATCTGCATTCAATCGGATTGCATATCGGCTACCACGTCGGGGTTGATGGTATCAATCTGGGCCTGGTGGTGATGGGCGCGATCGTTGCGTTTGCGGCCACCTGTTGCTCGCGTGAGATCGGTAAGCACGAGAAGGAGTTTTACATCCTGCTGTTGCTCATGACGGGTGGTATTCTGGGGGCGTTTGTTTCGTTGGATCTCTTCTTCTTCTACTTCTTTCATGAACTGGCATTGGTCCCGACCTTCATCATGATTGGCCTGTGGGGGACGGGAGAGCGCAAGAACGACGCGGCTTTCAATATCACGGTCTATCTCAGTCTGGGTGCGTTGATCGCCTTGGTTGGGTTGGTGATGCTCTATCTTCAAAGCGGAGCGCAAACCTTCGATCTGGTGAAGTTGACCAAATACACGGAGGCACATCCGATTGACGTGTCCACGCAGGGAACCATCTTCGGTCTGCTCATGTTCGGGTTTGGTATCTTGGTCAGTCTCTGGCCGTTCCATACCTGGGCACCACAAGGTTACGCTCATGCGCCGACCGCGACGTCCATGCTTCATGCGGGTGTGCTGAAGAAGTTTGGTCTCTACGGCCTCCTGCGCGTTGGTATTCCGTTGGTTCCCCAAGGAGCTGCAATGTGGCTTGATGTGCTGGCCTTCCTCTGTGTCGGAAACATCATTTATTGCGGTCTGGTGGCGATCCGACAACGCGACCTGAATTACCTGATCGGCAACTCAAGCGTCGCGCACATGGGATTTGTTTTTCTGGGAATCGCGAGCCTGTCGTTGGTCGGTGTGACCGGAGCGGTGATTCTGATGGTCGCCCATGGATTCCTGGCCGCGTTGACCTTTGGCATCAGTGGCTGGATTCGTTCAAAAACCGGCACGACGGAGATCGCCAAACTGGGTGGTCTGTTGCAGCAGGTTCCTTTTATTGGCACTGCGCTGATCATGGCGATGATGGCTGGCTGCGGATTGCCAGGCTTTGGCAATTTCGTTGGCGAATTCATGGTCCTGCTGGGGTCATGGGACGCTTATCCGACCATTACCACACTCGGCATCTGGGGTGCTCTGATCATCGGGGCGGTCTACATGCTGCGGGCGATTCGCAATGTCGCGCACGGCCCGTTGCCAGAGGGATTCAAGAACCTTCGTGATGCTGATGGGTTGTCGCGGATCGCATTTTCAATCCTGATCGCGGGGTTGCTGGCACTTGGTATCTTCCCTCGGCTACTGACCGACAAGGTGAAGCCCCGGGTTGAAGAGATCATCGCGGCGGCGGCGAAAAGCAAAAGCCAGATTGAAACGAAGCCGCAGGTCAAAGCCGCTTCCGCACCGGCGCCCGCCGAACCTGTGAAGCATCACTGACCGCCCACGTATTGATGAACGCCTCACTCCTCACTCTCGAATACTTGGTTCTCGGGCTTGCACTGTTGCTCCTTGCGGCTGATCTGTTCCTCGAAAAGAGTCGCCAATATTTGGGGCACGTCTCTGCACTTGGCCTGACAGTAATCTTCGCCCTGAGTCTGAACTACCACGTTGATGGTGGGACGGTGACCGGATTTCTGGATCAGACCTACCCCGCCGCCGCGTTTGAAGGGGCTTACCTGATGGATAACCTGGCGTTGTTCTTCAAAAAGTTTTCCCTGCTGGCCGGTGTCATCGTGGCGTTGATCACAATTGGTTACAGTAAACATATTGAGGGGGGGATCTCCGAATACTTCGTTCTGCAGCTGTTCGCTCTCATTGGCATGATGTTCGCCGCCTCCGCCAATAATTTCATGCTGCTGTTCGTCGCGTTGGAGCTCATCACCGTGACGTTTTACATCTTGGTCAGTTATCATCGCCGACGGGTTGAGTCTCTCGAAGCGGGAGTGAAATACCTGATCATGGGCGCGCTATCCTCCGGCTTTCTGGTCTATGGCATAGCCTTGGTTTACGGCTCGACCGGCACCATGGAATTCAGCGCGCTGAGCGCGAAGCTGAGTGCCGATCACGCGCTGGGTAATTCCATGATCGTCCAGGTTGGATTGCTCATGATCTTCGTTTCGCTCGCGTTCAAACTCGCGGCGGTGCCGATGCAGGTCTGGGCTGCGGACGTTTACCACGGCGCTCCATCTCCGACCACGGCGTTCCTTGCGGTGGGTTCCAAAGCGGCCGGGGTGGTGCTTTTGCTCCGATTGCTGGGCAGTGTTGCCACTGATGTGGCACGAGGCTGGGAGTTGATGCTGATGGTGATCGCGGGACTGACGATTCTCTACGGCAGCCTCTGTGCGCTGCCGCAGCGGAATATCAAGCGGATGATGGGCTATTCCAGTGTTGCCAGTGCCGGATTTTTGCTGATGGGCTTTGCCGTCATGACCGACAGTGGTGCGACCGCAGTGCTTTACTACCTCTTTGGTTATCTGTTCACCGTCTTGGCCGCGTTCACCGTGATTGCCGTAATCGTCAAGCAGGCCGGTCTGGAAGATGTGAATTCGCTGGCTGGATTGGGGCAGCGGAGTCCTGTTCTTGCAGCTACTCTTACTCTGTCGATGGTTTCTCTGGCGGGTGTTCCTCCACTGGCGGGTTTCTTTGGGAAGTTTCTGATATTCAAAGCTGTCCTGGAGCAGGCGTTGGATCATCCCGCTTATTTCGCACTGCTCGCCTGTGCCGTGCTCGGTGTGTTGATCTCGATCTACTACTATTTCAACATCGTCAGGGCCATCTACTGGTCGCGACCGCCGGCGGACCTGTCGCCGATCACGGTTGACCGTCCGGTGATGTTGGCGGTCGTCGTGTGTGTTGGGGGAATGATTGGGTTGGGTATCTACCCGGATCCGTTCTTGGAAATCGTCGCTCAGGCGGTCACTTCGCTAAGCCTCTGAACCCGGAACGCCGGTTCGAGTTGGCTTGGGTGGAATAGCTCAGTTCTGCAGCAGGGATCCGATTTTCGCATCATCGATCGAGAGGTAGCGTTCCGCGACGTCATTCAGCGCCAGGCGCGTTTCATGGAACCGATCCGCCAATGATTCCAAGACGTCAGCCACGTCGTATTTCTGAGCCAAGGGATCGCCGCTGGCCATTCGGTAATTCGCCGCGCCCATTCGTTCATAGTAATCGAGATCTGGCGCCCCTCGGCGTTCCGTTCGATGAATTATATTTGCCGGAAAGATTCCAGTCATGAAAAGCGTGTGATTGCCGACGTGTGCCCGAATTTGGAACGCGGTGCTTCGGTCGGCCGACTGAAGCGCGGCCATGAGATCAACCACATAGTCGGACCGGGCGGATTCGGGGAGTCGCGATTTGATGGAATCCGTATTCGAATACTCCGTCAGCATTTCGGCGATGTAGTCCGCGAGAGTTCGGTCATCGATTCCACCCGACCGCAACGTGTGACGGATGAGGATGTAGAAATACAGATGCGGAGAGATACCCGTGACGACCGCGCTGTCCTGGATGGCCGCCCGGAGATCGTCGTCGTCCAGGATCAGATCGCGGGTGTCCGGATCGATGAGCAGGTCTTGCAGCGCGTCATGGCACAATTTACCGCCCAAGGTGGCAACAATGAACGCGATATCCTGAGCTGATAGATGATCTCGGCAGTTTGGTTTGATTAGCATCATAAAGCCTCCTGATTCTGTAGATCTAAGGTGCCATTGGCGCCGCGGGTTGTCGTTACGTGGATTCACGTATTATTTCATGTTTTGAAGAGCATGAACTCGGCCAATCTGCCCGGCAGAACAGCGGGCGGTGTTTCGAAACCGTCGTGAGCCCGACGAGATTATCGTCGTCGGCGCAGATGATTTTGGCGGGCAACCCAGACCCCGGCCAACGCGCCGCAGAGATGTGCCTCCCACGAGATGTGGCTGTCTTGCGGAAGGACTCCATAGAAGATTCCGCCGTAGAAGATACCGACTACGACGGCCACTCCGATCGCCCGCCAGCTGTCCATCAGAAAGCCCGCAGTGATGATGTAGGCCACGAGCCCGTAGACAATGGAACTGGCCCCCAGATGCACCGTCGGAACGCCGTCATTGTAGGCCCGGCCGATCAGCCAGGTTCCGAGCCCCGAGAGCAGCCAGATGAGGGGGAGGGATTGCCCGGCGCGATACTGCTTGTCCCAGAGAACGATCGTGAGCAGCACAAAGAGTGGAACCGCGTTGGCGGCCAGATGGGCGGCGCTGCCGTGGAGGAGGGGACTGACGAATACGCCCACCAAGCCGTAGGGATGGCGTGGAATGATACCGAACCGCTCGAAATTCACGCGCGTCAACACCTCCACGGCCTCCACCGCAAAGAGCAATCCGACCAGCCAAAAACTGATCTGGACGGCATCCTTCAACGAACGATTTTTGCGTGCAGCCGGCACGGGAACAGTCTGGCGATTTGATCAGCGATTGGGAAGCATCTGGCACCCTTGCATTTCGAAA
>JBLFYM010000024.1:0-50892 GCA_047608975.1 Limisphaerales bacterium | reverse complement strand
CGGGTGCGCCCAAGTTTTATGACATGATCTATCGCCCGGCCGAGACTGAGTTTCTTCGGCGCGCGCGTGAGGCAGGTGCCAAAACATCGAATGGATTGGGTATGCTTCTCTATCAGGGTGCGAAGGCGTTGGAGATTTGGGCTGGTGATATACCTGACACCGGCGCGATGCGTGAAGCTTTGAAGCGGAACGTTTACGGCTGACCGCTTACCGCCGGGTAGTTTCGGCGCTCTTGTTCTCTCGGTTCCGCCCAAAATTCCCTTTGATCGCCCGGCGCGCATCTTTAAGGTCCGCCTTTCCGTTCGGCGCGAGAGCACTTGGGCACGCAACCGGCTTTCCCTCGGCGGACACCAATATCAACGGACATGGACCCGGAAATTAATCCATACGCGGCCATGCCGCTACACTTCTGGACGGCGACTTTCTTCGTCTTCGGATCGGTCGTCGGCAGTTTTCTCAATGTGTGCATTTACCGCATGCCGCGTGATTTGAGCATTGTCCACCCGCCATCGCATTGTCCTGAGTGCGAGTATCGTATCCCTTGGTTTCTTAATTTGCCGATTCTCACCTGGCTGATGTTGGCGGGGCGGTGTGCGAACTGCTCAATCCGGATTCCCCCCCGCTACCTCTTGGTGGAACTTCTCACGGGGCTGATGTTTGCCGGATCTTGGCTCACCTTCGGTCAGGAATCAGTGGCTCTGTCCGTCGCTGCGTGCGTCTTCATCGCTGGCTTGCTGGCAGCAACATTCATTGATTTTGAACATTTCATCATTCCCAACGAGATCACCTACGGGGGAATGGTTGTCGGGGTGATCGCATCTGCCTTCGTGCCAGAGTTGCACGGTGCGCCCGACCGGGCGACAGCGATGAAGGAGAGCATGATCGGTGTCGTTGCTGGTGCGGCGGTGGTTTTCTGCGTGCTGCAATTCGGGAAGGTCCTGTTCGGTCGCTTTGAGGTTCCCATCAAGTCCGGGGATTCGATGACCTTCACCGAAACGGATCTTCATATGCCGGATGATGTCGTTCCTTACGGTGACATTTTCAGCCGCAAAACAGATTTCATCCGATTCCATGCAACCCGACTTGAGCTCGTTGATCGCTGCTACTGGGACAAGGATGTTGAACTTAGCGCCAGTCTGTTGCGAATCGGAGATGAGTCGTTCGATCCCGAGCCAGTTCGGTTCATGCAGGCCCATACCGAAAAGGTGGTGCTACCACGGGAAGCAATGGGCTATGGCGATGTGAAGTTCATGGCCGCAATCGGCGCGTTTCTCGGCTGGAAGGCAGTTCTTTTTTCGCTGACGCTGAGCTCTGTGATTGGCTCGTTTGTTGGCGTTTCGCTGATCATTCTCGGCAAACGCGAATGGTCGAGCAAACTACCCTACGGTCCGTACATCGCGCTGGCGGCGCTGATGTGGTTGTTCCTTCGTGCGGACATCGTGGCGCGTCTGAATTGGTAGTTCCCGCTACCTGATCGATACATCGAGTTTACGCTTCTCCAACGTAGTACCTTCGCTCAGCCAAAGGGTGGACAAGGCCCGGTTGTAATCAGCCAAAGCGCGTAGTTCGGTGGAGCGGGCAGCGGTGAGATCCCGTTGGAGTTGCAGTACGAAAAAACTGGTGCTCTTGCCGTTGATCAATTTCTTCTCCTCAGCGTCAAGCGCGGCTTCCGCATACAGACGGGACTCGCGGGTTGCGGTAATACGCTGGTAGGCGGTTTGCGCCGATTTCACGGCGTTATCGATCTCCAATACGATCTGCTGTTCCAATTGTTTGAACTGTTTGAGCATTCGTTCCTTTTGAACACGGCCTTCCCGGTAATTGCTCTTGGCGCTGCGATTGCTCAGCGGCATAGAAAAAACCACACCGTAGGAATATCGTTGGCCACTCCCGTTACGGATCCCGTCAAAGCTCTGCGGGGTGTTGCGGCCTATGCCCAGGTGCCCGTAGGTGAGTTGTAGGTCCAGCGACGGAAGGATCTGGTTTTTGCGAAAGCGCAGGACGATATTCTGTCTCTCCAAGGTTTGCCTGTTCTGAAGAATGTCCGGGCGTTGATCCAATCCGCGACGCCAGCTTTCCTGGAGATTGAAGGTCTGAGGCAAGGGCAACAGTCGGTCGGTCGGTTCGATCTCGATTGGAAGCCAGATCGCCACGTCATCGCTTAGCAGACCTTTCAATGTGTTCATCCGGGCGTCCAGACTCTGGATGGCATTCAGAAGATCGGCCTTGCGACTGGCCGCCTGCGATTCCGCCTGTTTGCCGTCGAGCGGAGCCAGCGTGCCCAGCTCAATTTTGCGTTTGGTCTCAGCCAGAGATTGCTCGGCCAAAGCCAGAGATGCCTCCTGAACCCGCACGTTGTCGCGCGAGAAGACCAGTTCGTAGTAGGCCAACTCCACACCGTTGATGCTCCTCATGATCTGACTGAGCAGAGTCAGTTCACTGATTTTCAGATTGCTCCGGTTCACCAGAATCGTCTGACGCTGGGAGTTCATCAGGAAATCTTTCAGCAAGGGCTGCGTAACGCTGATACCAAGGTCGGTATTGTACTGAAATGACGGAAAGAACGTGCCGCTTTGACGTACGAGTGTGCCGCTCACCCGATAACTCGTTCCATAAGGGGAAATGCCGGACAGGGCCGGACCGAAACGTTCGTTGTAGCTTTCGCTACTCGTGCCCAGACCCAGGCTGCTGTTGGGATCCGTCACCCCGGGCGAGAGCCTAAATCCCTGGGAAGCAGAAAACTCGAAGTTGGGGTCGTAGTTACCGTAGGCCGAAGCCAGATTGTATTGATCGATGCCCGGCTGAAGCCGGCTGATCTGAATATCCAGGTTGCTCTTCAAGGCGAGTTCCACGCAGTCCTGCAGACTGAGTGGAACCTTTTCCTGATACCCGATTTGGGCTGCGGCAGGAATCGGGGCCAGACAAATGATGGCTGCGGACAGGAGCTTCTGAATCATGACGGGCCGAAGATGGGCCAAGCGTCGGGTAGCGTCAAACTTGCGGATTCCAGCAACGGGACCTAGGCCGCAGCGCGGGCGAGCCGATCGGCAATCCCACGCCACGCGGCGGTGGCCGGAACGGCCTCCACGATGATCAATTGCGCGCCTTCTTCATCAGCCCGGTGAAGTTCAGCATACAACGCGCGGGCATATGCCTCCGGATCGTGCGGCACGACACAGACGTGATCGCGTCCCAGCCCAAGCGGCACATGGGTGTGGGCGAGGATCCAGCTGTGCTCCGGATCAAAGTTCGACGGCAGACGCTCGCGCAAATCGGCCTCGGAGCCCCATTCCACGATCAGCAGTTCCGCCTTTGGGGAGTAGTGGGTCAGCAGTTGCCCCGGGCTTCGGAAGGTTCCATCTGTTGTTGCAGCGTGCACAACGTTGTCGGCACCCAAAACGGCCTCGAGCGATTCTTCATGAATGATTCCGGGGCGCAGGATCTTCGCCGGAGTTGCGGTCAGATCGATGACTGTCGATTCGATTCCAATCTGCGACTGCCCTCCATCGACGATGTAACTTAGCTGGGAGCCAAGACCTTTGATGACATGGCTGGCATTGGTGGGGGACAGCTGGTTGGAGGGGTTCGCACTGGGAGCTGCCAGGGGAAAACCGCATTGCCGGATGACTTCCCTCATCAGCGGATGCCCCGGCCACCTTACCCCTACCGTAGCGCCTCCAGCCGTGACAATATCCGGGATCACTTCGCTCCGAGGCAGTACGAGCGTGAGCGGCCCCGGCCAAAAGGCATTGGCCAAAAGCTGTGCCGTTGCTGGCCAATTCGAAACGCAGCGGCGAGCCATTGCCAAGCCGTCCACATGTACAATGATCGGATTTTCGGCAGGTCGTTCCTTGATTTTGTAAATTTTGGCCACCAGATCGGAATCCAAGGCGTTGGCCGCCAATCCGTAGACCGTCTCGGTCGGTAAGGCGACCACTTCCCCGGCGCACAGCTTTTCCGCGGCCGTTGTCGCAGCCAGGCGAAACAGGTCAGGGGTGTGGGTAGGGAGAACTTGTGGGGAGGCATCAGCCATCGCGGCGGCACAAATACGCGGTTAGGGCAGCGTTCCGCAAGGTGAAACGCTGAGAGTTTTTGCATCGATTTTTGGCGATGTGATCGGCTAAATCTTGCCCGTGGCAGAAACGAAGGCATCCGAGCTGCTCGGCAATTCCCGCACATTCTACGATAAATCCGTGGAAGCGATGCGTCGGGAAAACTACGACTATGCCATCGAACTGCTGACGCAGTTGATCAAGAAGGAGCCGCAATGCTGGGAAGCTCGTATGAAACTGCGAGAAACGGCAATGGCGAAGCAGTCCAAAGGCAAGAGCTTTTTCAAAAAGGTCATGAACACCGCCGGGAGCGGTGCGCATTTGGCCAAAGCCCAAATGGCCATGGCGGGTGAGCCGTTGGAAGCCTTGGCTGAAGCCGAAATCATCCTCCTCTCAGACCCTGTGAATGTGATGGCCCTAAAGATTTCAGCTGAAGCCGCGCTCAGATTGGAATTCATCCAGACTGCGAGACTCACCTTACAACGGGTGCATCAGTTGGCACCTGAAGATCGGGAGGCCAATGCCCGACTGGCCAATCTCTACTGCGATCTGGGTAGCCCTGAACTTGCCGAACAAGTTTACGCAGTGCTGATGCGTCATCATCCGAATGATCAGGAACTGCAGATGGAGGCGAAGAACATCGCCGCGCGTCGCACTCTGGATCAGGGCGGGTATGAGAATGCCCACGCGGAAGGCGGAACCTTCCGCAAATTGCTCAAAGACGTTGATCAGGCCGAGCGCTTGGAACGTGAGTCACGGATGGTCAAGGACGAGGCCACCATGGCGACTCTGCTGGCCGAGTATGAGCAGCGGTTGGAGAATGAGCCGGAGAACGTGAAGTTGATCTGTAACATTGCCGAACTTCACGCGGAAAGCGGCGACTTCTATCGTTCCCTTCAATACTACAATCTCTTGGACGATATCGAAGGGGCGAAGGATGCCAAGATTCGCCGAGATATCTTTCTGGTGGCGGTGAAATGCTTTGATCAGGCGATCGAAGACCTCGATCGCAACCTCCCTGACTATGCTGAAACGCGTGCAAAGTACGAACAGGAGCGGGACGAATTCATCATGACTGACTGCAAGGACCGCGTGGAGCATTACCCGACCGACATGGGACTGCGGTACGAATACGGCGAACTACTGTTTGGCGCGGGGCGCGTCCAGGAAGCCATCGCGCAACTGCAGCGGTCGCAGGCGAACCCCCACTACAAGATCAAAGGGCAGCTACTGATCAGTAAATGTTTCTCCGCGCTCGGCATGAAGGATCTCGCCGTGACCGGTCTGCAGGAGGCGGTCAACGAGAAGAGTGTGATGGATCAGGAGAAGAAGGAACTGATCTACACACTTGGCGTTGTGCTGGAAGAGATGGCCCGTTACGACGAGGCCATTGAGCAGTTCAAACAGATCTTCGCGATCGACATCAACTACCTCGATGTCGCGAAGCGGGTCGAGGAATACTACAAGCGCGGCAAAGGCGCGAAGTAGAACTCGTAATGAGCGCGAGCCGCGGTCGCTGGGCCAAGAATAAGCGGCGTCTCAATCCTTCAAATTCAAGCGGTGCACGCGTCCAAAGATGCTGTACTCCGCGACGAACAAATCTCCCTTGGCGTTGAACGCCAGTCCATGCGGAGCCGTAAAGATACCCGGAAACCAACGGGCCGGCGGGGTCTTGTTGTTCATGGCATTCTCGGGAACGTCGTTGAATCCGATCTTCGCGACAATGTTGCCTTCCTTGTCGAGCAGCGCCACGCGGCCTTTGATCTCACCGATCGCGGCGTAGTCTCCATGAATCGCAACTGCGGCGGGCCGGAGCAGTTCATGGTTGATTACTCCCATGAATTTCCCGTCGAGGGACATGTGAACAGCTCGCATATTTTCGCGATCAACCCCGATGATTCGCGCGGGTTTGAAGCGGGTGTCCACTGCGATCTTGTGCAGGGTCCTGAAATTGTAGGGTGCCTTGCCCCGGCCGCCGAAGGAGTTCTTGTAGTTACCCTTGCGATCGAAATGGTGGATGTAGTCGTTGCTGTAGCCGTCGACAACGAAGAGGTCTCCGTTCGGAGCGACGTCCATGGCGGTGAGGCGAAGTCCCGGTTTCGCATTCTTTCCCCGGCCCTTCTTCTTGAATTTGTCTGGGATGGTGTCGCCGCTGATGGTGAGAACGCGATCCCCCGTGAGCGTCAGTTTGTAGATCTTCTGCCCACCCAGACTGGCACCGTAGATGTATTCGCCGCCTTTGTCCTTGCGGATGACGAACCCATGAAAATCTTTCGGGGCACCGGCGACATTGCGGATGTATTTGCCGCTTGAATTGTAGACCTGAATTCCCGCCTTCGGGCCCGCAGTGATGCTCACGTAAACGTCGCCATTGGCGGCAATGGCAACGTCACCGTGAGCGTTACCCATCTTGTCCAGACCGGTTGGCAGTTTCAGATAGTTTGGCACCACTTCGTATTGAGGAGCCGCTGCATTCGTCTGAACGCCGCTGGCCAGGGTCAGTAGTAAGCTGAGAAAGAGTTTGTTCATTAGGCAGAGATTATCAACAAAGCCAACTCGCGTCAGGCGCATAATCAGAGGATTGCCGAAGGTCCGTCAGAATTTGGGGATGTCCCTCAGGCCTCGGTGAGATAAACCATGGTGGCACCCCAGCCACCATGGGATCGGCTCGCGTCTGCGAATCTTTGGACGTTCGGGGCGGTGGACAGAATGTGTTGAACACTCCGCCGGATTTCCCCAATTCCTTTTCCGTGGATCACGCGCACCTCCAGGATTTCTGCCTTCCGGCATTCGAGAAGGTATTCCAACAGAACCTCTTTCACGTCCTTCGGACGGATGCCATGCAGATCGAGCTCGCCATCAATCGGCATCGGCACCGGATCGTCGAACGGACAATCGTCCTCGCTGCTCATTCGGATGCGGAGAGGCTGAATGCGACAACTTCATCCTTTGATCGCAGATAGATACGATCTCCGACGAATGCCGGATGGGACATCGAATCCAGCGGGTCTGGTCCGAAGGGTTTGATGTGTGAAACCACCTCGTAACGATTGACTGTGGCGTCCAGCAGCAGCAGATCGCCGCTCATGGTCCACACCAGAACCCGATCGGAACCGCCGATCACTGTGGAATGGTCGTAGAACATATCATCGGCAACTTTCCACAAGGTCTTCATGTCCTGCAGTCGAACACAGAAAAGTTCACCGTATGCCGTTGCATAGATCTTGCCGTCGACCACCACCGGGGTGCAGGTATCAGGGGCAAGATCATCATTCCGGGCCACCGGTGAATTGATTATTCTGCCGCTTTTGTCGAATCCGTAGAGTCGCGTTCCGTTGTTCTCAGATCCCAACAGAATCTGTTGGCCCAGAATCACCGGCGTAAGCACGTTGAAATCGGAACCGGCCGGTGGAACCAATTCCCAGAGCCTCTTTCCATTGCTGGGATCCCACCCACCGAGTCCGGCTGAATCGTAACCCACGATTTGGCGGACGCCGGCGAACTGTTCCACAACGAACGCGGAATACGCCGCCGCATGGCCCGGTGTTTTCCAGATCACCGTGCCCGTCTTGCGATCCAGAGCGACGACCGAGGCAGATTCGGCACCGGGATTTATGATCAGTTTTCCAGCGACCACCAAGGGCGGAACAGACGCGCCCCAGTTCAGGCGTTCGGAACCGAAATCAGTGAAAATATTCTTCTTCCAAATGATCTTCCCCGATTTCAAATCAACACAATGCAGGTGACCCATCGCGCCTTGCAGATACACGAGTCCTTCGTGGATCACCGGAGTTGCACGCGGCGCATTCGAATACTCCATATCGCCCGGTGCGGCATAGCGTAACGCCCAGCGGGTCTTGCCAGTGTCGGCGTCGATGCAGGCGAACACATCGGTTTCGTTGTCCGCAGTTTTGTCGGCAACGATGACGATGTTCCGATCGGCTGCCACGCCCGATACGGCCGGTCCGGTGCTCTGGTGCGTCCAGAGTCGCTTCGGCTTGGCGGGGAGGCGGGAAGGAATTTGGGGAGCCATTCCCCGGCGATTGGGTCCACGCCAATCGTGCCATTCGAAGACGGCGTGCGTTTCAGGTCGGCGGACACTCTGAAATCCGGAACCGGATTCCAAAGCTGCCAGGAGTCTCGGTTTCTTGCCCGCGTTTTTTAGCGCCAGAAAGAGCTTTTCTTCGAATTCTGATGAAATGGAATCAGCTGCGAAAATCCGGATGAAGGGAATCTCACCGGTCGAGCCAATCACTTCGATCGTTCCTTTTTCCAACTTGCCACAGCCTTCGAGAAGAGGCGGCAGAAAGTCGGACACCACTGCTGCATCCGCTTCCCCGTCGTGCACCATGAGGGCGGCTGAATCAATGCTGCCGCATACCGTGAATCTTACCCGTGAAACACCTGCTTGTGCCAACGTGGCACGAGCGGCTCCGTTGGTTTCCTCATCTTCAATCGGTCCCAGTGCGATATGGCTGCCCGCGAGTTGCTTCAATGCGGAAAGTCCGCTGTCCTTGTGCACCACGAACACTCCGGAGAATACGGTTCGTTTCCGGCGATCCGTCAGCGCGGCGACGGGGCGCAGATGGGTACCGGTGGCGGTGGCGTCAAACCGGACCATGGCATCTTTGCCGATGACCAGGTCGATCCCGTTGGGGGCACGATTCAGTGCCAGCGCGAGGCTTTCATCGAAGATCAGGCGAATGCTCCGGCCCAGGGATTTCTCCAAGTGATCTGCCAGTTGGGAATATCGGCGCTGTCCCGTTCCATCAACGCAGGCACACGATAGCTGAAGCGCGAGTGGGTCCATCACCAGCACTGTGAGTGCCGGTGCAGATTGGGCCAACGAACGTGCAGCGGGAAGACAGAGCAGCGTTGCGAGCAGCGTGAACGTTTGGCGGGGGAGATTCACAGGCGGGTGCCTATTTCTGTTCCAGCACGCGGATGAAATGCTGGCGAACATCCATCACATACACGCGCTTTCCGTCCGCGCTTACTTCGCTGGGAATATAGCAGGACTGCGCGGCCAGCTTACTTCCGCGATCAAACTTCGTGGTGTCTATGTAGCCGACGAGACCCAGATATTTGCCGTCGGGGGTAAATCGCTTTACCCGCCCGACCCCGGATTCAACGGTGAAGATCGAACCGTCGCCCGCGATGTCCGTGTTGCATGGATTACAGCAGGCGGTGAACCCTTCGATATTGGTTCGATCCCGTTTGCCCCAAGTGCCCAGTTTATTGCCGTCCAGGTCGAACACGTTCATGCGATGTCTGCTGTTCTCGGCGATGAGCAATTTGTCTCCCACCACTTCCATGTCGATGTGGGCGCAGCAGCCATACTGGCGTTCGATGATCTTTTTGCTACCGGTGAGATCGCGATTGAAGCGGTGAAACTCCTCCACGGCTCGCATGCTGTTGCCGCTGCCATAGGCAGCGAAGACATACTTGTCGGTCACATAGAGGCCGGCAGTGATCGCCTTGTAATCCAGTACCTTGTCCAGATCGATTCGCTTCTTCTCGTTACCGTTCTCATCGAACATCGCGAGATAGCCATGCCCGCCGACGTAGACCATACCGTCGTCACAGCCGTGGATCATCTTGGGCAGGAAGTCCCCCTTCAAAACCCATGTCTGGAGGAGCTTGCCCTGGGGACTGATCTTCTTGATGCCGTATTTCTTTTGGTTGCCGTTGGCATACCACATGACTCCGGCGAGAAGATTCCCTTTGGAGTCCATCGCAATCGTCTTCATCTGTCCCTTGGGCCCGAGTTGCACCTTGATCGGGTCGATCTCGACGTGGGTGGGTTCGGTGTTCACCGCCCTGACTGGGAAAGTGAACGTCAGTGCGCCCGTGAGGCAGAGAGCAAGCTTGGAGATTAGCATAAGCAGGAGCCCGATCTGGATCAGGAAAGGGTGCGCAGTTCGCGGGTGACGCGGTCAAGCACGTGAACAATGCCATTGTGATCGACTGCGATATCCATTCCGCCGCTTTGACAACCGAAGAGGTTCAGTTCCTCGGCGGCGACTGCGTTCACGCTCGCGAGGAACTCATCCGGACCGGCGAGCTCGGAGAGATAGCTGCCGGATTGATCAAATCGTTTGATTCTGACCTGGCCACGTTCGGCGGTGACAAAAGTTCCATCCCGCATCTGGGCTACTCCGACCGGATTGCAGCAACCGGCAAAGCCTTCGGCCTTTCGACTGTGGGTCCCCCAGCGATCAAGCTGTTTACCAGTGGCATCAAAACTCAGCACCCGATGGCGTCCCGGTTCGGCGACGATCAGGCGACCGTTGTTCCAGGTAATCGGGAAGAACGCCTTAGATACCTTGAACTCGCCAGATTTCGGGGCGATTCGACTGACGGTCTCGCCGTTGGTTTCGATGCGCCAAACAACTTTGTTGCCTGAGTCTGCCGCGAACAATTCGTCTGTGTCGCCCACTGTCAGGCTCGTGATTGTCATCTTGCGCGTCACGTCCGCGGGCAGCGTCTGCAGATTGCCTGGCAAGAGTTGGATGCGGTCATCAATGACTTCGCCAATGCGATTCTTCAGTGCAACGAAAAGACGCCCCGTTGATCCGTAGGCAACCGCGCGGACAGCCGCCGGTGCGTCAATCTGCTTAAGCTTCTGCCCGGACAATCGATAGAGCGCCACAGAAGCATCAACTGCGATTGCGGCGTGCTCTCCGAAGATCGCGAAGCCGCGGACCTGGTCGCCGGTGATTTTGACGTTGTGGATTGCAGTGGCACGAACTGCGCCGGAAGCACTGATAAGAGCAGCGGCTTGGACGCTACGGGCAATGAACTTGCGGCGAGAAGGGTGAGTGTTTGAAGAGGTTGCGGTCATGGTGAGTATATATTGAGACGGACGTCGGAGCAGAGTGGTTTCAAGATTGGAGATCTGGTCATTATGGAAAGATGACGGCGGCATCTAATTCCCGGAATACTGAAGAGGTGGCACGGAAGGTTTTTGAGAACCACGAAATCCGGCAGTCCCGAAGCTTGGTGATTGAACGAGGCATGCCTAAATACGTAAATTCGCAGGCAAGGGACGGTGCCTAGGGCACCTGGCGGACGCGGTAGAAGCGATTGGTGGCCAAGGCACCACCTATGTCCGTAACGATCGTATTCTGCGCCACTGCCGCCGCGGGGCCACCGACCGTGGTCCAACTCAGTACCGGCACAACGTCAGAGTATTCCACCTGGTAGTTGTTGTTGGTCACAGTCGTGACGTTGATCACATTGTCATTTCCCTGAGGAGTGACGCTCAGAATTCCCATGCCGATCTTCAGAACCGCCGCGACCGACGGCACTGAATTCGAGTTGAGAATAAAGAGCATGTAAGGTCCGGGGGGGCAGATAAACGGATCCTGCGGGGCCTCAATCAGCAGGCCGCTGCTGGTGTTGGTGAACGAAAGGAAATTGATTCGCTGGTTCTGATTGAATGCATGAGTGGACGCACCGAGCCGGATGAAGCTGACGGCGGCGATCTGTTCCCCATCTGGGGTGCCAATTTGAAACGATTCCCCATAGGTCACCCGGTCCGGTGCCGTTGTGATTGTAGGTCGCGGACCGTTGAAGAGGTAATAGGGCGAGTAGATCTCAGCAAAGGGCAAGGATCCAAAATTGGGCGGGACCACGTCGGTTTCCGGTGCGTTGGGGTGACCGCCACCGGTCGTGACCACCCGCCCGTCTGGCAAGAGAACGGCATTGCAGTGATAGCCGTTGTAGATCGAGGCTGCCGCCATGGGGGTCCATTGTTCGGTGGTCGGATCCCAAAGCTCAGACCACAGTGCAGCTCCCACGCTGGTGTTGAATCCCGGAGAACTGCTTCCCCCGGTCACGAGCACATTGCCATCCGGCAGAATCGTCGAAGTGGCATGTCGGCGACCGATGTTCATTTCGGGGACCCGCCGCCAGGCCGGCGTGGGTTGCGTCAGATCAATGACCTCGGCAATTCTGCTGGGATAGATCGTTGCTGTATTTGCGGTAATGGCGAATGCGCCTTCCCGGGGATTTCCTCCCGTGATCATGACTTGCCCACTTTCGTCGTACATGACCGACGTTCCGTAGTCGCGGTAGGAGAGTGAACTGATCGCCACGTCCGTCCAGGTTCCGAGGCCGGTGGGATCGAGATAGCGGGCCATTTGTTGGGGACCAGCACAAAAAACGCGACCGTCGGTGAGCTGATACATGAAAGGATAGTAATCCGCCCAAATCGGATAGGATCCATGCTGGTTTCCGGCGTTGGTCAGAGTTCGCCACGTCTCGGAAGCCACCTGCCAGACCTGGGCCTCTCGGTTGTCCTGGCCAATCTTCATCGTACCGGCTTCAACCAGGATGTCGCCATTGGCCAAGGTGGTTGCGGTGGGATACCAGCGGCCGCCGTTCATGTTTGGAACGGCAGTCCAAGTGTTCGATCCCGGATGATAGATCGAGGCGTTCGGTGCTCCTTCGCCGTCCTTGATATGGCCACCCGGCACGAACAGACGGCCATCACCCATCCAGGCGTGCCCGGCACAGAAGAGGTCGTAAGTGACCGTGGGTGTTTCGCCAAAGACGTTTCCGATGGGATCCCAAAGTTTGGGGTCGCCGTCGCTGCCCCCGAAGGCCGTCGCTTCGTGTCGATCCCACATCAGCAGATTGCCGCTTGGAAGAACCACCAGATGGATCGGTACGATGCCAGACCCTCCGTTCTCAGTGTTCACCGGCATGGGGTAAACGTGGGTATCCCAACGTCCAACGGTCGCTGTATCATCATCGTCAAATAGAGTGACCACCACGGTATTCGTCCCGCTGATCGTCGCCCCTCCACTGGCATTGCCGAGCGAAACCGAGAATTGTTTGGTAGGATCAATCACCGCGTCGTTGATCATCGGAATCTGGAGCATCTGAATTCGATCCTCAGGATTGAATGTCATGGTGCCATTCGTGGCGACAAAATCGATCCCACCGATTGCAGAACCGTTGATGGTCGAGAAATCCACCGTGTTCGTCATGTTACCGCCACCGACCTTGGAAACGTAAATGTAGGCTGGCACACTCTCGACCGTGGCGAAATTGGTGAAACCAAACTGGTAACTTACCGGTACTGCTTCGCTATACTGAACGTTTAGGTTGTCCAGATCCACGACTGCGCTCAGAACCCCAGATCGCCCCCCCCAGTGCGGGCGACTCTCGTAGGGGATCAGGTTTCCGATCACGTAATTCGCGATCACTGTGGTCGTAATCCCCTGAACCGGTGTCAACGTGACGCTCACGTCGGAAACCCCATTGATATGACGGAGCACAACCGAGGCGTGGATCCAGGTTCCACTGTTCAGATCCACGGGGCCGGCGTCTACTTCGAGCAATAACTCGTTGTTGAAATGCAGCGAGAGGTGATTGTCATTCAGTTCTGTGCGTCCTTCCGTCCCTTGGTGGATATCAAATCCGATCCCGAGTGAATTGGTTGCAGTGGGTTCCTGATAGACCTGCGCTCCGGTGAATCCGGCGCGCGGAACAATCTCCTTCGGCCCATATACGGTTGTGTCGAAGAGGATAAACCCAAATCCATCCGCGAGCCCGGTGATTCGGAAGTCAAAATCAGTTGTGACTCGATTGTAGGCTCCGAAGTTCGCCCCAAACCCAAGCTGGCCATCGTTGAGATCGTAAGTGAGCGAGGTGACGTTTCCGGCGGCCCCGCCGGTCAGTCGTACAAAATTATTCTGGCCTTCAGTCGTGATGGTGGGCGGTGGTCCTACAATGTCATTCTGTTGACATTCGAATTTCCCATTGAGCTGGTTGTCGAAATCGGTGAAGTAGCCCCCGCCTCCAATGACCGACAGTCCGTTCGTGTTGAAGTCGGCCCGTGCCCCGAACGGAAACAGGAACACCAGAGCCAAAAACACGGAGGCGAATACCGCAGCGCATGCTTTCCTGCCTGTTGTTGCTGTGTGCTGGTTGGCCGTCATGAGTTATTTTGCTACGCTTCGCCAGTTTCTGTAGCCAGAATCCTGCCATTCGCCCCGATGATCGGCGGTTGGAACAGTTGGCTCCCGCGCGGGTTTTAGAATATCGCTGAACGTCAAATGCCGCAACTCAGGACATTCACCCTCTTTTGGCGATAAACACGCAAAACGCGCAGCCGTGTGGGAGTCCTAACCGGTGGCCGTTCTCTTGCTCCCAAATGACAAGCAGATCGACGCGTCTGCCCTGTTGGGAATCCGGCTCTCACTTGTGAGTTTTCCGATTGCCGCTACACTCCCCGCCAATGGCAAGAACACCATCCACGATGCTGCCCTTGGGCACAGCAGCCCCCAATTTCAGCCTGCCTGATACCACGGGCAAAGTGGTCAGCCTTGCTGATTTCAGTGACGCGAAAGCCTTGCTGGTAATCTTCATGTGTAACCACTGTCCCTATGTGAAGCACCTCGCCGCCGAGCTTGCCGCCTTGGGCAGGGAGTATCCAGAGCGGGGCGCCGCAGTCGTTGGCATCAACGCGAACGACGTCGAAAACCATCCTGACGACAGCCCGGCGAAGATGGCTCAAGAGGCGCTAAACTCTGGCTACACATTTCCTTACCTCTACGACGAATCCCAAGCGATTGCCCAAGCGTATCACGCTGCCTGCACCCCGGATTTCTACATTTTTGATCAACCCCGGCGATTGGTTTATCGCGGACAACTGGATGCAAGTCGGCCGGGGAATGGGATTCCGGTGACCGGCGAAGATCTGCGGGTTGCCTTGGACGCTGTTTTGGAAGAGAAAACAGATGTAGCGGATCAGAAACCGAGTATCGGCTGTAACATCAAGTGGAAGCCGGGCAACGAACCCGACTACTTGGGCTAAACGAAAGGAGCTGAGGAAAGGATGAGAATTGAACTCGTGAACACCGGCAGCGAACTGCTGCTCGGCCGCGTTCTTAACACGCACCAACAGTGGATCTGTCGGCAGTTGGCGGACGCCGGGTATGAGGTGACCCGGCAGGTCGCCATTGCCGATACCGGACAGGCTATCCACGACGCAACCCGGGAGGCGCTCGAGCGCGCCGATCTCGTGATTGTCACGGGCGGTTTGGGGCCCACCGCGGATGACATTACTCGCGATAAGATCGCCGAACTGTTGGATCGACCGTTGGTTGAGGATGCCGCGACGGTGGAACGCATCCGAGAATTCTTTGCGCGCAGGAATCGGCCGATGCCGGAGTCGACCAAGATCCAGGCAATGATTCCGGTGGATTCGGAGATCATTACGAATCATCACGGTACTGCCCCTGGGCTCGTGATTGATCTTACGCCCAACAGGTTTGGCGATGGCGCGACACCGGCTTCTTTGATCATGCTCCCGGGACCGCCTCGGGAACTGCGACCGATGTTCACCAGGCAGATCCTGCCTTTGATCAAGACACGGTTTCCGGTCGGCGGTGGATTTGCCTGTCGCACACTCAAATCAGCAGGCGTGGGAGAATCCCAGCTGGAGGAAATTCTGATCGAGCCGCTTGCGGCGTTGGTCAACCGCGGGCTCATCGTGGGCTTTTGTGCACGAACCGGGGAGGTTGATGTGCGCTTGGCCGCAACCGGAGAAGGTGCGGCCGAACTCGTGATGGAAGCGGAACAGATCGCCCTTTCCGTTGCCGGAAAGATCGTATTCGGGCGCGAAGACGAAACGCTTGAGCAAGCCGTGGTGAAACAGCTCGCCAGCGCCCAGAAGACGATCGCTTTGGCTGAATCCTGCACCGGCGGCTACATCGGACATCGCATCACAAATGTTTCCGGTGCGTCCGCTGTTTTTCTCGCCTCGTATGTCACCTACAGCAACGAGGCCAAGCAGCGCATGCTGGGCGTGAAAGCCGACACCGTCGACGACCACGGTGCCGTAAGCGAAGCCGTGGTTCGTGAGATGGCAGAAGGCGCTCGAACCCAATCTGGAGCTGACTACGCAATTGCTGTCACCGGTATCGCCGGGCCCACCGGGGGCACGGATGACAAACCAGTTGGCACCGTATTCATTGCCCTCGCCAGCAAACACGAGACCAAGGTGTTGTACCGCATCAATTCGTTCGACCGTGAGACGTTCAAGTTCGTCACCGCCCAACAGGCGCTGGATCTCCTCCGGATCACCATGCTGGACTGAGCCTGATCTATGCGCCGGGACCTGGAAAGCCCAAGGCTTCATAGCCTTGCTGTTTTAAGATGCGATTCCTGCAACCCGGCAACGGCTTTCGGTTGAAACGGCCTGGTGGAGGCTAACAAACCGGGGGCTTTCCCAGCACCAGACGCAGTGACAATATGGAATCTTGCTGTGTTATTACATCTGTGGCAACGGTATCGAATGGTGTTGGAACTGAAATTGCGCAAAATCGGGAATTCGATGGGAGTTGTCCTTCCGAAAGAGGCGATGGCCAAGTTGAACGTAAGTGAAGGCGACTCACTTTGCATGACGGATGCCCCCGACGGCAGTCTACGCCTGACACCATTCACCGAGGGGCGGGAAGAATTTGCCAAGCAGATGGGGGCGGCTGAAAATATCATCAAGCGCTACCGTAATACTCTACGTGAGTTGGCCAAGTGAAGCAGGTACAGTGGGTATTGCGCGAGACCGTGCTCGCGCTCCAGGAACGACTGCTTTCAGAATTTGGCGGACTGAGTGGATTGCGGGATGAAGGGCTGTTTGATTCCGCCTTGGCGTGCCCACAGCAGCAGCACTCCTTCGGTAGACGGACAGTGATCGAACTGGCTGCCGCTTATGCGTATGGACTCGTCCGCAATCGCCCATTTATGGATGGCAACAAGCGCATCGGTTTTACCACGGCGATTCTTTTTCTGGAGTTGAACGGCCACCAGTTTGCGGCCACCGAAGCCGAAGCCGAGGCCGCGATCAAGGCCCTGGCACTGGCGGCCCGAGATATGGACGAGTCGGATTACGCGTTGTGGCTAAAGGAGAATAGCACCAGCGGTTGATTCGACTTTCATTGTCTGGCCCATTCGCTCCTCACGCTCGTTTTGTGTCACTGCGCTCGACCACCCGGCTCATTGCTGCAAAGCCTTCGGCTTGCTCAGTTGTTATGAAAAACATCTGCATCCAAGGACCTGTTACTCCAAAATCGAATCTTTCCTCGGCGGGGAACGCCGGTATAACCATTCTCATTCACATGAGCATCTTTGTTCCATCAGATTGTTGGTTGATGTCCGTTTCCCTATGACGTTCAGCCAATTTCAAAACGCGATCGCGCTGTTGGTGCTTGCGGCCGGTTTGTCCCAAGTGACCGCAGGTGATGGAGTGGCGTTTTTCGAAAAGCAGGTGCGTCCCATCCTTGTGGCGCGGTGCTACGAGTGCCACGCGGAATCCTCAGGCAAGCGTAAGGGCGGGCTCTGGCTCGATCGTAAGGCAGGCTGGAGTACGGGAGGCGACAGCGGACCGGTGATTGTCCCGGGTGACACTGATCGGAGTTTGTTGATCCATAGCGTTCATTACCGCGATGAGGATCTGCAGATGCCACCGAAGGAGCGCTTGCCCGAGTCCGAGATCCGGACGCTGGAGAAATGGGTCGCCATAGGGGCTCCTGATCCTCGGGATGACGCGCTCGCCGGAGCGGTCCGGAAGCAGGCGATCGACTTTGCTGCCGCCCGTCGGTCTTGGGCCTTCCGCGAATTGCAGAAACAGGAACCTCCGGTCGTTCAGAATCTGGATTGGGGCAGGGGATCGATCGACCGTTTCATCTTGGCAACTCTCGATGAGCAGGAACTCAGCCCCGCAGCTGATGCCGAACCCAGCGCTTTGTTGCGCCGAGTGCACTACGATCTGAATGGCCTACCGCCAACACCGGCGGAGGTGAAGGCGTTTGCCAAAGATTCATCTCCCAAATCGTTTGTCCGGATTGTTGACGATCTGCTGGCGCGGAAAGCATTCGGTGAGAAATGGGGGCGCCACTGGTTGGATGTCGCCCGCTATTCTGATTCCAACGGAGGCGATCGTAACTTCACCTACTACCAAGCCTGGCGGTATCGGAACTACGTGATCAATTCCTTCAATCAGGATCGCTCCTACTACGAATTTGTCCGGCAACAGCTGGCCGGCGATCTTCTGCCATTTGGCTCCGATCAACAGCGGCACGATCAACTGGTGGCGTCCACGTTCCTTTCTCTGGGACCGAAGATGTTGACCGAACGGAATAAGGAGAAGCTCCGTCTCGATATCGCCGATGAACAGGTGGACACTGTCGGTCGGGCGTTCCTTGGTCTGACAATTGGCTGCGCCCGATGCCACGATCACAAGTTTGATCCGATTTCGCATGAGGATTATTACGCGATGGCCGGCATCTTCCGTTCCACGCAGGTCATCCTCGGCACGCGCAATGGTTGTGTGAATGTCGCCAGCTGGGTCGAACAGGCACTGCCGGTTGCGGAGCCCAGTCGCTCCGAAACAGCAGCGAAGGTGAAGCGGTTGGAATTGGCAATGCGCCTCACTGTGGAGGAACAGTTCCAAAAGAAGGCGGGCGGCAAAATGATCACCGGGAACCTCCCATTGGCCGGCGTCATCTACGATGAAGAGGACGCGGAACTGACCGGCACCTGGCGGAAGTCCAGACTCAACCCGGCACGATTCGGCGACGGTTACGTGGTTCACGATGTCGGCACCGAAGACAGTCGGGCGGTATTCAGGGCGAGTCTCCCGGAGAGCGGAGTGTATGAAGTGCGGATTGCCTATAGCTCAGCTGCCTCCCGGGCGCGGAACGTCCTCATCACGATCGAAGCGAGGAACCAGATTCACCGGGTCACCCTGGACCAGACCAAAGCGCCGCGCATCGCGGAACTATTTGCACCAATTGGTCGTTTCGATTTCGAGAAAGGGGGGCGAGCCAATCTGGTCATAGAAAGCAAAGGAACGAAGAACTTCCTCATAGTTGACGCCGTGCAGTTCATTTCCGTCCGGGACATCGAACGTGAGACCAAGGAACTGGCGGCGGCAATGAAAGGTCAGGGCGATCCGCTGTTTCGGATGAGCGAGGCGCAACTGAAGAAGGAATTGGGAAGGTTGATCAATGAACTGAAAACAGCAGATGTTGCCATGGCCCCGCGGGATGCGCATGACGCTGCAGATATTCACCTGCGCGTTCGCGGCGAGGTAGGACGATTGGGCGCAGTTGTCCCTCGGAATTTCCCGCGAGTTCTCCATACGGGAGCATCACCCAATATCGCAAAGGGGCAAAGCGGACGTCTTCAATTGGCAGACTGGATGACCGGGCAGGGGGGCGCGTTACTCGATCGCGTAATGGTGAACCGGATCTGGCACTACCTGTTCGCCCGCGGAATCGTGAAATCTGTCGATAACTTCGGGGTGCTCGGCAATGCCCCATCCCATCCGGAACTCTTGGATTTCCTGGCCGCACAGTTCCGTAAGAACGGCGGATCGGTGAAGTCGCTTGTGCGGCAGATCGTTCTCAGCCGCGCCTATCAACAAAGTGCGAACGCGACTCGCGCCACTGAAGATGCTGATCCCGAGAACGCCTTGTTCAGTCGGCAGAACCGTCGGCGTCTCACTGCCGAGGAGATTCGCGACAGCGCTCTGTTTCTTTCCGGACGACTCGATAGCCGTCCAGGTACCTCCACCTCTGCACGTTACGGTGTGGATCTTGACAAGCCGATGACCTTTACCAAGGAAACACTGCGAACCGTCTATCTGCCCATCGCGCGCAACAATCTCGTCGCCGAACTCGAACTCTTCGACGCCGCGAATCCCGACCTCGTGAGCGGCGCCCGTGCAACGACAACCGTGCCGACCCAGGCGCTGTATCTCCTCAATAACGATTTCTTTGTGACGCAGGCAAAAGGGATCGGCGAACGTTCCTTTCTCGAGGAGAACGTGGAGCAACGGATCGCCAACCTCTATGGCAGAATTCTTAACCGCGTACCTGACTACATTGAGCAACAACGCGCCCGCGATTTCCTGGCCGATCTGCAGAAGGATTCTGGCCTGTCGCCCGAGGCAGCTTTCGGGCATCTCGCGCACTTGTTGCTTGTTTCGACAGAATTCCTGTTCCTTGATTGATCCCGATGAATCCGAGCTCCACCGGCTGTAATAATTTTGACCCGCCGGCTCTTTCCCGGCGGGCCGCACTCCAACGTGCTGCCGGTGGGTTTGGTGCGCTTGCGTTAGCGGGGATTGCCGGTGCCAGAGAAACTTTGGCTCACCATCCCGCGCGGGCGAAGCGGATCATTTTTCTGTTCATGCACGGTGGTCCTTCTCAGGTGGACACCTTTGACTACAAGCCGGAGCTTCAAGCCCGCTCGGGTGAACGTCTGCCCTTTGCACCGGCAAAGAACCTCGATCCGACGGCGACGCGACAGGCGAAACTGTTGGGCTCGCCGTGGGAGTTCAAGCAGCACGGGCAATCAGGTCTCTGGTGCAGTGAACTGTTTCCTCATCTGGCGCAGCGCATGGATGATATCTGTGTAATGCGGTCGATGCAGAGCAAAGGGCAGTCGCACGGACAAGCAGTGTGCATGTTGCATACCGGAACCGATAATTTTGTCCGGCCATCGGTCGGTTCCTGGCTGAGCTACGGATTGGGTCGTGAGAATCAGAACCTGCCGTCCTTCGTTAGCATCAGCCCCTCAGCCTCGCACGGCGGCCCGCGCAATTATGGCGCGGCATTTCTTCCGGCCGCGACTCAGGCGACCACGATTGGTGCGAACGGAAAATTGAACAGCAAGGCGAGTTTCCGCTTTCTCAAAGCAAAATCCGGAACTGAATTGCAGTCCCGGAAACTCGATTTTCTCCGCACCATGAACGCGGAGCATTTGGAACGGACCCGCCATGCACCGGTCGAAGGCATCATCGAATCGATGGAACTCGCCTTTCGGATGCAGAGTGCGGCTCCGCCGGTCATCGACATCGACGACGAACCTGAACATGTGAAGCAGCTCTACGGGATCGGTGAAAAGGCGACGGACAATTACGGTCGCCAATGTCTTCTGGCCCGACGATTTGCCGAAGCAGGTGTTCGCTACATCCAGGTGAACACGGCGAACGTTTGGGATCAGCATGGCAATCTGTTCAGCGGGCACACCAAGAACAGTCTCGCCGTAGATCAACCGATCGCCGGCCTGCTTACGGATCTGAAACAACGGGGCCTGCTGGATGATACCCTCGTCGCATGGGGAGGGGAGTTTGGTCGCACCCCGATTGTGCAGGGTTCAAATGGCCGCGATCATAACCCGCAAGGCTACACCATGTGGCTCGCCGGCGGCGGCGTGAAACGCGGATTCGCCTACGGAGAAACCGACGAGTTCGGCTACTACGCGGTGAAGGACAAGGTCCACATGCACGACTTCCATGCCACTCTGTTGCACCTGATGGGATTGGATCACCTGCAGCTCACCCATCGCTATGCCGGCCGTGACTTCCGCCTGACGGACGTTCACGGACAGGTGGCTCACAAAATCTTTGCGTAACAAATTGCGCTTCCATACCCGAATATGCTCCGACTCAATCTGATCCTTGTTTGCGTGGCGTTGGCCAGCACATCTCTGCAGGGCGAATCCGTTCGTCTGACCCTTCCGCCAACGATCTACGCCGCCTCGGGAGTGGTGATGAATGTTCATTTCGCGAATTCCGTTCTCATCTCACCGGATCGCAAGTCGCCGATCTCGTTTCGTTGCGAATGCCCGGTTGGAAAGATTGAGACAAATCGGTGGACTCTCACGGCCAATGCAAAACAGATCGGAACTTATCCATTTCGACTGACCGCACTCAATGAAGCCGGCGAGGTGATCGGGAAGGCTACATCGAAGTTGGAAGTGAATGCCGGACTTACGAAGCAACCCATCAAATTGTTCATCTTGGGAGATAGCCTCACTCACGCGACGTACTACCCGAACGAAATCGCCCGTCTGCTCTCCGCTCCCGGGAATTCAAAATGGGAGATGCTCGGGACTCACCGTCCACGAACAGCCAAACCGGGTGTCGCTCATGAAGGCTACGGCGGCTGGACCTGGAATCGCTTTCGCACAAAGTTCTCGCCCGAGCGACCTTACCCGGGAAAGACGAACAGCAGTCCCTTCGTTTTCGCCGGTAAAGACGGCAAACCAGAACTGGATGTCGCCCGTTACTTCCGTGAACACTGCGCGGGGGCAAAGCCGGACTTCATCACGATCATGCTCGGCATCAATGACTGCTTCAGCGCAAAACCCGATACGCCGGAAACAATCGATCCCCGCATTGACCTGATGTTTCGTGAATCCGAACTGCTCGTGAGCGCTATCCGGGAAGCGGCACCCGATGCAATCATCGGAATCTGTCTCACCACACCCGGTAATAGCCGTGATGCCGCCTTCGTTGCGAACTACAAACAGCGCTACAGCCGCTGGGGCTGGCACCGCATCCAGCACCGGTTGGTGGAACGCCAGATCGAACATTTCCAAGATCGCGAACAGGAGAATATCCATTTGATTCCCACCCAGCTGAATCTGGATTGCACCGATGGCTATCCTGCCAGAAACGGGGTACATCCGAACGAGGTGGGATATGCCCAGATTGGCGCTTCGATCTACTCGTGGTTGATGGCGCGTGTGAACTCCTCCCACTGAGTAAGGAGAGTGTTGAGAGCCCCCAAAAAGCACTCAGACGAGTAGCTTGCCAGCTTTCATCTGGAGCACCTGATCGGCGGCTTCATTCGCGACGTCACCATGGGTGACCATGACCACTGTTCCACCTTGTTCCTTTTGATAGGTTTTCAGGTAACGAACGGTCTCGGCGGCGTTGTCCGGGTCGAGGTTGCCGGTGGGTTCATCGGCGAGCAGAAGAGAGGGGCGATTGAAGAGCGCTCGGGCGATCGCGGTGCGCTGCCGTTCGCCGGTACTCAGTTCAGAGGGTTTATGGCTCAGGCGATCTGTCAGGCCGAACTGTTCCAATAATTCCGTGGCTCGGGAGCGATCATCGGATTTGCTGCCGAGCGCACCACCAGCCAGCAGCACGTTGTCCATAATCGTGAGGTAGTTCACGAGGTGGAACATCTGAAAGACGAATCCGATTTCGGCGGCGCGGAAGCCCGCACGTTCTCGGGGGGACAACTGATAGGGATTCTTCGAGTCCACCGTGATGCTGCCGCTCGTCGGATGCAGCATGCCGCCGAGCATCAGCAATAAAGTCGTTTTACCGCATCCGCTGGGTCCACGAATCACGGCGAATTCCCCTTTCTGAATTTCTGTGGACACGCCGTCCAATGCGGCGATCGGTCCGTTCCTCGTGGTGTAAGTTTTCGTGACTTCGGAAAGCTTGAGCATGGCAACCTCAATCGGGGCGAAGTGTCTCGGCGGGATCTTGGGCAACGGCCAGCATCGCGGGAATAAAACTCGATACCGCGGCGAACAATGGAGCGAGCAGAAAAGACCAGTAGAGCAGGGGGTACATCGGCTGGAGCTTTTTGACCGTCAGTTTGAAAATGTCAGGCCCATAGTGTAGCGCCCATCCCGTGCCGATGGCGAAGCCCAGTCCGGCTCCAATCAAACCCAACAGTACCGCCTTGCCGAGGAAGAGGGTGGCGATCTGGGGTGTTCCGAATCCCAAGGCGCGCAGAATTCCAATTTCCTCCCGGCGATCACGCGTGTTCAGCATCGCGAGGACGCCGATCAGCAGCCCACAGGCCACGACCACGAGGGGCATGATCAGGTTGAAATAGTCGTCCATCATCGTGCGTTGTTTTTCGCGTGCGAGGGCGATCGCCTGCATCTTGATCACCTGTGCTTCGGGGAGCACTTCCGCCAGTTGCTCACGGAGAACGGTCAGTGTATCGAGATCCGGATTCCGACAGTAGCAGTCGAGGGCCTGAATTTCGTTGATCTTGCCCGGCACTCCCAGAATTTCCTGTGCATCCTTCAGGTGCATGTAAATACGGATGTCATCGTCCGTGCCCGCTTCGGCAAGTGTTCCGGCGATGACGAATTCCTTGCCCCGGATCGTAACCTTGTTCTGCTTCTTCAATCCGCGTTTCTTGACCAACTGATAGCCGAGAAAGATTTCGCCCGGCTTGATATTGAAGGTCATCGAGGGCTTCTTGCGATCAGGTGGCGCGACTTCCGCAGCCATGCCGGAAATCAACGCGGGATCCCCGTCCCATTCGATCCGCTGCTTCAGGGTGGCCGAGAGGTGCGAATAAAACAGACCGGTCACTTTCTCAAACCGCTTGATCCATTCCTCCGGCATCATCACGGAGGAATAGTCGTTGTCCCAAAATGCCCCCATGTCAGTGGCCTTGGAGATGATGCGTAGGTTTTGACCGATGTCCCGCATGTTGCGGCGGGTCTCTCGTTGTGAAGCCTCACCCGTGGTGAAGAACGCCACCGAAAAACCGACTGCGGTCACCACCGCGAGCAGTGCCAACAGGGTCGACCAACGGCGATGGCCCATTTCTTTGAAAATCAATCCTGGCGTACTCATATGCCGATCAATGTTTGCCGGCAGTGCGGAAAAAGATGAAAGCGCCGATCAATCCGACGAATATCCCCACGCCGGTGACAACCACCCATAGGAAACGGCCCCGAGAGTGAATGGTCACGGGTGCGCTCACTGTAACTGTTGGCGGTAGCGGTAGTGGAGTGGCTACGGGCGGCGCTACTGAATTGGTGAGGGCGATCTTATCAGGCGAAGCGGACTGATCCGTCTGATCGGTGGTCACATTCGCAGCGATCTCGCTGTAGCCTGCGAGTAGCGCAGCACCGTTTCCAAATTCCTTGGCTTTTCGGCTCTGCCCACTCTTCGAAAGGATCTGGCTCATCTCCATCTTGATTGCCGGACTTTCGGGATCAAACCCCAGTGTCTTTGCTGCCAGCGATTGGGTGCTCTCCTCCCATTTGGAGGGAATCATGTGTCCCTGCATCCAACTGCGATCGAGACCGCATTCGCAGGATAGACCAATCGTATTCAGGATCGCCGACACAGCTGACTTCGTGATCTTGTCACCGCTGAGGACGCTGCCTATCTGGCGGGCACGTCCATAAAGAATGGCCAATTGCGGCTCGTTCACTGACGTCTCTGAGATTCCCAGCGACCAGAGGAGTATACGTTCCTGTTGTCGATCTTCGGCTTTCACCACCATTACGCTGGGCGGGTTCTCGATTTCCTTCTCGAGCGATTTCTCATTGATCGCTTTGGCGACAAGCTCAATCGCGCTGTCGGCAATTGCCCGGACGGCCTGGTTTCGGGCGGCATCTTTGCCTTCTACCAAAAGCAATACCCCGTAGCGATTTACAACCTGCTCCAAGAGCGCGGAGCGGCCCGCGGATTCGCTGACCGCTTCAAGGCTGTCCCAGATCTTTTCTTGGAATCCTGCTCCGGCTCCAATATTTACCGCCAAACCGCGTCCTGTGCCGTCGACCAATACTGCCGCTGGTAGCGGTCTGCCTTTCACCAGGTCGAACTGTGCTTTCGCTGCGCCATTGTTGAGATACTTCAGGCTGATCACTTCCGCCTGGATGTTGCAGTCGAGATACACCGCCAGCGAGACATCACGGAGCAGCGTCACCTCGGCGGCATCGGTCTTTGCATCGACGTAGCAAAACAATCGGTAGGGTTGGGATCCCAGATCCACGAAGCCGACATCCCGGACGTTGAAGCGACAGGCGGCGACATCGAGCACACCGGCCGAAATGGCAAGCAGCATGAGCCAGATCGGGGATCTGTGGGTGACGGGACGTGTCATGGGATGCCGGCGCACAAGTGGCTCAGTTCAACCATGCGGACTTCCATTGTTTCGGTGGTTTGTCTTCCCGCATGATCTCAATCGTCTGAATAAGCGTGGTTGCGCCGGTAGTGTCTGACGGCACCAATTCAATCGTCAAATCTTTAGCCACCTTCAGACCGGAAAACTCATGTTCAGTCACGCGGTTGATGGCTCCGGTCTTGGAAATTGGATTGAAGTTCTTCAGCACGGTCTTGCCCATCAGCTTTACGTCGAAGCGAAGATTCTTTCCGGCGTGACTCGGTGGAACCATGAAACCAAGTCGCACGCGGAACACTCCCGATTCTTTTCCATCCATCAACGGAATGGTGCAGGACTTCAGCCCCTCGATTCCCGAGGTGTAGAGCCAGGGACGATCCGTGCCCGCAAGATTTGCGCCGCGGAAATCTCGTTGAATGACCTTGCTGTCGGAATTTTCACCGAGCTTGAATTTGACGCCATAATTCCGGAATGAGCCTTGGCCAGACGCGGTGTCCGGTCGCGGATAGCTGAACCACAGCGTTCCCTTCCTATCACGCATATCCCCGGGGGCACCGAGGTTGAGCGCCAGGTGCGAAACCGGAGTCATCGCTCCAGAAGTGATAAAGACGGACCATTCGCCGGGGCCCTTCTGTTTTTTGGTTTTCAGCACAACCGTGGTGCGCAAACCATAGGAGCAGGTGCAGCCGGCGCTCGATTCCTGCATGCTGATCAAGCCGTTTGCAGGAATGATGCTGGTCCAGCAACCGGGCCGGGTGCCGCCGAACAGCGTCAATCCTGAATCCCGTTCGACATTCACGATCGCGGCTGAGAAGGAGCGATAGAAGATGCTGTTGGGGGAGGCGGTCACGATGCCGCAACTGTGGCCCGGTCGGAGAAATTCCCAGGTGACCGGCTTGCCGGTCACCGGATGTGGCCGTTGCTTGATGTTTCCGGTGGAGAGATCGCAGGCACGGGGTTCGATGAAGATCGTGTCCCGCATGACCAGGGGGCGACGGCGGTAGTTGAGCGGTCGTGACCAGTGGAAGTTTCCGCCTTCCGTATCCATCACCGTAATGCGCCGCCATTCGAGACCGCCTTTGGCGAACTGCGACTGATCGTGGTTGCTGTAGTGTCCAAAGAACAGCAGTCGGCCGTCCGCAAACGCAGTGCCGAGCTTGGCTGCGCCACAGCCGCTGAGATCCACGGGCTTGCTCCAGAGAGTCTGACCGGTGGTCCCATCCAGGGCGACCACGCGCCGGTAGTCCTTCAGTTTCTCCTTCAGCTTCTCTTCGTCGTGGGGATCGTAGACGCCGTTTTCGATGAGACTCTTCCGTTCGGCGGCCGCTTTCTTCTTTTCATCGTTCGTCAAGTCGTCCTGGACGAAGAATACTTTTCCTTCACCCAACGAGATGGAGATGTTCGGAATGTCTTTGCCCTGATGTTCCCAAAGCAGACGGCCGTTATTGATGTCATAGGCAAACATGGCCTCGCTGGTCAGGATCGTGTCTGAGACGGAGGTCACGGTGTGATCCGGCAACCAGCCGGGGTAGGGATTGGAATACTTCCAGTTGAGCCCGTCCCGTTTGAACATGTTCAGGGCGCGTTCATCCGGAACGGAAAAATGTTTCTTCAGGTAGTCGGGCAGCGAACTCTTGTCGCGCATCTTGATCGCTCGGATTGCCTCCGAAATCTGTGCCGTGGGTTTCCATTTTCCATTGGCAATCATGCCGTTCCAAACGAAGCCATACTGGTTCTTCAAGGGTGCACTCGCGCTGCCGTAAAGGATGCCTTCATGGGCGGCGATGTAGGCCCATCGTCTCGCCTTGCCGTCCTTGGCGGGGGGCACGGGAAACTCGCGGACGGTGCGCCCGGTTTGGGCGTCGAGTTGATGAACCGTATCGTTGGCGGCAATAAAAATGGCATCATCGGTTGCGCTGAGATTGCTGCCATCGACATCGACGCGAACGCGGATGGCGCCGGTGATCTTTCGTTCCCAGAGGAACGTTCCGTTGTAGCTGTCGTAGGCCATCACGATTTCCTCACCCTGGATGAACATGCGACCATTGACCGCCAACGGACTTACGGAGCGCGCGTGGCGATCGGGCATGTTTCGAGATCCGGGCTCGCCATACCAAAGCACTCCAAAGGGGCCGTCCGCGTGTTCGTCCGGAGAGGAGCCGGTGTTGGCCACATTCCCGTAAAGGCCGGTCCAGCTGCCGGCGCCTTCCAGTTTCGGTCGGACGATCTTCCAGAGACTGTTGTTCGCAGTGTGCAAGGCCCGCGGCGTGTCTGTGCCGGCGAGATAGGCGTTGGCGTTGAAGCTTTTGGTGGTGGCCAAGAGCAACGTTCCCCCCGCCGGGCGCAAGGTGCGCATGATTTCGCTGGCGGGGGCGCTCAGCTTGCCGGTCTGCATCACTTCATCAGATACAATCAGGTTGGCGAAATAGTCGGGCAGATCGGCGTAGTTCCAGTCAACCACGGCCACCCTTCGGGTCATGCCTGCGGCATCCAGTCGACCACGAACGCGTTCGCGTCGTTGCTGGTCATGCTCCACCACGACGACGGTCAATTCGCTCTGCTTGGCGAGTTCCCAAGCCAGTTGACCTTCGCCGGCTCCCAGCACCAGGGCAAAGCCGCGCTGCACGCTGTTTGCCAGAATGTTCTTCGCCGCCTTGCGATACCGGTCTGCTTCCGGTGAGTTTGCAAATGGGGCCGGGTTCATTGAGCGTTTGATGCGGGCAGCCTGCTTCACCGGCTTGGCGGCATAGCAGTAGATCTTGCCCGAGTCGGAACTGATGAAGAGCCGCTTGTCCGCGACCGACATCCCGATGACCAGTCCGTCCACGGTATCGGTCCAAGCTTGTTCTCCGGTGCTCAGGTCGATCGACAAGGCCACGTTCTTACCACCGGCATAGATCGCATCGCCCGCCTTCACAAGACAGTTCAAATCAGGGTTCGAATAGTTCCAAGCCAGGCGTGCGCCGGTCAGTTCCTTTTCCCGCGTGGCCAATGCGGACAAGGCCTTGGTGGTGGTAGTGAGTTTGGCCTGCAGTTTCTTCAATTTGAGAGTCGCAGCGGCGAGTTCCTTTTTCTCAGTCTCGGATTTTGGTTTGCTCAGTTTCGCCTTGGTAGCTGCCAACGTTTTGTAGCTTCCACGAATCACCCCGATCTCTTTCCCAAGTGCGGTTCTTTGCTTGGCCATCTTGGGGATCTCACGGGCGGCAGTCGCGTAGGCTTTCCGCCGGATCGCCACAATCCCGTCTTGCGTCATGGTGAAGGCAGTTTCCGGTGTCATGACCATGTCTACGCCGGGGAAATTGGCAAATACGTCGCCGACCTTGCCCATCCCGTTTGCCTCAAAGGCGACCTTGATCGGCGTGCCCTTGTTGTCGGATCCGGCGATCAGTTGACCCTGATCGATGAGCGCCCAACTGCCGCCGACCTTGCCACCGCCGGAAAGAAATTTACGGAACTGACCGTCCTTCCGATCAAACGCCGCCGGCATGCCGCGACCCGAGGGCACGTAAAGCATCTCTTCCGAGGTGAGCATATATCCTTGCGGAGCCATGCCCCCGTAGGTCTGTCCCCAGGCCAGATCACCGGCGGTGTCATTGGTCCAGATCTCCTTGCCCGTCTTGGCGTCCACGGCGCAGATGTGGAGACCTTCATACGGAAAGACCCCCGCCGAGAAGTAGGCCACTCCTTTGTCAACCAGCACACCGGATCGTAGAGGCCAAAGTGAGATCACCCGACCTTTGCCGATGATTCGTTCACCGGAAGGACCGGGGCGATATTTCCAGAGCAACTTGCCCTTGGTCACATCCACACAATACGCATGTCCGTCGTCCGAACCAAAATAGAGCCGACCGTCTGCCACCTGCGGTGCAAAACGGACGGGACCATCGGTGAAGAACGACCACTGGACTTTGCCGGTCCGCGTGTTCAGGCAATAGACTTTCCCATCTGCCGACGAACCGAAGAACGCGCGCTGGCCGGCGACCGTGACATGAAACGCCCGGTCCGTGTGCATGCGCGGCGATTCCTCACCGGGCATTGGCCAGGCGGGATCCGGTTTGTGCGCGGGCTCGTAGACCCACTGCAGATTCAGTTTCTTCCCGGGCGCCTCTTCCGTCCGGGCACTGCGTTGAGCATCGTTCCGGTAAGCCGGCCAATCCAGCGCCGGCACATTGGAAACAAAGGACAGAGCAACGAGCAGCAGGGCAAAGCGCCAAGCAGTTCGTCCCGCAGGAAGGCGACAAGCCGGATTCATGATTCGTTCGGAGATAAGCGGAGTGTCAGGCGAGTGGACGAAAGATCAACTTCCATATTCTGATGTCGCGTGGAGGGGGGGCTGATTGAAAGTGGGGGTGGCAACGAAGGAATCCCCACTGAGCCAGCGGGATTGCAAAAACTCCAAGCTTCAATCCGTGGCTCCAAGTGTAAACAAACAATTTCGATTGGATTTTGTATCTTGGGTTTTCTTTGTATCTTCGGTTTTGAGGATTGGAAATTCTTCTCCCAATCTCGGAGCAATGATCCCTTCGCCGCTTTTACCCCCAGTTCCAACTGCACACGCGTGGAGGTGGCGAATCGTAAGATCTGGAATTGATTTGCATACGGGGAGCAAACAGAGTCTGGCCCATGCAACACCGGCACAGACTCGTCCAATTGATGTCACTGCTGTGTTTCTGCGGTATCCTTCCGGCCTCCGCCCAATCTCCGATCCACCAGTGGCGTTTGGGTGAACCGGGAAGAGATCGGGAGTTTATTGCTGATCTGGTCGGAGAGAGTCCTGCCCAAATTGTTGGTAACGTTGAATTTGATCAATCGCCGGCTCTCATGAGGGTCAGCGGGAAAGCGAACTACGTGTCTCTCAGTCCCAAGGGCACCTCGATCCCATTGCCGACGGCGGCCATCAGTCTGGAGACCTGGGTGGCTTTGGATAAGCCGACGAAATACAACAACGTCATCGGTTGCCTTCAGGATAACGGCAGCTTCGAGAAGGGCTGGCTGTTGGGTGGCCATGAATCCCATTTTCAATTTGCGATCGGCACGGATCGTCTGACTTACCTGAAGAGTGAAACGGAGTTCGAACCGGGACGTTGGTATCATCTGGTGGGAACTTACGATGGGGAAACCATGTGCCTCTACCTTGATGGCGAACTCGAATCCACTTCGAGCAAACGCACGGGGCCCATCCAATACGCTGATTCTTGGTGGCGTATTGCCGGCTACAAGGACGACAATGAAACCTATGCGTTCCATGGTCGGATCCACGAGGTGGCGATTTACGATCAGTCCCTCACGCCGGAACAGATCCGGCGGCGATTCGAGGAGAAGAAGTCCATTTTTCCAGCACCCGCGTTGAAGCCTGAAGCCTTCATCGCGCTGGGACCGTATCTACGGTTTGATACAACTTCGAGCGCGACCATTCACTGGCACACCGGTGAATCTCAAACCAGCCGTCTTCAATACCGAATGACCGGCGAGTCGTGGCAGGACGTGAAGACTCCCGGTTTGCGGACGAAGCATGCGATCACTCTGAAGAACCTCCCCCACCGCAATCGATTTCAATACCGGGTTCTCGGCCGCACGGCGGAACAGGAAGGAATCAGCGATGAGATCATGGTGAACACGACCTTCAATTTCACAATTCCCGCTTTCCCTCCCCAAACCAATCCCTTCCCTCCCGATGAACTGGCGAATCACTACGCAGCTGCCGCTGAACGCATTCTCGCGGTATCGGGAATCACCAATGGCTACTGTCTGGATTACAACTGCGGGGAAGGGCGACTGGCAGTGGAACTCGCAAAGCGTTCCAATCTCGTGATCGTTGGCATCAATGACAACGCGGCAGCGGTGCAACGCGCTCGGCAGCGATTGCTCAAATCGGGGCTCTATGGTCCGCGAGTTACCCTTCAACACGCGCCGGAGGGGAAGATTCCGTTCCCCGACTACTGCTTCAATCTGGTGGTATCAGATCGCTCCGTCCTAACCGGCCAGATTCCCAGCGACATGCTGGAGGTGAAAAAGCATGTGCGACCCGCCGGCGGGGTGATGATGATTGGCAAGGAACACTACGTTCGACCGCAACTCGAAGGTGCCGGCTCCTGGACCCATATGTATGGCGACGCCGGTCAAAGCGCGAATAGCCACGACCAACTCATTTCAGGCAAGATCGGCGAGAACATCGAGGTGCAATGGTTTGGTCTGCCCGGACCGGATGCGATGATCGATCGGTTGGGTCGGAACCAGGGGCCACTCAGCTATCAGGGGCGGCTCTTCACACAAGGGGATGACCGTCTCATCGCTCAGGATTCTTACAACGGACGCATCCTCTGGTCCTTGGAGATTCCCGGGATGCGCCGCACCAACGTCAAGGTGGATACCAGCAACAGTTGCGTGGATGAACAGGCCTACTACCTCACCATCCGTGATCGCTGCTGGAAGATCGATGTAGTGACCGGACAGTTGTTGGGCACGTTTCAGGTGGACCCATTGTCAACCAACGAGGTGAAGCTCGACTGGGGTTACATCGCCTCCGATCGCCACCTCCTGATCGGAAGCTCGGTGAGCAAGGGCGCGAGCTTTTCCGACTTTCATGGGGCAGACAAATGGTATGACAAACCCACCGGGACGGGCACGGAGAAGGTCTGCAGTGATTCGCTCTTCGCCATCGACAAGGATTCCGGTACGCGCCTCTGGACCTATGAGCGCGGTGCGATTCTCAATCCCACGATTTCACTCGGGGACGGCCTGATCTACTTCCTCGAGTCGCGGCATCCAAAAGTCCTGGAGTCCAAACGCGGTCGCATCGGCATGCCGGAGCTCTACGAAGATCTCCATCTGGTTGCCATGAATCAGGAATCCGGCTCAATTGTCTGGGAAAAACCCGTCAACTACGGCCGCCAGCCCACGGTGATCTATCTGAGCCACGCGCAAGGAACGCTGATCGTCCAAAGCTCACTGCCCGACGACAAAACCTACAACCTTTTCGTCTATGAAGCGGGTGACGGCGGGAATCTGTGGCAGCACAAATACCCGTGGCGTCGCACCGATCATGGCCATCACATCCAGCATCCCGTTATCGCCGGGAACAAATTGATCGCCCAACCCGAATTCTTTGAACTTCGCACGGGCAAGAAACTTGGAGACACCCCCGAACGTCGCAAATGCTCGACCATGACCGGCGCGGCCAATTTGCTTCACTACCGCGATTTCAACGATGAAGTCTGGGATTTGAGCACCGGCGAAACTTCTGAATGGAAAGGCCTCCGCTCCAGCTGCTGGTTGGGGATCATTTCGGCCGACGGTATGATCCTCTCCTCCGAATCCGGTGGCGGCTGCAGTTGCAACTTTCCGATTCAACTCTCCATCGGCTACCGCACAAAAAATGACTACTGATACAGCCAAGTTGAGGTTGGTCTGCCTTTTGTTGGCGCTCTCCTTGATATCCGCCTCCGCTGAAGACTGGCCCACCTACCGCCATGATCATCACCGCAGCGGCACGACCGCTGAACAACTGGACGCCACCGGACTAAAACAACATTGGGTCTACCAATCTGCTGCGATTCCCCAAATGGCCTTTTCCGGCCCCGCACCCCGAGACTTCTACAACAGTCCGGACAAGGATCTGAAACCGCGGATGGATTTCGATCGCGTCTTCAATGTCGCGGTTGTTGGAGAACGGCTGTTCTTCGGCTCATCCACCGACGATGCGATCTATTGTCTCGATGCCCGGACCGGCAAGGTAGAATGGGTCTATATTACCGACGGTCCCGTTCGACTCGCACCCACCTGCGACGAGGGGCGCGTCTATGCCGGTTCCGATGACGGTCATGTCTACTGCCTCACTGGCGATGATGGGACATTGAGCTGGAAGAAGCGGATAGCAGATCGTGACTATCGGGTGCCGTCCGACGGTAAATTCATTTCGTTGTGGCCGGTGCGCAGCGGCATCGTGGTGGACAACGGCATCGCCTATTGTGGCGCTGGCTTTCTCCCTTCCGAGGCATCGTTTATTGCCGCTCTTGATGCGGACACGGGGAACGTCGGCCCGAAAGGAACCTGGCGGCAAACACGCTCGGGTGAGTTTTCGCTGCAGGGATTCCTCCTGGCTTCCGACGATCGGCTCTACTTACCGGCAGGTCGTTCGCCACCTTACATGTTTGAACGCTCAACGGGAAAACCGCAGGGGCAGATCAGTGGCGGTGGCGGAACTTATTGTCTGCTCGATGATCAACAACAACTCATCTATGGCCCAAGTCGCAATGGCGGTCTCGAACTCAGCAACGCGAAAGCCAAGAACACCGTGGTCACGTTTGCTGGCAATCACATCATCGTCGCGGCTGGAATATCCTATCTGCACACGGATACCGAACTGCGCGCCCTGGACCGAGTTCGCTACAACGATCTTACGGCTATGAAGATCAAAGCGGACGGCCGCCGCAGAAAGCTTTCGGGTGAAATAAAGAAGTTTGGCAAGGATGTCGCCAACCCGAAAGCCAAGGCGCTGATCGCCGAGATGCGTCAGGCCCAGTTGGACAGCGCGCGCGCTATGCAGGAGTTGCCGAAGACTTTGAGGTGGCGGTCAATGTGTCGGCATCCTCACGCTCTGATATTGGCCGGGAAGACGCTGTTTGCCGGCGGCTCCGGTGAGGTTGCAGCCTACTCAGCCTTGGATGGCAGGGTGCTTTGGAAAGCTCCGGTCTCGGGCAATGCCTTCGGGTTGGCAGTCGCGAGTGGAAAGTTGTTCGTCAGTACCGACAACGGATCCATTCACGCGTTTGGGCTGGATGCAGTGAGGTAGATCGGGACCCAATTCAGGTCGGGGTAAGTGTTGGGGTTTTCTCCCACAGATTCAGGTGTGCTTAGATTTGTGGTTCCGTGGAATGCTCCAACCTCCGCCAGGTTTTGGAGTGCGCGTTCGAAACTCTTACGAGTCCCGCTACCCGGGTGCCCCTAACGGAACTCAATCTTTCCCCAGCTATGCGGCTTGGTCGCCGTGTCGATTCGATTGGTCGGGTTTCGTGAGAAGGCGCGAAAATCGATGAGTTCGGTCATGCTGCCGATCCAATCCTTTCCCGAAGGCGAGCCATAGACGATTTCCACGCTGGCGCGCAGGGAATCGCCGGATTTTGGCACTGGAATTCCAATGACCTTCCAGGGGAGTGCATACTCGAAGGTGTAGAGAAAGAGGTTCGTGTGGAGGGCGAAAGCCCCCGTAACTTCCGCTGGCATGAGGTTCGTTTTGCCAGCGCGGCGAATCGCAGAATTGGCAACCTCGTCCGCCTTGTTGAACCACAGATCGGCGAGAACGGCTGGAGACGTGTTCGTTTCCGGCGATCCGATCGACTGAAGTCGTAACTGCACTCCACCACCGGATAGAAAACTCGTATTTTCTGACGTCCCTGCGATCTGGCTCCGCATCGGATGGGGATCAACGACAAAGCCGGAGAAATACAGGGCTTCATCGTCGTAAGACAATCCGAGTTTTGCGGAGTAGCTCTCCGGGTGTTCCACGGCATTGACCGAGAACAAGGATTCAGCCGTCCAATCGTCGAGTTTCGCGTCGATGACGGGAGCGTTTTCGAACCGATCAAGCTTGAGCTTGGGAATGCCCGCCCGATTGAGCGGCCACTCGCGTGGTTCCGCTATGCCGGAGGCAGCGGGCAGGGGAACGGGGGGGAAGGCGCGCATGAACGTGAAGTTTCCCGACCTGCCATCGGGATAGGATTTTTGGTCGCCCGCAAAGAGCGTTTCCAGCCGGCTTGACTTGGCATCGGCCTGACCTCGGATCATCTCGATGCCGGTGAGATCCTTTGTGACCCCAATACCCATTTCGGCAGCGCGATCGGTGAGAATGACATGGGGTGTGTGAATCTTCAGCCCGTTTTTCCGACCCCGATTGCGGGCGACCACCGTTCCGTGTGTGAGTTGCACCACGGCCGAATTCTTGAAGGTCATCTCAGCGGGCCCCGTGACGAGCAACATGGTGTGCGTGTTCAGATCGAGGATAACCTGCCCGGAAATGATCTTCAGGAGATTGTTGGTGAGCACGGTGTTCTTGCGGATCGGCGGCATGCCCTCCGCCGCCTTGGCATCGACTTGGGCAATGATTGTTACGCGCGCCGGGTCGGGCGGGATTTCGATTTTCACCATGCTTCGCTGTTTTGCGAAGGAGTAGAGTCCAGCTGCGACCGCCAAAGCCGCCAAAGCTATTCCCAGAATCGCAACGTTCATTCCACCCTTTACAGGCTTCGCGATACTCTCCTTTTCAACCACGACCACGGGGTTGGCGAGTTTGTTCCGTAGAGCCTTGCAGAGAGTCGGCAGTATCAACTGCAGATTTGCGACGCGGCGCTGCAGTCCCCGCCCATTCTGGGATTTGGACAATGCATTGAGAATCTCGCCTGGTAGTGCGTCGAGCTTTCCGGGGACACCGGACAGAATCGGTCCAAGCAGTTGTTTTTCCAATTCTTCGGTCTGCTCCTTGACCGCGCGGCGTCGGGATATGCCGCAGAACAATGCCTGGCTGAGATTACGAATCCGTTCAAGTGATTCATCGGATGGCTTGCGGCTGGCCGCTGAATCTTTCGGGACAAACTGATCCAGCAGGAAATCCCGCTCCTTCATCGGCATCTTACGCAAAACCTCGGAAGCGACCTCACGGTCTTCCTCCAATGCTTCGAGATCCTTCGCGAGTTCTTCGGCATGTCGCTGGCGGATCTGGGTGGCCGGCTGCTTGTCGTCTGGCTTCTTCGTTCGCCCAATCAGCTTTTCTACCATCCAACCGGAAAAATCGAGGACGATTCCCGCCGTCTCAAATTCAGTTTGCAGATCCGGGCGGGCGCTCTTGAGAAATCCATCTGCCTCATCGGGGCCCATAAGCAGATGGGCGCAAAGTTGGGCGCTGGCTTGGTGGCGTTCGTAGAAGCGCTCAAAAGACGGCGGCTTCGTTTTCTCAGTCTCTGCCATTCCTTGGCAAAATCACAAACGGAAGCCATGTCGCCAAGCCGAATGTTCCAGTGGCGAGAATGCAACAGATTTGACCCGGTTGAGATACAAGGCTAAACACTCGCCATGCCATTTCGATTCGGATTGCCCCTCCTTGCCTTGGCGCTGGGAATGCAGATGTCCAGGAGCCAGGAGTTTCCTGCGCCGGTCAACAATCAGCGCGGTGAATTCACCCTCACACCACCGCAGGATGCGCTGCAGAAATTCACACTTCCGAAGGGATTCAATATCTCTCTTTTTGCAAGTGAGCCCGATGTCCATCAGCCGATCGCCATCACCACCGACGCACGGGGCCGGCTTTGGGTGGCGGAGTGTTACTCCTACGATGATCGGGAGAACAACTATTCCGCGGCCCAGCGGGATCGCATTGTAATTCTTGAAGACACGAACCACGACGGTCAATTCGACAAACGCACGGTCTTCTGGGACAAGGCGTGGAAACTCACCAGCGTGGAGGTTGGCTTCGGTGGGGTATGGGCGTTGTGTGCGCCGAACCTCCTGTTTATTCCCGACAAGGACGGCGACGACATTCCCGACGGCGAACCGATCGTCGTGCTTGACGGATGGGACGATGACAAGATTCGGCATAATATCGTCAACGGATTGAAGTGGGGCCCGGACGGCTGGTTGTATGGTCGGCACGGGATCACGATGACCTCACCCGTCGGCAAGCCGGGGACACCCACTGCCAAGCGGACCCAGGTAAACTGTTCCATCTGGCGCTATCATCCGACGCGCGAGGATTTTGAAATCGTCTGCAACGGTGGCACCAATCCCTGGGGGCATGACTGGAACGAAGTCGGTGAACTTTTCTGGATCAACACTGTGATTGGCCATCTTTGGCACGGTGTTCCGGGGGGGTATTTCAAACGCATGTTTGGGGAACACCTGCGACCAAATCTGTACGAGTCTATCGATCAGCATGCGGATCATTTTCATTGGGACACCCGGCGCAAGTGGAGTGAGGAACGCACCGCCACCGGCATCACCGACACCGCCGGCGGCGGACATGCGCACTGCGGAATGATGATCTATCTTGGCGACAACTGGCCGAAGCAATATCGCGGGGAACTGTTTGCGCTGAACCTGCTGGGCAGGCGGATCAATCAGGACCACCTGGTAAGAGAAGGCACGGGTTATGTCGGAAAGCATCGCTCAGATTTTGCGCAGGCCAACGATCAGTGGTTCCGCGGTGTGGAACTGATCTATGGCAATGACGGAGGAGTTTACATTGCCGATTGGTGTGACGTCGGTGAATGCCACGAGAACGACGGGATTCATCGGACCTCCGGCCGGATCTTCAAGATCAGCTACGGTAAATCGAAACGGCCGAGTGCTGCGGATCTCACGAAGCTCACGAATGAGGAACTGGTGCAGATGCAACGACACGCCAACGAGTGGTATCCCCGCCAGGCGCGCAAAGTTCTGCAGGAACGCACGGCGTCCGGTAAAGACATGACCGAGGTGCACGCGGGGCTGATGAACATCTTTCTGACAGCCAAACCCGTGCATCACAAATTGCGGGCAATGTGGGGATTGAATGTGACCGGTGGCACAAGCGAGCGTTGGTTGGAAGAACAGCTGAATCATTCCTTGGAGAATGTGCGAGTCTGGGCGGTGCGGCTCTTGACCCAGGAAGGCGAGATTTCACAACGGACCCAACAGTTCCTGGAAAAGATGGCGCACCTTGAGGAATCAGCGCTCGTCCGACTGTATCTTGCTTCTGCCTTGCAACGATTGCCGGTGGATCGCCGCTTTGAACTCGCCAATGCCCTGTTGCAACGCAGCGAAGATGTGGGGGATCACAATCAGGAATTGCTCATATGGTATGGCGTGGAACCCCTCGCCACCGCCCATCCGGAATTGGCCGGCAAGTTGATCGCTACCTCATCAATGGAGAAACCGCGCCGGTATCTCGCGCGCCGCTTGTCGGAGGCTCATGCGGAGCAGAATCCGGAACAGATGGATCGGCTGCTTACGCTGGCGCTGAGCAAAAGATCGAACGAGGGACGGAAATCGATTCTCTCCGGCATGGCCCAGGCATTGCGGGGGTGGAGTCGCGCGCCCAAGCCTCAGCGTTGGGAGCGTGCGCAAACGGCATTTCTACGGTCCAAGGATGAGGAGATCGTTCGGTATGCACGCGATCTGGGTGTGGTCTTCGGTAGCGGACGCGCGCTGAAGGAACTTCGTGAGGTCGCCCTGGATTCCAATGCTGACGGCGCAAGTCGCCGGGCGGCACTGCAGACCTTGATCGAAAACAAACCGGATGATCTCGCGAAGATTCTCAAGTCACTGCTCAACGTTAGGGAAACCCAGGGCGTTGCCGCCCGTGGGATGGCCGCCATTGACGATCCTGAAGTGCCGAATCGGATCATTGGCAAGTATTGGCGATTGAACGTCGAAGACCGCGTCGGTGCGATCAGCACCTTGGTATCGCGGGCGAGCTATGCCAAACCGTTGCTGGAAGGGCTCGGCAACGGGAAGATTCCGCGGGCGGCAGTGAAGGCCTTTCACGCCCGACAGATTCGGTTGATGGAAGATGACACGTTGAGTGCGTTGCTCCGCAAACATTGGGGAGATGTCCGCGAGACTTCTGCGGATCGAAAGAAACTGATGGATCAGTATCGCGATCTGATGACACCCGCAAATCTGAAGCACGCCGACTTGGTACAGGGACGGACGCTCTTTAATCTGGCTTGTTCCACCTGTCACACGCTCTTCGGCGAAGGTCGCGAAGTCGGCCCGGATATCACGGGCGGAAACCGGAACAATCTGGCATACATTCTGGAGAATCTGGTGGATCCGAGTTCCATGATCGCCGGTGACTACAAAATGTCGGTGATCACCCTTCGGGATGGTCGCGTCGTCAACGGAGTGGTTCTCCGAACGACGGATCGTACCTTGGAAGTCCAGACACCAACCGAAAAGCTCACCTTCGACCGTGGTTCGGTAAAGTCAGTGAAATCGTCCGCCCTGAGCCTGATGCCCGACGGCCTGCTGGAAGCGATGACCAAGGACCAGGCCCGCGATCTCATCGCGTATCTGATGTCACCGAAACAGGTGCCGCTGAAGTAGCACCGCAGCCGTTGGAGTTCACGCTTCAGCGTGCGGGCGCGAACTTGTTCGAGCCCTTCAGTTTCACGCAAAGCGTGAACTCCAACCCGCCGCACACATCCCACTGCCAATCAATTGACGTGACGGAGTGCGTGAATCGGGTTGTAGTCAGTTTCATGTCAGCTTCCGTTTCCTTTCGTCAATCCCGTCGGCGGTTTGTCTCAGCGCTCGGACTTGGATTGAGCGTTCCCGCGTTCGCGCGCGTGCCGATCGTGAACCTTCCCCGCGCCACCTCCGGCGATTCCGCCGAGGAGCCCGATTGGGCAGAGCGACTGACGATCTCGGTGGGGAACCGGAACGCGGATCTGATGGGCAAAAACGAAAAGGTGATTCAGGCCGGTATCGATTGGGTGGCACGTCAGGGTGGGGGAACTGTGAAAGTGTTGCCGGGTGAATACCGATTGCGAAATACGGTGCACCTCGCGTCGAACGTTCGGCTGCTGGGTTCGGGGACGGACAGCGTGCTTCTAAAGGAGCCGTCGATCTCCACCAGCATGGCGGCCGATAGTGATTGGTATGATCAGGAAATCACGCTGACGGAAGATCAAGGCTTTCGGGTGGGGGATGGCATCTTCATCGAGACGAAGAATCCACATCACGGCGGCAAGGATGTTTACAAAGGCACTCTGATTGCCCGGAGCGGAAATCGATTCAGGCTCAGCAAGGCTTTACGAAAGAACTATTGGTTGGTGGGTGCACCCAAGGTGTCGACGCTGTTCCCATTGCTGAACTGTGAGTTCGTGGAGGATGTGGTGATCGAGAACATCACCCTCGACGGCAATCGGGCGGAGAACGCGAATATGAACGGCAACTACGGAGGCGGCATCTTTGCCCAGGATTGTAGCCGACTGACATTCCGTGACGTGACCTCACGCAATTACAACGGTGACGGCATGAGTTGGCAGATCTGCCATGACGTGCGCGTGGAAGGTTGCCATTCGCACGACAATGCCGGATTGGGGCTGCATCCAGGTTCCGGCTCCCAACGTCCCATCATCTTGAACAACAAGTTGGAACGAAACCGGATCGGCATCTTCTTCTGCTGGGGCGTGCGCAATGGTTTGGCCGAGAACAACAAGTGCATGGGGAACGATTACGGCATTTCCATCGGACATCGCGACACCGACAATATGATCCGCCAGAATGACATCGAGGGAAGCAAGACAGTTGGACTGTTGTTCCGGCCCGAGCGCGGGAAGGCGTATGCTCCTCATCGCAACATCGTCGAAGGGAATCGTCTGAAGAACAACGGACCTGAGAACGGTGCTGCTGTGGACGTTCAGGGTGAGGTTGAGTCGATTACGTTGAGGAAGAACCAGATTCAGGAAACCCGTTCAGCGGCGAAACGCATCGGGGTACGTATCGGTGCCGGCACTAAGGATATCCGCCTGGTGGAGAACAAGATCGAAGGATTTTCCAGCGCGGTGGTACGTGCGGCCAAAAAGGCGAAGTGAGCACCTGCCCTGCGTGGCTGGGTTTCTATTCAGAGGCAACCTCACGGATCGCAGCGCCGTCTGTGTTGGCAGTGGCGCCGCGCGGGAAACGTCCGTTTTGCCTGTGTGTACGAGCAGGTCAGTTTTCGCAGCATCCGGGCACGACCGTGCTGGCTGTCTGTTCTCCGTCGACGGACCAGTAAATGGCATTGCGCAGCAGGGTGCGGAAGGCGGTGATACCGAAATCGTAGGGATGGCCGAGGGACGTGTAGAACACTTTGCCACCACCGGGGCCGACGTTTGTCCACGCGACGGGTTCGCGCCCGTTTTCCCCACGTGAATGGCCAGTCATGAGGACGGTGGTGGATTGACTCAGCGGGTTTACCTCGTACAGAGATCCGAAGGTCTGGAACTGGCGGGTGGAGACGCCTTTGAGAATGGGATGGGTGGCGGACCTGGCCTCCAAACGGGCGAAGGTGGTGAGTTTGGCACTGTGATGGCCGTGATAGTTTCCGCCCAGAACTGTGGAATCGAAATCGCGCCATTCATCGAGACCCGTGGGAGCGCCAGCTTTCGATTGGTGGAAAGAATGGCTGGCAGTTCGGATTCCGAGGATCGGTTTGCCGGCGGCGACGTGCTGGCGAAACAGCTCAAGATGCGCTTTCGGAAGATTGCGGCGGCGGACGGAAATAAGGATCACGTCGGCTTCGCTGATCACTTCAACGCCCGGTAGTTTGCTGCGATCTGCTGCATCGGCGTAAACCAGACTGATCTTGAAATCTTTACCGAGTTCCTTGAGCGCGAAGGGCGGCAGCGTCTCGGCGGTTTTGTATTCACGCTCGGCCATGACGATGACGAGGTGTTTCCGTTTGTCACCGGGAAATCGGTAGGTGACCTCATCGCCGAGAATGTCACCGCTGGTGATCGTCGGGCACCAGTATCGTTCGATGTGTTCGAAGACGAGATCGTTGCCGGTGAAGTGATTGACGAAGGGTTCTTCCACGGGATTGTACATCGAGTCTGTCAGATCGCGTATCAGCGCCACGTTCTGACCGACCCGCACCATCTGGCGAATCCCGAAGGGGCGGCCGAGGACGCACATGTTCACGTGCACGCCCATGATGATCACGTTTTCGATCCCGCGCTGTTTCATCAGATAGTAGGCATCCACGGAATCGGAGATGGCATCGCCCGCCATGATTTCCAGCGCGTCATGTTGTCGATCGAAGAAGCGGATTGCGTCGCGGAGTTTGCCGCTGTCGTCACAGGGTTGATCGACCTTGACCGGCATGGGCGCCTCGGATTGCGGATCGAGATAGCACCAGGAGGCGAGTTCCAGTTTGGTTTTCAGCTTCGGGGCCGATAACGCAAGTTTACGTTGGGGCGTTCCCTCATACCTTTTCATGCAACCGCTTGGGCTGTGGATGATCAGGACACCGCGCTTCCGGGCAGCCTTGAGGACCTCGTTCATCCGCGGTGCCATCTCGCCCACGCGGCGTGCGGCGTTCTGACAGTAATGGTCGTTCCACATGTCGCAGACGACGATGGCGGTCTTCTTCGCGTCCCACTTGCCGGATCGCGTGATCGAATGGTACCGACCGCTCCCTTCAGCGGTTTCGGTCTGGGAGCGGAATTGGAGATCCAGTTTGTCAGCCTGTGCGGTCAGTGCGAGCAGGCAGGCGGCAAGCATGTGGATGAATCGTGGGGACGCTGTGAACGGGTACATGTTCGCCAGCCTCAACTCGGGGCGACGCGGAGTCAAACCGGATTTCCGTGCTGACCGGTTTCCCACCGTATGTGAGGCTTCAACCGATGAACGCCTCGACAAGGACACTCGTTTGGACAGTCGCCATATTGTCATTGTCCTTGAAGACCGCGAGGGCAGGGGACTGGTCTGGCAGCGTAATCGACACAGTCTCCAAGGAGATCGCCGGGTTGATGAAGGCACACCGCACGCCCGGCGTATCGATTGCGGCCGTTGAGGATTTGAAGATCACCTGGATCAAGGGGTTCGGAGTGGCGAACGCCCGGACCGGTGAGCGGGTCACGACCAACAGTCTCTTCGAAGCGGCTTCCATGAGTAAGCCCCTGTTTGCCTACGCCGCTCTGAAGTTGGTGGAGGAGGGCCACTTGGAACTGGACCGACCGCTCGTCGAGTATCTTGACGAGCCCTATCTCAAAGATGCCCCGCGACATCTGGAAATCACGACGCGGATGGTGCTGTCGCATACGACCGGATTTCCGAATTGGCGAAAGGGTGGATGGAGGGAAGGGAAGACGGTTCCGGTGAACTTCGAACCCGGTACAAAATTCGGATATTCGGGCGAGGGTTTTCTGTATCTGCAACGCGTGGTCGAACACTTCACGCGCGAGCGGATGGATGTGTACATGAAGCGGGAGTTTCTGGATCCGATCGGTATGCAAAGCAGCAGCTACACCTGGGATGAGCGTTTCGCGAAAGAGGTCGCCGCGGGGCACGACGCGAAGGGCAAGTTGAAGAAGGAAGGCAAACGCGCTGAGAGAGCCAACGCTGCCTACACCCTGCTGACCACGCCCGCGGAGTATGCGCGCTTCCTGATCGAAATCATGGATCCGAGACGGCGGGAGCATTCGCTGAGCCGGAAAGGGGTCGAGCGGATGCTCACCCGCACCAGCCATTCCCCTAGTCGGGCGGTGCATTATGGATTGGGCTGGGCGATCAATACCACACCGACGGGCGATTTTGTCTCCCACGGCGGATCGAACGGCACGGGATTCAGGTGTTACTCACGATTCGATCGATCCAAGCGCAATGGCATCGTGATCATGACGAATGGCAACGGCGGAAAAGCGCTCTACCAGGAATTGCTGAACAAGCTCGCCCCTCCACTCGCTCACGCTCGCCGCCACAGGGGCCCGGTGTCAGAATCGTCGAGTATTTTACTCGGCGATGCACCAGAGTGCCTTCTCCGTGCGGATGAAGAGCTCTCCATCAGAGGGCGCAATGCAGGCATTGGATTGTTCACCCAATGAATTGGCGGCCAGCTGCTTAAAGGTCGGTTTGGCTTCGTAGACGATCGTGTCGCCACCCTGATTGAGGTAGTAGATTCGATCTCCGGATTGCATGACGGATCCCCAGGCACCGGTGCGGCGGGAGGTTCCTTTCAGGCGTTCCTGCCAGACTTCCTTGCCACTCTTCAGATCGAGGCAGTAACCGATACCCCCGGTGTTCTGGTAGTAGACGTGACCTTCGTGAATGAGGCCGGAGGCGATGCCACCGTTGGCCCTGATTTGTTGCCAGAGACGATGGGTGTCGGTTACGTCGCCGTTGCCACCGACTTTGACGGCCATCGTGTTTCCGGAGTAACCACCCATCGCGACGACGACACCATCGGCGTAAATGGTCGAGCAATAGACCAGTGGATTCAGTCCGCGGCAGTTCCAAAGCTCGTCACCGGTTGCGGGATTGAAGGCCTTTATCTCCGTGGGGAAACTCATGATCAGTTCATCGCGTCCCTTCGCATTCACGACGATCGGGGTGCAGAAGGAACCGACGATACCCGTGTCTTCCTTGCCTTTGAATCCGTCGGTGCGTTTGCCGATTTTCCACTTGGGTTCGTTGTACTGCCAGACCGTGCTGCCACTGTCCTTGTCCATGCCGATGAGAAAGGCGTCTTTACCGGGGCCGTGATAGAGAATGCAGACTCCCTGGTAGAGGATCGGGGAAGAGGCGTTGCCCCAGGTGTGTGATTGGGGACCAAGATCGCGCTGCCAGAGTTCTTTGCCTGAGAAGTCGTAGCAGTAAACGCCGGCGGATCCGAACGTGACGATGACCCGTTTCCCATCCGTGACGGGTGAGGCAGAGCAGTAGGGATTTGTGCGGTGAGTTGATTCTTTCTCCGAGAACTTCACCCCGCGTTGCCAAAGCAGTTTTCCGTTCTTGCGATTGAAACACATGAGGCTGCGAAAATTCTCTTTCTCAACCACCTGCGAAATGAATACGCGATTGCCCCAGACGACGGGGGTGGAGTTGCCCCGGTTCGGCAGTTCAACACGCCATTTTACATTCTCCGTTTTGCTCCACTTCAGTGGGAGATCGGTTTCCGTGCTCTTGCCGGTGCCGGCGAGATCGCCACGCCATGACGGCCAATTGCTGGCATTGGAAATCGCGGATGAAAGTAAAAGCAGGACAAGTGTGCCGGTGGCGGTCTTCATGCAAAACTGAGTAACATGAGGGGATGGGATGGCAAGTTCTGAGATGGGTGATCGGCTCAGGCTTTCAACCCGGGCTGGTGGGGGATGGACCGGAGTAGGTGCGAAGATCTTCGGCGTCGCGGATTCCGAACACAGCGTTGGCAATTGGGGGGACAACCTTGGTGGATCCTCAGAGTATTTGTAGCGGTGACCGCCAGACATGATACACGACCGCGCATTCTTGTGGTGGATGATGACGCTGTGACCCGAAAAGTGGCGGCGGCGAAACTGGATACTGCGGGTTTCGAGATCGAGGATAGCGGGCCGGGGATGAGTGAAGATCAACTGGAACGTGCGTTTGATCCGTTCTATTCGGGTAATTCCACGAAAATCGGTATGGGTCTGGCGGGGGCGCGAAAGATTGTGGAACTGCACGGCGGCACACTTTCTGTAGCGAACCGCAGCTTCGGATCGGGTGTGAAGGCCACGTTGCAACTGCGAAAGCAGGTCTGACGTGATTGCAAAAATCCAAGCAGAGACGGGCCCGTTGCCCGCAATCTTTGCTTGTCGGCGCTCGGCCTTGCCCTGACGCTACTTCGAATCAGCCATGTTGAATCTCGATCACCATTCCCGTCGCGATTTCCTGAAGGTCGGTTCACTCGGTCTGGGTGGCTTGTCGCTGGCTGATCTCATGGCGCTGCGCGCGCTTGGTAAACAAGGGGAGCCGGGGAAGGGTTTGTTGAAGGACCGGTCGGTGGTCTTCGTTTTCATGCAGGGCGGGCCGTCGCAGTTCGAAACGTTTGATCCGAAAATGGACATGCCTTCGGATATCCGATCCGCGACTGGCGAAATCAAGACGACCCTGCCGGGAATCACCTTTGGTTCCACGTTTCAGAAACTCGCCCGCCTGGCTCACAAATTCTCGGTCGTGCGTTCGTTCGCCACCGGCGATGGCAAGCACGATACCAAACCCATCATGTGCCGGCAGACACTGGGAGCGAACATGGGCTCCCTGTATTCCCGTATTGCCGGGCCGATCCGACCCGGCAGCGCCATGCCGACGAACGTCGCGCTTTATCCCCGGGCCGTGGATTCGGAAACGATGCCGGCCTTTCTGAAGTTTGGAGATTTCAATTCCAGCGGCGATCTGGGCGTTGCCTATTCCCCCTTTGTCCCGGGTAGCGGATCGGATCTGCAGGCGGACATGAAGCTGAATCTGAAACCGGAACGGTTGGATGATCGGAAAGGGTTGCTGACCGGGATCGACGATTGGCGTCGCATGATTGATACCGCCGGAGTAGTTGAGGGACTGAGCGAATTTCAGCAGCAGGCATTCAGCACCTTGCAGCGCGAGGTTCACCGCGCGTTTGATCTCTCACAGGAAGACCCGCGCATCATCGCGCGCTATGACACTGCGCCGTTGGTTCCCAAAGAATCCATCCGCAAGGTTTGGAACAATCATGAGCGGTATGCGGACAACGCAGCGAGTCTCGGCAAGTTGATGCTTCTTTCCCGCCGGCTTTGTGAGCGCGATGTGGGGTTTGTGACCGTGACCACAAATTTTGTGTGGGACATGCATGCGGACAAGAACAACGCGACCATGCCAGAAGGAATGCGTTATGTCGGTCAGCCGTTTGATCATGCGATCTCCGCGTTCATTGAAGATGTGGAGGCGCGGGGGCTGAGCGAAAAGATTCTCTTAGTCTGCTGCGGCGAAATGGGGCGGACGCCTCGTATCAATGCCCGAGGCGGGCGGGATCATTGGGGAGGTCTGGCTCCGCTCATGATCTACGGCGGCGGGCTCAAAATGGGGCAGGTGATCGGCCAATCCTCGCGCGATGGTGGCGAGCCGGAATCAAACGGATTCAACATCGAGAACCTGATGGCAACGATCATGCATTCGTTGATCGATATCGGTGAACTGAGGGTGACTGAAGGTCTGCCTCGAAATCTGGTCAGCGCACTTACTGCGGGCAAACCGATCACTGGATTGGTTTAGCCGAAGAAGTGTTTCAGGTTGTCCCGGGAGATTCGTAGTGATCGTTTCCGATCTTCCAGATTCTCCTCGAAGGCGCGGTCTTCCACCTCGATGCAAACAGGGCCTCGATAGCCAATGTCCGTGAGCGCAGCGAAGAAGTTTTTCCAGTTTACCTGACCGAGCCCGGGAAGTTTGGGCTGATGAAATTCCAGTGGCGTCGCCAGCGTGCCGACCTGATTCAATTTGTCCCGATAGACCCGGACATCCTTCGCATGCACATGGAACAAACGATCAGCGAATTCGTAGATCGGCTGGGCCTCGTCCATCATCTGCCAGATCATGTGCGACGGGTCGTAGTTCAACCCGAAGTGATCGCTGGGGATCCGGGAGAACATCTCCCGCCAGATGCTGGGATTGATGGCCATGTTCTTGCCGCCGGGCCATTCGTCCTGGCTGAAGAGCATCGGGCAGTTCTCGATGCCGATCTTCACGTCGCAGGACTCAGCGTGGCGGACGATGGCGGGCCAGCGTTCGTCGAAGAGCGTCCAGTTGTCTGGAATGGACAGAGTATGCTCACGCCCCACGAAGGTGTTGACGTTTTTCAAACCCAGCATTTTGGCGGCGCTGATGACCTTCAGTAGGTGTTCGATGTAGATGCCTGCTTCGCTCTCATCTTTCACCAGCGGGTTTGGATAGTAACCAAGCCCCGAGATCGCAACCCCATGTTTCTGGCAGAGCGCGTTGATCTCCGCGCCCTTGGTTTCGTCCAAGGTCGCGACATCAATATGGGTGACTCCGGCATAGCGCCGTTCGGCCTTTCCCACGGGCCAACACATGACCTCCACGCATTTGAAGCCCTCAGCGGCGGCGTATTGCAAGACCTCCTCAAGGGACAGCTCTGGCAGAATCGCGGTGACGAATCCGAGTGAATGCATCCGGGGAGCATTGTCGGCAACAGATAGTCTGGGCAATTTGAAAATTACGAACTCCAACCGGCATTTGGCTCGCGTCATTCTTATGAAGTTGCGCACGATTGGGCCGTTTCTCGATTTTGGGATCGTCATCGGAAACGCCCTCAGGCTCAATCCTTCGGAGAATCGTTGCAACTTGAGAGGTTGCCGTGTGTTTGCTGATCGTCACGATGACATTTTTTGAGAAAATTCGAGTACCCTCCGGCGGAATCCTCCTCGCTGTCCTATTGGTCGGAGCTGTTTTGGGTGGTGGCTGCAGCAAGATGGGGATCGGCGGGGAAACAGCCGCTGAAAAGAAGGCCGCAGATGAGGAAAAAAGGAAGAAGTCAAAAGAAAAGGGCGTTCCGGTAGAAGTGGCAACTGTCACGCGGGGACCGATCGAGGAAGTCATCAAGGCCTCGAACCATCTGGAAGCGGAGCAGGAGGTGAAGGTTTTTTCACGGGCGGCGAATCTTGTCTCCGAACTGTTGGTGGAGGAAGGGATTCATGTGAAGAAGGATCAGGTATTGCTCCGGTTGGAGGACACGGACCAGACCACAACCTACAAAAAAACTTTGAGCCAGCTCAATAAATCGAAGGCGAATTTCAAGCGGACGGAGGGGATGTTCAAAGATCAACTGGTGCCACAAAAGGAGTATGATGATGGGAAGTATGATCTGGAGCAGTTGACTCTGGCACTGGCAGAAGCCCAGCGCCAATTGGACTTCACGTCAATCAGGGCTCCGATCGCTGGCATCATCACTTCGCGCATGGTGAAGCTGGGAGACCATGTGAATCCGAATCAGCATCTGTTCACGATCATCGACTTCGACTCGATTGAAGCGCGGATCTACGTTCCCGAACGCTATCTGGCTGATCTGGAGACGAATCAGGCGGCCCGGATTTTTTCCCATTCGTTGCCGGGCAGGGTGTTTGTTGGTTACGTGAAGCGTATCGCTCCGATCGTGGATTCAGACAGTGGAACGGTGAAGATTACGCTCGGAGTAAAGCATTCGGGCGAATTGCGCCCCGGTATGTTCGTGGATGTTGAATTGGTGGTCGCCACCCATCCGTTGGCGCTCCTCATCGCGAAACGTTCGATCGTATACGACAATGACCAGATGTTTGTTTACCGACTGAAGGAAGAGCGGCGGGTGGAACGCGTGCTCGTCGAGCCGGCGCTTGCGGATCGTGATCATGTGGAACCCAAATCCGGATTCGAAGATGGGGACGAGATCGTGATCGCCGGCCAAACCGGTCTGAAAGAAAACGCGTTGGTGACTCTGCCCGGCGATCCGCCGCCTGAAGATGAGAAGGATGACGGGGCGGTGTCGAGCACGAGCGCACCTCCGTCCGACGCGGGAACGAAATGATGCGGGACAAAGGTCTGCTTTCCCATTTTACGACGGACCGCCCGGTGGCGGTCCTCATGGTATTTACGGCCGCGGTGGTCTTCGGCTATTTCTCGTTCAACCGCCTGCCGATCACCCTGATGCCGGAGTTGAACTACCCGACGTTGACGGTGCGCACGGAGTATCCCGGATCCGCGCCGGAAGAGGTTGAGAACGACATCAGTCGACCGATCGAGGAAGCCTTGGGGGTGGTGGCCGGACTGAACCGCATCAGCAGTATCAGTCGCGCCGGGATCAGCGACGTTGTCTTGGAATTCACTTGGGGGACTGACATGTCCGATGCGACCCAGAACACACTGGAGAAGCTGGATCTTGTCTTCATGCCGCGGGAAGCCAAACGACCGTTGATCCTCCATTTTGATCCGTCTCTCGATCCGGTGATGGAGTTGAGCCTCTCCGGCAAAGGCACACGGTTTCAGGGCGAGGCCGGGTTGCGAAGATTGCGACGGCTGGCTGAACTTCAGATCAAGCGGGTGCTGGAGCCCATCAAGGGAGTGGCGGCAGTTCGAATCCGCGGAGGATTGGAGGAGGAAATTCATGTTCTGCTCAAGGAGGCGGACCTGCTCCGGACGGGCATTTCACAACGTGAGATCGTGACTCGTCTGGCTCAGGAAAATATCAATGTCGCCGGAGGGCAGGTAACCGAGGGCAGGGCGGAATACATGGTCCGCACGATCAATGAATATGAAAGCATCGATCAGATCGGAGAGACGGTCATCCGTCGGCGCGAGGGAAAAGAGGTCCGCCTAAAAGATATCGGACGGGTCGTTCGTGCGCACAAGGAACGGGAGATCATCACGCACACGGGGGGCGCTGAAAGTGTGCAGATCGATGTGTACAAGGAGGCGGACGCAAACATGGTATTGGTCGCCAAGACCATCACCCGCGCATTGGAGGGGAAAAGTCAGGCTGTGCAACAATGGGGAGCTCAGCCGGTTCCCGCTGCGAAAGAGAAAACGACGGCAAGCCGCCAGAACGAGGGCATTTCAGGTCGTCTGTTACGAGAAGAAGGAGCCGATCTCAAGATCGTTGCGGATCGTTCGATCTTCATCGAGAACAGCATCAACGAGGTGCGAAATACCGCCAT
>JBLFYM010000023.1:0-51051 GCA_047608975.1 Limisphaerales bacterium | reverse complement strand
CTCCGCCACCGTGACGGTCTCCGCACAGGATAACGGCGGCACGGCAGTTGCGGGCGATGACGATACCAGCCCGGCGCAGACCTTCATCATCACCGTCAACGCTGTGAACGACGCCCCGGTGGTGAGCGTTCCGGCCGATCCGACAGTGCTCGAAGACGGCACGCTGACGATCAGTGGCATCGCGGTCACCGACGTGGATGCCGGCACGGATCCGCTCGATGTCTCGCTGAGTGTCACCAGCGGCACGCTCGACTTCACCGGCGGCACGGACACCTCGGCCCTGACGGATATCGCCGGGCAGGGGACCGGGACGCTGACCTTCAAAGGCGTGCAAGCAGCCGTCACGGCAGCACTGGCCGCCAGTATCGACTATTCGCCGGGCGCGGACTTCAATGGTTCCGCCACGCTGAATATCGCCATGAGCGACCAGGGCTCGACCGGTTCCGGCGGCGCGCAGACCGGCAACAACAGCATCGACATCACCGTCACGCCGGTGAACGACCAGCCCACGCTGGCCATCTCCAGCGCCACCTACAATCACGCCGAGAACGGCGGCACGCCGCACGAAGTCCTGAACTTCGCCACGCCGGACATGGGTCCGCCCGACGAGGATGCCGGCGGCGCGAACGCGCAGGCGGTGGACGACTACGTGATCACGATCACCTCCGGCGCCAGCCTCTTCGCTCCGGGCGGCGAACCGGACGTGGCCAACAACGGAACGCTCACCTACACGATCGCCGTGGACGCCAACGGCAGTGCCACGATCGACGTGCAGGTCCGCGACAACGGCGGCGAGGCCAACGGCGGCGTGGATCTGAGCGTCGCCCAGACCCTCAACATCACCGTCGGGGCCGTGAACGATGAGCCGAGCGTCACGCTGGCGAGCGCCGCCATCACCGTGCTCGAAGATCAGTTCAATACCACCGTGGCCAACTTCGCCACCTTCGACGCCGGCCCGCCCGATGAGGACGCCGCTCAGGCCGTGGATGACTACATCGTCACCGTCCTCACCGGGGCGTCGCTCTTCAGCGTGGCCCCGGACATCGACAACAACGGTCAACTGTCCTACACGCTCGCCGCCGATGCCAAAGGCACGGCGACCCTCACGGTTGCCGTCCGGGACGACGGCACCACCGGCGGGGATAACGACGAACTGAGCCCGGACGTTTCCCTGACGATCAACGTCACTGCGGTGAACGATGAGCCGGACTTCACCAAGGGTGCCGACCAGACCGTGTTCCGCGGTGACGGCGCGATCGTGGTGCCCGGTTGGGCCACAGCGCTGGATGCCGGACCAGATGATGAGGACGCAGCTCCGCAGACCCTGAGCTTCAACGTGGTGGCCGACGATCCGAGTCTGTTCAGCGTGCTGCCGGCGATCGACGCGAGCGGCCAGCTCACCTACACCGCGGATCCGACCCAGACCGGTGTGGCCACGGTCACCGTCAGCATCAGTGACGACGGCGGTACAGCTGACGGCGGGGATGACACCAGCGCTGATCAAACCTTCACCATCACGATCGACTCGACCCGGATCTACATTCCGGATCTGGCCAGCGCCGGTCCCGGTGGCACGGTGACCGTGCCGGTGAACATCGACGCCTTCGGCACGGAGCACGGCGTGAGCTTCTCAGTGAACCATGATCCCGCCGTGCTGAGTTTCAGCAGCGCCGCGCTCGCCGCCAATGCTACCGGTCTGGGCGGCGTGCTCCTGCTCAACGAAGCCGACACCGGCAACGGCAACCTCGGCCTCGCCATCGTCCTGCAACAGGGAACGACCTTCACGGCCCTGACCGACCAGGGCATGGTGAACCTGACCTTCACGGTAGAGAACGCCGCCCCCCTCGGTGCTTCCGCGATCACACTCACGGGCGCGCCGGTGTTCCAGGAAATCACCGACACCAACGCTGATCCACTGCCGAATGTGGATTATGACCACAGCTCGATCAGCATCGAACACGGCACGAAGGAAGGTGACGTGGCGGTGCGGCCGAATGGCGACGGCAACGTCAGCATCACTGACATGACGCAGATCGGCCGTTTTGTGGCCGGCCTCGATACGCCGGCCCAAGGGGCCGAGAACGGCGAGTTCCAACGCGCCGACATCGCACCACGGTCCACCGGTGGCGGCGGTTCGATCACAGTATCCGACTGGGTGCAGGCCGGCCGTTATGCCGCCGGCTTTGATCAGGTCGATCACGACACCGATCCCGGCACGCCCGACGAGATTCCGGACGCCTTTGGTCCGGTCAGTGCCGGCTTTGCACCGGCCAGCTTCGGTATGCCCAGCCGGTCCGCCATGCTTGCCTTGCAGACCGATCGCGCCATCACGGTGCAGGGGCGGCTCATCACCGGTTCGTCTTCCACGGTGTCGGTGATGCTCAATGCGCAGGGCGATGAAACAGGTATCAGCTTCACCCTGCAGTTTGATCCCGACGTCCTGACCTACGAAAGCGCTGTACGCGGCGACGGGGTGGCCGGGGCCATGTTGATCGTCAACGGCAATAATGCCGCAGCCGGCCGGGTGGGCATCGTCCTGGGCCAGTCACCGGGGCAGGCGATTGGTGCGGGCAGCCGGGAGTTGGTGAAGGTGATCTTCCGGGTCGCCGTCAACGCTCCGACCGCCACCACGCTAAGCGTCAATGGAAACAGCCCGGTCGCTCGTGAGGTGTCCGGTCTGGGGGCGCAGGTGCTGCCGGCCAACTTCCGTGATGCCTCGCTGCCGATCGAATTGCCGACCGGCTTCAATCCTGGGGTGCCGGTGGTGACCAATGAAGGGCTTCGGTTCACCTTTGGCAAGGACGACGGCAGCCCCGTCACCGCCATGGACCTGGCGAACCTGGAAGTCTACGCGACGAGCGATATCGGTGCAGCCAGCTGGACCAGACTGGATGATGCGTTGGTGATTGTGAACGGGCAGGTGCAGATCGTGGATCCGGAGGCCGGCAAGGGTATCCGCTTCTACCAGGTCAGGCGGACGGCCACGAGCAGCGACAACGGCGGCTCGGGACAGCAGAATCAGTAAGCCAAATCCTTTCCCCGGCCGGGTGGCCGGGGGCGGGTATCGGCGGGCGGAATCCAATCTGGCGACCATGATTCGTATGCCCCGCCGGTACCCGTAGTGTCTAAAAAATCGGACAGTGCGGAAAGCGCGTAGTTTGCTGGCGTTTCCGCACATTTTCCGAGTTGTTTGGGATCGGTCGATGCGGGGCATTTCGGCATTCTCACGCCGTGAATCCGAGCAACTTTTTGCTCTTGTGCCTGGCTGGCTTAACCGAGAGCAGCAGTCCGTCAGTGAGTGAGTGAGTACCTTCAGGAAGAGATTCGTGTCCTTCGGGAAATTCATGGCCGGCGCCCTCGTTTCACTGATCGGCAGAGGAAACGTCTGGCCGCCCAGGCCAAGAAGATCCGCTCTGGCCGTCTCGGCGAGATTGCCGGCATCTCATCCACGATCGCGATCCACTCTTCACCGACGCCTTTCGCGCGATCCTGTCCGACGTCGGCGTCGAATCTTTGAAGCACGACTGGAAACGATCCCCCGCGAAAGCTGAAGAGATTTGTGTGGTGGGTTGACTTGAATCACGTTGTCAGCGATGACCCGCTGCACATGAAACGTTCACTGCTCTGTCTGGTCCTCGGCGGAATCTCGCTGCTTATGTCAGGGCCGCTTTTCGCGGCTGAGAAAACTTCCGAGAACGATGCGCGACTCAAACGCGGACTCGCCCGGTATCCGGCGGCGGATACGAATCAGGATGGCGTTCTAACGATGAGCGAAGCGACGGCGTATCAACGCAAACGCGGCCAGGGGAAGGCACCGAAATCCACGAAAGGTTCTCAACCTACGCCCGCGCATGCGGATCTTCACTACGGACCTCACGAGCGAAATCGCTTGGATCTGTGGCTCGCGAAATCCGAGGAGCCGACCCCGCTTCTGATCTGCATCCATGGGGGCGGGTTTAGTGGGGGGGACAAGCGCTCATACCGCAACAACTCGATCGTGAGCAAAATGTTGGCGGCGGGGATCTCGGTCGCGACGATCAATTATCGACTCACAGATGGAGGCCGGAATCCGTATCCGATACCCATGCACGACAGCGCGCGGGCGCTGCAGTATCTCCGCCACCACGCCAATAAGTTCAACCTGGATCCGGCTCGCGTAGCTTCCACCGGTGGTTCCGCAGGAGCGTGTATTTCAATGTGGCTGGCCTTTCACGATGACATGGCAGATTTGAAATCTGAGGATCCGATCCTACGCGAATCGACACGGCTTACCGCAATCGCGCCGAACAGCGGTCAGCCCACGGTGCACATGCCGACCTTTTTGAAGTGGTTCGGAGTCGACAGCCTGGTCGAGCACGCTGGCGGGAGGCCGTTGTTTGGTATTCCGGCGGGAGGGGAACTTAAGCTTTCACCGGAACTGGACGCCCTGATGTTGGACGCGTCTCCGATCACGCATCTGACGAAGGATGATCCGCCGGTTTACATGGTGTACGGCCGACCAGATACGCCTGTCAGCGAGACCACCAAATCAGGTGTTTGGGTTCATCATCCGCGGCTGGGAGTCGAACTCAAGAAAGCGATGGATCAATTGGGTCTGCCCTGCGAGTTGCAGTATCCGGGCGGCCCGAAGGTGGCGACTTACAAAGATCAAACGGAGTTCCTGATTCGGAATCTCACGGGACAGTGAGCGGAGCTGGGGGATTGATCCCGGGTAATCAGGTGAAGCCTCCGGCGTAGGGACAAAAAAGACGGCAGCCCGTGGGACTGCCGCCTTTGAGGATTGAAGGACTCGGATGGCTCAATCGAATGACGCCGCCTTGGCCGCCTTGTCAGTCGGCATCTCGGGAGCTTTCTGAAGATCGGCTGGGATATTGCCGGTCAGCGTCTTGAAGAACGCTTCGAGCGCCTTGACATCTTTGTCCGGGATTTCCATGCCCAGCTGATGGCGGCCCATCTTGCGGATCGCGCCGGCCAGAGTTCGCTCGGAGGCGTCATGGAAGTAGGGGCCGGTTTTGGCGATATTACGGAGACTGGGAACTTTGAAGAACATCTTGTCGGCCTCTTTTCCGGTAACACCGAAACGCCCCTGATCCTTTTGGTTGGGCCAGGGTTTTACGAGCCCGACTTTCTGATACCGATCGCCGCCGAGCAGCGTGCCGGTGTGGCAGGTGGTGCAACCGTAAGTGGTGAACGCTTTCAGGCCGGCCAATTCGTTCTCCTTGAGGGCCTTCTTTCCTCCGTTCAGAAAACGATCCCAGCGGGAGGGCGTCGCCAATAGTCGTTCAAATGCGCCAATGGAAATTCCGACGTTGTCGTAGGTGAGTGGGTCCTTGGCTTTTGGGAACGCTGCCTTGAACAACGGGGCATAACCTTTGATTTCCTTGAGTTTCTTCACTACGGCTTCCGGAGATGGCATCGCCATTTCCCCCCCGGCCAGAATTGGCCCCTTGGCCTGCTCTTCGACCGTGGGTTCACGTCCGTCCCAGAATTGGGTGATGTGGCCGAAGGCATTGAAGACGGTCGGCGAATTGCGACCGACGTGATGGCCGTTAAAGCCCATGGAAAATGCCACGCCATCGACACCCCAATTATCCAAACCGTGGCAGGAGTTGCAGGAGATCGTATTGTCTCGGCTGAGGCGTTTATCGAAGAAAAGGATCTTACCCAGAGTGACGCGGGCATTGTCCACCCCGCTGCGAGGCTGGTCCCAGGTTCGGCGAAGTGCCGGCTTGAACTGATCGATGTTGATGTCTTGCGACTGCGCCGTGGCGACGGATCCGATGGTCGCGATTCCCAGAATAAGTGTGTGGATTGATTTCATTTGTTTGACCTGTATGCCGAGCAAAGTAGGGATACTCTGCCGCCAGAATCCTGATAATCAAACTCGTTTTCCAAAAATGAACGCGGATCGATCGGGACCTGGTTCGAGAAGATTCTCACGTTGCCAATTGGGCGGTGCCATTCCAGCATCCAATTCATGTCGAATCATCTTTCCCGCCGTTCGGCCCTCAAAACCGCCGCGGCCGCAACTCTGTTCGGAACAGTCTTTGCCGCCGTTGAAGAAAACGTCTCTGCCGCCGGTTTAAAGGGCAATATGAACCATTCGGTCTGTAAGTGGTGCTATCGAAAGATTCCGCTGGAGAAATTCTGTCAGGAATCCAAGCGCATCGGCCTGAAATCGGTGGAACTGCTCGGTCCCGCAGATTTTCCGATGTTGAAGAAGTATGATCTTCACTGCGCGATGGTCGGTTTTCCGACGGCGAAAGCTCCCGACGGCAAAAAGGTGGGGGGAATCAGTCACGCGTTCAATCGGGTCGAGTATCACGACACCTTGCTCGAGGCATATGAACCTCACATCAAAGCCTCCGCCAACGCTGGCTTCCGCAACGTGATCTGCTTCTCAGGGAATCGTCAGGGGCTCGACGACGAGAAAGGTTTGGAGAACTGCGCCATCGGATTGAAGCGCCTGATGCGTCTCGCGGAGAAGCACGATGTGACCATCACGATGGAACTGCTGAACAGCAAAGTGAATCACAAGGATTACCAGTGCGACCATACCGATTGGGGTGTGGAGCTTTGCAAACGCGTGGGCAGTGACCGATTCAAGCTGCTCTACGACATCTACCACATGCAGATCATGGAGGGTGATGTCATCGCCACGATCAAAAAGCAGAACCAATATTTTTCGCACTATCACACCGGTGGAGTGCCCGGGCGCGCGGAGATTGATGACAGCCAGGAGCTGAACTATCCGGCGATCTGCAAGGCGATTGTGGCTACCGGGTTCAAGGGTTTTATCGCGCAGGAATTCATTCCCAAGCGAGCGGACAAGCTCGCCTCGCTTGAGCAGGGTGTACGGATCTGCGACGTCTGACGCGGTCGGGGCAGGCAGCTGCGGACGGGCTACCCGGCGTAGGCTTTGCCATCCTTGAAATGCTGACGGCAGACGGACATGTAGCGTTCGTTGCCTCCGATTTCGATTTGCGCGCCTTCGTGCACCGCAGCCCCATCGGCTGAGAGGCGCAGAACCATGGTGGCTTTTCGGCCGCAGTGGCAGATGGTCTTGATCTCCACGAAGTTCTCCGCGTACGCAAACATGGCGGCGCTTCCCGGAAACAACTCTCCCTGGAAATCCGTTCGCAAACCGTAGGCAAGGACGGGGATGTTGAGCTTATCGCAAACGTCAGTGAGTTGACGCACCTGTTCCTTGCTCAGGAATTGCGCTTCATCCACCAGGACGCACGCAATCTCATAATTTTCATGGATCGATTTGGCCTTCTCGAACAGATCGTCATCCGGCTCGAAAATTACGGCATCCGCCTCAAGTCCGATCCGGGAGGATACCCGGCCAATCTTCTCCCGGTTGTCCATCGCCGGTTTCAGAACCAGCGTGTTCATGCCCCGTTCCTTGTAATTGTAGCTGGATTGGAGCAATAGCGTTGATTTGCCGGCATTCATCGCCGAGTAGTAAAAGTAGAACTGCGCCATTGCTGATGAAATGACACAGTCTGATTCGAAGGTAAAGAGGAAGTGAAACGAGGATCAATTACGGGTTGAATTGAGAGCGGGGAGGCTAAAGAATCTCGAATGCTTCGAATCTTCCTTTTGGTCGCGTTGTTTGGGTGCCCTGGCTTTGCCGCAAGTCCGATTGACATTGGCCCGCGGCTGGAACCGCTGTTCGACGATCACCTGATCGACAAGCTTCGGGGAGACATCCGGCTCCAACTGCATCGTCCTGAACCGCGGGAGATGGTGTTCAGGACGGAGAAGCCGTGGGAGGGGAATACTTCCGCCTACTACACGATCTTTGAGGATGATGGTCTGTTCCGGATGTACTATCGGGGCGCCAACTGGGATACCGGGAAGAAGAAGGCAACGCATCCCGAGGTCGCCTGTTATGCCGAAAGCCGGGACGGAATTCATTGGAAAAAACCGAATCTGGGGTTGATTGAGTTTAACGGATCGAAGGCCAACAACATCGTCTGGGACGGAATCGGCACGCACAACTTCACCGTCTTCAAGGACAAGAATCCGAACGCGGATCCGGCGGCAAAGTACAAGGCCATCGCCCGCGGGCGATCCTTGCGAAAGGGAGATAAGAAATACAGCCACGGACTCTATGTCTACCGCTCGGCAGATGGCCTGCGATGGGAAATGATCAAGGATCATCCCGTGATCACGACGGGTGCGTTCGATTCACAGAATCTCGCGTTCTTCGATCCGCAACGGGATCTCTATGTGGGCTACCACCGCTTTTTCACAAACGGCGTTCGCGCGATCATGACCTGCACCTCCAAGGATTACATCAATTGGACCGAACCCGTTCCGATTCAGCTTACCGAGAAAGATCGCGAACACCTGTATACCAACGCTATTCAGCCCTACGACCGCGCCCCGCATATCTACGTCGGATTTCCGACGCGTTATCTGCCCAAACAGGGCCAACGGGTCGAGCCGGTTTTCATGACGAGCCGTGATCGCTTAAATTTCAATCGTTGGTCCGATCCCGTCATTCCTGAATCCGCGCCGAAAGACCGGGCGGGGAACCGAAGCAACTACATGGCTTGGGGGGTGCTCGCGTTGCCGGGCGACAAGAGTGAATTGTCAGTCTACGCGTCCGAGGCATACTACGAAGGGCCAGATAGCCGGCTGCGTCGTTTCACCTACCGGGTCGATGGCTTTGTCTCGCTTCGCGCCGGTGCGCGTGGCGGCATCATGCTGAGCAAGCCGTTGGTGTTTTCCGGTAATCGCCTGGTTCTCAATCACGCGGTTGCGAAAAACGGTGCGCTCTCGATCGATATTGTGAATCAAGCGGGCGAAGTCGTCGCGGTGTCCCGGCAAATTTTGGGAGACAAAATCAGCGGTGAAGTTGAGTGGAAATCGGGCGACCTGAAAGCTCTCAGCGGCAAAACGGTCAGACTTCGCGTTGAAGCCAAGAACAGCCACCTGTATTCATTACAGTTCAAACACTAATCGATCACCGCCTTATGAAGCTTTGTCTGCTCGCCTTTGTATCCACTGTTTTTCTGGCCCCATCGTTGATCGCGGCGGAGTTTGCGGTCGCGACTTTTACGGTCGATGTGACCGTGCCGCTGGATCACGGAATGATGGGAGGATCTTGGAAATCGAAATCCGTTGCTGATCCGTTGTACGCGAAAGGGGTCGTGATCGTTGGAGGTGAAAAGCCGGTCGTGTTCGTTTCGGTCGATTGGTGCGAGATCCGGAATGATGCCTACGACCGTTGGCGTGACGAGATCGCCGCCGCGGCCGATACCACCCGGGAGCGGGTTCTGGTAAGCAGCATTCATCAGCACGAGGCACCCGTTGCGGATCTGGCTGCGCAACGGATGTTGGAGGAGCGAAAACTGGTCGGGAGTATTTGTGATCTGGAGTTCCATGAAACTGCGGTCCGACGTGTAGGCAAGGCGATCTGGGTTGCTTTGCAGAATCCTCGAAAGGTCACGCACCTGGGGATGGGGCAGGCGAAAGTGAAGAACGTTGCTTCCAATCGGCGATTTGAACTGCCCGACGGTGGCTATTCATACAGTCGGGGTAGCGCCAGCGCGCGCAATGTGATTGCGGCCAACGCGCCAGATGGAACGATCGATCCGTGGCTTAAGACCCTTAGTTTTTGGAATGGCGACAAGCCGGTCGCCGCGCTGCACGGATATGCCACGCATCCGATGAGTTACTATCGAACAGGCGAGATCTCCGCAGATTTTCCGGGGATGGCGCGGGCACGTTTGCAGCAGGAAACTCCGGACTGTTTGCAGGTCTATTTCAGTGGCGCGAGTGGCAACGTGACGGCTGGGAAATACAACAACGGTTCACGCACCAATCGCGCCGTGCTGGCCGACAAACTGTATGAGGGTATGGCTGCGGCTTGGAAGGCAACGGGCCGCGTGCCGCTGGAGCAGGTCAAATTCCGAAATACCCAGGTGAAACTGACACCGCGTGATGCACCTGCGTTCCAAACCGAGGCCATGTTGGAAGTCCTGAAATCCAACACCAATCACTGGAAGCAATGCCTCGCTGCCATGGGGCTGAGCTGGCGGAAGAGATCCGAGGAGGGGCGAAAGATTGACGTCCCAGTGATCGATTTTGGCAGTGCTCAATTATTGCTGCTGCCGGGGGAAATCTACATTGAGTATCAGCTCGCCGCGCAGGCGATGAGGCCGGATAGCTTCGTTGTTGTCGCCGGCTATGGGGAATCAGCTCCCGGCTATATTCCGCTGGAGAAGAACTGGGTGGAGAAAGATTCCAATCTCGGCCACTGGTGCTGGGTCAATCCCGGATCGGAGAAACCAATGATGTCAGCGATCCGCCGCGTGCTTGTTCCGGGGGAACGGTGACGAGCCAACTAAGTGGCGGCGAACGCGCTACTTCTGGATCCGATAGAGGTGAGTCTTTGTTCGGAGGAACAGCGCGTCATCGGTCACTGCGGGGGAAGCCATACAGCCATCTTCAAGGTGGTTTTCGGCGAGAACCTTAAATTCCTTCTTTGCTGCGAGGACGAATGTGGATCCGTTCTCGTTGCTGGTGTAGATTCGGCCATTGGCGAGGATGGGGGACGCAGAGAAATTCCCCGCTTTTGGGGCAAGGCGTTCCTGGTAATGAATTTCGCCGGTCTTCGCATCGTAACAGCTGGCAATTCCACCATCGTCAATGGCGAAGAGGAGGTTGCCGGTCAAAATGAGAGAAGGTTTCTTGGGAACGCTTCGTTTGCTGATCCAGGCTGCGTCTTCATCTTGTAATACACCCTTGCTATCCGCCTTCACCGCGAGGATTTCGCCTTTGCTGAACCCGGTGGTGATGTAGGCATTGCCGTGACCGTAGACCGTTCGCGCGCTTGCGGAATGCTGCCCGCGATGTTCCAGACGCCAGATCTCCTTGCCGTTCTGTGGGTTGTAGGCGTAGTGCGCCATGGCTCCACTGCTCAGCACCATCGGCTTCTTGTTGATCCAGATGATATGCGGGGTGGCGTAGGACTTTCGCATGTCGCCGTCGCGCAACGGTTTGCCGTCCGCATCGAGATCCTGATAGTCCACTGATCGGGGCGTGGTCCAAACAGACTTGCCGGTCGTCTTGTCCAGCGCGGTTACATACTGTTTGTCCGCACCGTCATAGTTCATGATGAGGAGGTTGCGGAAGAATATCGGTGAAGAACCGGCACCTCGGAAATGATCGCAGATCAGATCGCGTCGTTCCCAAAGGATCTTGAAAGATTTGGTATCAATACACGCGGTCGCGGGTGAACCCCAGGTCACATAGGCCCGGCCTGCCTCGATGATCGGGGTGGGGGAGGCATAGGAGTTGAACTTGTGGGCAAACTGAGGTTCAGCGACGTCGAAGAGTTTCTTCTCGAACAGGGTCTTGCCGGTATCCTTGTGCACCACCACCACCGAAAGTTCTTTGCCGTCGGGCGATGCGGTGGTCATCCAGACTTGGCTACCCCAGATCACCGGGGAACTCCATGCGCGACCGGCGACGGCGACCTTCCACTTCACGTTCTCAGTTTCACTCCACTTCACCGGCAGATTCTTGGTGGCGGCGTGCCCGTCGCCTTTAGGGCCTCGATATTGAGACCAATTGTCCTGGGCTGACACCGCGAGGGCGACGAAGAGAAAAAGTGCGCTGAGTGTTTTCATCGGTTGCATGGTTGGAAACTAACAGTGGGTGAATAGACGGCGCAATTCATTCTCCATTCGAAAGCATGTCAATGGAACTGCCGCCGCTTATCGCCACGACTTCAGCCAAGAAAGCGGCGACTGTGGCACGCCATTCATCGGGTGCCGCCGCGCAGATGTTCTCATGACCGAGGGCTGCGAACTGACGTCGTTGCTTCGGACCTGATAGCGCTTTGAAGACTGCGCTCGCCTGTGCGGGCGGGGCTCGCCGGTCACGTTCGGCATTCAGAACCAAGGCGGGCAGTTCGATCGACTTGGCATACTCAGAAGGTGCGTGCGCAAATCCGTCGAAACCCTGCTGCCATCCGCCGTGGAGAATCAGGAGATCTGCCAGCGGCCAGGACGGCAGTCCCAGAGCGTGAAAGCGTTGTCGGGCAGCGTTGATCAGTCGGTCAAAGGGGAGTTCGAGAATGATGCCATCCGGTTTGATCGTGTCCGTGTGAAGTGCCCGCAGGACCGCGGCGCTTCCCATGGAGACGCCGTAGTGAATGATCGGCCCACCGGGGGCTTTGCCAAAGAAATGATCGTGGCTCGCCACCACGTCCATGGATTCATGCCAGCCAATGCTCGTGGTGGAACCTTCCGAACCGCCACTTCCGTGGAAGTCAATCAGGGCGCAGCCCCACCCGAGTCCGTTGATAATCTTCGCCGCGGGAAGGAGGCTTTCCTTGCTGGCGCCGTTCCCGTGAAACATCAGAACCAATCCCTTCGCGGACTCCGGAATGACACTCCATGCTTCAAGTTCCAGACCTAAAGAGCCGGGGTAGCGGTGTCGTTGGAATTCCAGACCGAAGTCACCGGGATCTCTCCGGTTCTCCGGACGGGGGAATTGCACGCCGGTAAGCAATACCTTCGCTTTGTCCAGGAGGTTCATTTTCTCTGGCGCGGCCGTGCGTGCACCCGTACTTACAAAGGTCGTCATGGCGCGGGCATGAAAGTGGGCAAGGCAGTTGATCCCGATGAATCCGGCAAAGAATGAGTAGAACAGAATTCGGCTCCAAAGGCGTCGCTTTCGGGGGCGAGGCGGGTTCGTTACGGGACACAGCGGGGGCGAGGCGTTCATCTCAGGTGGCGAAATCGATCTTGATTGACTTGCGCTCAAAATCCATGGCGGAAAGGAGCGGGCGCGGTTTCATCGAGCCCATTGCGGCAACCTGTGAATCAGGGACCTGTTGGATCCGCGTGTTGTAGTGGGTGGCGATGTTGTTGAAGTAGTCACGGGCGAGGGCAACTCGATTCTCCGTGTCGGCGAGTTCCCGCTGCAGTTTCTGAAATGCCTCGTCGGATTTGAGCTCCGGATATTTCTCAACCACGCCGATCACTGCGTGGTTCAGCGCGTGGATATCGGAACCGGATTCCCCCGGAGCGGTAGCGGTTGACTGGGTTCTTAGTTCAGCGAGTTCCTGCTGAGCCTGTGCTTCGTAATCCTTCAATCCCGAGACGGCAGTGACGAGGTTGGGAATCAGATCGTGCCGGCGTTTCAATTGCACATCGACCAATGACCAAGCCTGCCGGACCCGGTTTCGCAGATCGATGAGGCTATTGAAAACGGTCCAGATCCAGCCGATTCCCCAGATCATGAGATAGCCGACCCCGACGCCCAGATAGATGGGGATCCGTTGGTCAGGAGATTGGTGTCGCAGACTGTCGAACCAGATCAATCCCGCAACACAGAAGATCAGTCCAAAGAACGACCAGAGGAACGCGGCGGTCGCATACTTGCCAGTGACCTGTTCCTCAGATTTTGTGGAGATCAGAAACATCGGTGCCGCCGCGTCTTGCGCGATCTCCGGCGCGACGATGTCCTCCCGTTCGCGTGCCTGGCCCACAACGTAGATGGGCGTGTGAATGGGGAACCCGATCTCGGTGAATTTGCGGCGATGATCAGAATTGGAAACCGAAATGTCCGGACCCTTCCCGTAATACAACCCATCCGATCGCGTGCAGTGTTCGCTAAATATCGTGAGCGGTTCCAGTTTGGCACCGGTCGGACGGACGAGCACCGCTCCGGCGTCATCTTCGAGATAGAACGGCTGTTCCTCTCCGCCGCTGGCCACGGTCTTCCAACCACTCTCCCGCCGGGTTCGGGTCTTGCTGCGACCTTTGCTATCCGTGTAGCTCTCTCGCACGGTGCGTGACCAATGTTCCTCGACTTTCCAGCTGAATTGCACACAACGCGATTCAGCGAGGAAACTTGTGAACGGCTCGCTGGATTCGGCGCTGCCCTTCAATTCCACCAGCCCGATGAAAACGCCTTTTGTTTTTGCGGTGGGCAGATTCTGAAGCAATCGCTTTTTGCGGTTGGCCCGCAAGCCGAGGAACAAAAACAGGATGCCAAGCAGAGAGCCAATAGCGGGGATCAGGGGCGTCGCATCGTTCATGGGGGCGAGTATAGAGCGGGCTGGGGATACGTCGAGCGAGGGGCGTTATGTCTTCGTGGCATCATTGTAATCAATGTTCCTTTGCGATGTATGAATGTTGAGTTCATCCGGCTCCGTGTTACATCCTAGCGCGAACGCACATACCGTACATGAAAACGATTCTCCATTTCCTCGCTCGACTGTTTTTCCGATTTCGAGCTTTCAATACCGAGGTGCTGGATACGCCGGGGCCGGTGCTCCTCATCCCCAATCACGTTTCCTGGTTCGACTGGCTGTTTCTCGGCGTGGTGTTGGATAAGGATTGGAAATTCGTCACCTCGGCGACAACGGCGCAGACAAGTTGGTTTCATCGCAAGGCGATGATCAATTCGCGGACCTTTCCGATCGATACCCTGTCCCCCTATTCAGTGCGCGACATGGCCGCGCATCTGAAAAAAGGCGGCCGCTTGGTGCTCTTCGCAGAAGGCCGGATTTCCCGCACCGGCGAACTGATGAAACTGTTCGATGGAACCGGTTTTCTGCTGCACAAGACCGGCGCAAAAGTGATTTGTGCCCATCTTCGCAACGCGCATCGAATGCCGTTCTCTCCGAACGTCTCGCTCAAGAAATGGTTTCCCACGGTGACGGCTCACTTTAGCGAAGCCTTCACCCCCCCGGTCTATGAGGATCTGCGAGCTGCGAAGGCACGAGGCGTCTACACCCGCTGGCTCCGCGATCAGATTGTGGGACTGCGCTTCGATACCGAGATGAATTTTGGCGCGGCAAATTTGCCGACGGCAATTGTGGAAACGGCGCAGATGTATCCGCAGAAGAAGATTCTCGAAGACATCAATCTCAAGGCACTGACCTACGAGCGTTTCCTGGCCGGCGCAGGTGCCTTGGCAAATGGCTTGGCCGAGCGCCTCGCTCAGGGTGGCGGACGGATTGGGGTCATGCTGCCGAATACGAATGCCTTGCCGGTTTCGCTGATGGCGTTGTGGCGCTTGGATAAGGTCCCCGCCATTTTGAACTACTCCGTCGGAATGGCCACCTTGCATGCCTGCTGTCAGGTGGCCGGCCTGAAGCAGGTCGTCACCTCACGGGTGTTTCTCGAAAAAATCAAACTGGATCCGGCCAAGATCGCAAAGGGAGGGCCCGAGCTGATTTTTCTGGAAGATATCAAGGAACAGATCGGCACGATGGACCGCTTGATTGCGCTGGCCAGTGCGAAGTTCAACCCGAGTGCCCAGTATCGTGGAATCCCGGCCGATGAAACGGCAGTGGTGCTCTTTACCAGCGGATCCGAAGGTGTTCCCAAGGGAGTGGAACTCACCCATCACAATCTGCTCGCGAACATTCGCCAGATTCTTTCCGTGCTCGATCTCCAGGATGATGATCGCTTCTTCAACTCGCTACCCATGTTTCACAGTTTCGGTCTTACCGGTGCCACCTTGCTGCCGCTGGTTCGGGGACTCTACTCGTTCGTATATCCGTCGCCTTTGCATTATCGCGTTGTCCCCACCGCCTTCTACAACACGAACTGCACGGTGATGTTCGGGACGAACACATTCATCAACGGGTACGCTCGCAAAGCGCATCCCTACGATTTTCGCAATCTCCGCTACCTCATGGCGGGTGCGGAAAAGATTCAGTCCAAGACGGCGGAAATCTGGGCACAGCGATTCGGGGTTCGGGTCTTGGAAGGCTACGGGGCAACCGAATGCGCCCCGGCCTTGTGCACCAATACCCCGATGGACCCCAAACACGGATCGACCGGGCGCCTGCTTCCGCGGATTGAATACCGACTGGAAAAAGTCCCAGGCGTGGACCGTGGCGGCCGGCTTTTTGTGAAGGGGCCCAACATTATGAAGGGGTATCTGAATCGCGACGCAAACTCGCAGTTTCAGAAATTGGACGGTTGGTACGACACCGGCGATATCGTCGATGTGGATGAGGAAGGATTTGTTCACATCCTGGGCCGGCTCAAACGGTTTGCGAAAGTGAGCGGCGAGATGATTGGCCTGACGGCGGTGGAAGATGCGCTGGCGGGTGGGTTTCCCCAGTATGGAATTCGTTGCCAGATCGCGATCATTGCCCGACCAGATCCGGATAAGGGGGAACGCCTGATCGCGGTCAGCAATGAGAAGCGGCTGTCAGTGAAGGAAATGCGGGAAGTTCTGAAAGCGCAGGGACATTCCAATCTGTGGGTGCCACGGGAAGTGATCTTTGTGAAAGAGATCCCAAAGTTGGGAACCGGCAAGGTGAATCATCGCGAACTAGAGACAAAGCTGAAGGCATGACCGATGAGGTGGAACAACCCAGTCCGCGCACGCGGACTCAACGATTCCGCTGGTATTTAATGCGGGCGCTTTGGTCCGTTCCGATCCTCGCTCTGGGCGGTTGCGTTTCCTGCGCACTGTTGCACCAGGGCCCTTTCCGGACGGTTGAAACACTTCCGTCGGCAAAGCTGTTGGACATTCACGTGCACACTGCTGGGATCGGGGCAGGGGACAGCGGTTGCTTTGTCTCGAAGGAAATGCAGAGGAGCTACAAGTTTGGGATCTATCTGAAGAGCTTCTGGACCAGCCGCGACGAACTTAAGACGCGGGGGGACGCGATCGTATTGGAAAAGATCTCTCAGAAACTCTCAGAGAGCAAACATGTCGGGGCGGCGGTAATTCTGGCGCTGGACGGCGCTGTGGATAAAGCAGGCAATCTCGATCGCGAGAATACTGAGGTATACGTACCCAACGAGTTTTTGGCAAAAGAGACCGCGAAATATACCAACCTCCTTTGGGGCGCGAGCATCAATCCCAAACGCCACGACGCTCTCAAACGTCTGACTTGGGCGCAGGAACAAGGGGCCGTTCTCGTGAAGTGGATCCCATCGATCATGCAGTTCGATCCGGCCGATGAATCGCTCCGGCCATTCTACCAGAAGCTGATCGAATACCAGATGCCGTTGCTCACGCATGCGGGGCAGGAACGTTCATTCACCAAGGCGCGCGATGAGTTGTGTGATCCGCAACGGTTGCACCTTCCATTGAAGATGGGGGTGACCGTCATCGTTGCTCACATCGCCTCAACCGGATCGAATGATGGAGAGCGCGATACGGCCCGGTTGGCGCGCATGATGAGCAGCTACACAAATCTGTTCTCGGAGATCTCTTCACTGACTCAGATCAATCGTTTGGGCTACCTGTCCGAGGCACTGACCCGCCCGGAATGGCAGGGACGACTTCTCTACGCCTCCGATTTCCCGTTGATCAACATGATCCTTGCGTCGCCCTACTACTTTCCGCTGCAACTCACCGGCAAGGAAATGCGTCGCCTCGCCGCGATCGGGAACCCATGGGATCGTGACGTCCGGTTGAAGCAGGCGTTGGGAGTGCCCGAGCAAGTATTTCACCGTCCCGCTCAGCTTTTCCGCAAGGAGTTACCCAATGCCGAGTGAGGTGGAAGATGAGTCTGATCTCCAGATGCGCATCCACGGCGACGCGGATCTGCCGACCGTGGTTTACCTTCCGGGAATGCACGGCGACTGGACCTTGATCACGGGCTTTCGCAACGCCCTGGTCGGGAAAGTCCGATTCGTTGAATTTACCTATCCCCGCACGCTGACCTGGTCGCTTGATGACTACGCCCGCGCGGTGTCTGAGAAACTGAAAGCGCACGGGATCAAGAGCGGTTGGCTGCTGGGGGAATCGTTTGGTTCACAGCTGGTCTGGCCGCTGGCAGGTGGGGGTTTGTTCGAGGCCGAAGGAATCGTTCTGGCCGGTGGATTTGGGCGGCATCCTTTCAATCTGGCGGTGCGCCTATCGACATTGCTCTGCGCCGGAATTCCGATGGTGGGTATTGGGATGGCGATGCGATTCTATGGGTTAGTCAACCGAATCCGATTCCGCAACGAACCGGAAAGCAGGGCGGGTATCCAGGAGTTCGTCGCCCGGAGGACGAAGCTCGACAAATGCGCCGCCACCCATCGCCTGCGTCTGATTGCCGCCAACAGTCCCGTAGAACTGGCCATCAAGGTCACGGCTCCGGTGTATCACCTCAGCGGGTTCTGGGACGTGATCGTGTCCTGGTTTGGCGCGCGTCGCTGGTTGCGACGGCATTGTCCAAACTATGCCGGTGAGCGTTTGATCTTCGGTGCCGATCACACCGTGCTGCCGTCGGCTCCCAAGCAATCAGCGGAGTGTATTCTGGGTTGGATGAAGGTGAAGTGATTCTCCGGATCGCAAGATCTGATTCACCGCTGATCAGAGGACGAACTCCACTCTCGTCATCGCTTGCCTCCTGGCAATGAACAGTTCGGGACGGGTGTTCTCGAAATTCGCGATCACCAGTTCGCTCATTCGAATGCCGTCATCGATCGAACCTTTTGGAGCTGTGGACCACCACGCTGGTGCCTTGGGCAAATCCAAACCGCCTGCGGATTCTTGAACGATGGGTGTCTTGCTCATTCGGGTTTCTTGTGAAGAGTCAGGATGGCATCGCGTAACTCCGGTGTCCCGTATTTTTCGAGGAGAGCAGCCAATTCCGCGGACTCCACAGTCCAATTGAGCCGGTTCATGAGCCCCACGATATCGGGCAAGTCTTTCAGTCGCCGTTCTGGAGGACCGTGGTGTAGAGCATGCAATTTCATCGCGATAAGGTCCTGCTCGCGCGGGACCTTGGCTGGGATTCCGAGACACGAAACTTCATTGGCTGCGGCGTTCAGAGTCTCGAACGATTTCGCACCTACAATCATCAAATCGAGTCGCCATTGGATCCCGCAAGGCGGGTCAAATTGAAGGAAATTGCCACCATCGTTTACGATACGGAACCCCTCGTTCTGAATTAGTTCCAGCCAGACATCACGGTCGTCGGCGCAGATCATGAAGTCGACATCCAGTGTCACTCGTGGTTCAAGGTAGGCATTCACCGCATGTCCCCCGATTACCATGAACCGGAGCCCGCGATCAGTGGCCTGCTTATGGAGTATACCAACGGGAAACGTTTGCATCGTCCTACTTCGGTTCCGGCCAGTTCAGATGACGATGGAGAAATCGGTAAGTGGCCTGCCCGTTGATCGTGTGGGGTCCGTTAAACCATTCGATCTCAGTCTGGTCTCCGATATCGAGGTAGTCGTAGAGGCGACGAATCTTCGCGTATTCGAACGCGACCCATTCATCGACACCGACCCCATCCTTGTGGCCGCGCTCGACCATGAACGGGCGGGGACAAATGAGAGCGGCCATCTCAGCGTAGTTGAAGGTGTGACCGAGGTCCCATTCGTAGATCTCGTATTCGCCGGTATACATGTAGGTGCTGCGCCAGTCGATCGACGCGTTTTTCCAGACCCATTCGTTGAAATCGGCGGAGCAGATCGACAGGGCATAACGGGTTTCGAGGGCGGGAATGCGCATTGCGCTTTTGCCACCGTAGGACAGGCCGTAGAAACCGATCCGTTTTGAATCCACGTAAGGCTGCGTCTCCAACCAATCGATGATCGCGGTGTGTTGCGGAATGATGACGGAGAAGAGCGAACTGCCGAGGGGGTTGAGTTTGCGTTGAAGTTCCCGGAAGGCGTCTTTACCCCGGTACGGATTGTGCGGTGCAAAGACCACGAAGCCGCGTTCGGCGAGTTTGGCAGCGAATGCTTTGTAAGCGCGCCAAGGGCGGGCTTTTTCGTCTTCATTGATCACGTCGGCGGGAAGCCCTTCCAGGCCGTGTTGGCAGACGACGACCGGGCGCTTCTCACCAGGCTCAAGGTCTTTCGGTATCAAGAGGTAGCCCCAAGCGAAAACATCGTCCCACACGTCGAGAACGATTTCGTGACCGACCCACTTGTCGGTTTCCTTAAACTTGCGTGAGCGGGCGTTGAGCGGGAGGCGTTTCTCGTCAAACCATCCGATGGCACCGTGGCGGAACGAGTCGCGGAAACTGACGATATCCTTGTCCCATTGCGCGGCGGACTCTGTCTTTACCTTTTTCCAGAGGAACTCTTCGCGCTCTCCACTCGCATGGCGTAGGAGTGTTTGCACGTGTTGCTGGATCTCCTTGAACTGTCGCAGTTGGCGTTTGCCGGTTTCAAATCGGACCCGCATGTCTTTCAGTGGAACCGGGGCTTCGCCAAACGGGTTCGATTCAATTCCGAGTGAAGTCAGGAAGGCGATCAAGGCCGCCGCTGAGCCCGGCCCGGTGGTCATGCCATTTTGCTGAGATACCAATCGCGGGCGTGAAAATGTTTCCGGGGCTTTCGCCAGCAATTGGGCGGAGCGAATCCATTCCTGATTCACGGACTCATTCGCAGCTGTCTTCCAGACGCCCGGAGCGGAACCGGTGCGCCGGCCCTTGCGGGTTTCTGGGCCGGTGATTTCTGCGATTGCGCTGTGTTCCAAAATGAGCTTCCGAGGAGTGATCAGCGTGGCGATCTCCGCGTCACCAAATTCGTTCAGAAGTCCGAACAGGTTGCGATAAATGGGCTCGGACCACAGCTGTTCGCGGGCCTGGAAGTAGCCGCTCACCAACGCTGCATCGATGCGGGAATCGCAGGCGGCAGCGTAGAACGCAATCAACGCACCTTCGTTGTAGCCGGTGACGCCGATCGGCAGCTTCTCTGAATTCTGACGATTTGAAGCGTTCGCGAACCAGTCCACTGCCGCCAAGACCTTCTGCACCTCATAGCCGATGATATGGCGTCCCATCTCGAAGGCCTGACGATAGAGCCATTCGCGATGGGGCTGATTGGTGAAGAGTCCCAGGCGATCGTTCCCGGAATGCTCCATGTCGCGACTGATGAGGGTGGGGATAATGACCTGACAGCCAGAAGTGGCCAGCCAGCGGGCGGTCTGGTTCTCAACCGGAATGCCGGGAGAGATTCCCAGCAGCTGTTCCGGAGTCTGGTCCGCATCCGGCAGGGCGACCACATAGGCTCTGATTTTCGACTTCGGCTGGACCAGCAATCCTTCACCGTGAACGCCCTCAAGCACGGGCCAACGAACTGCAAAGACCCGGAACTGTTTGTTCTCGTAGACCAACCCGGGTGAACTGGTGGTGGCCACATACTCAAGCGCCTCGACCAGGAGTCGTTCGTCGACCGCTCCGATAATTTTCCGCAGCCGCTCGCGATTGGGTTTCACGGAGAGATTGTAGGCCTCGACCGAGCCAAAATTGCGATTCCATGCATTGGCTCGCTTTCCGATTGATGCGTCGGTCTTGCGGTCCAAAAACTTGCTGATACCCGCCACCATCTGGACCGAGAGGTCACCTTCCATAGTCAACGGAGAGGTGCCGGTCGGAGCAGGGGAACCTTGGAGGGAGGTGACTAGGGCCAGCAGGAATGCAGCGTGTTTCACGGTAGGAGCCTAGCAAATCGGCTTCTTCAGGCAAGGATGGCGTGTTTGCGTTACCGGAGGATTTCCTTCGTTTGTGGAGGTGGATTCGACACTTAAGGGGCACCCCTAGGTTCGGATGGGGGCCGTGTCCCGATTCCGGAATTCTGCGCCGGTGGCACTCTGTTCGTAGCCAAACCACTAGTTGCCACCGAACACATGACCAAAGCCAATCGAATCAAGCAGGGAATCGCCACCACCTTCGCTGTTCTTATTACCTCCGCCGCAAGCGCGACGAACGTCCCAAATTGGGTCCAAAAGGCCCGTCTCGCAGGCCTTTCACTTCAGTCCGACGCTGATGCACTGACCATTCAGCAGAAAGTCGTGAAGCTGAAGAATGAGAACGTCTCGGTCGTGGAGCTCGATACCTCACTTTCCAAATACTGGACGGACGCCGAGTTCGCCAGCGAAGTCGCTTTCATCAACACTGTCGCCCTGGAAATTCACAACCAGGGTATGAAGGTCGTTGTCTACTACCCGGCGATGGAAGTCGTCACCCCGGATGGCGAAAATAAAAGCCGCTCGATGTTCAAGGATCACCCCGAGTGGACGCAGATGGGCTTCAACGGCCAGGCCAACGTCTTCTACGGCAGCCAGGAAGATTGGGTCGGCCCTGGTGACGAAAGCTGCTGGATGTCCCCGAACGGCGGCTACGCCGATTACTTCAAGGCCCGTTGTGCCAAGCTTGTCACCGACACGGTCATCGACGGCATCTGGGTGGACGTTCCGCTCTACCTCGACACCGGCGCCCCTTGGTCCGACGTCAGCCCGGCCGGCCAGGCTGCTTTCACCGCTTGGAGTGCTGCTCGCGGTGACAACAACGGCAACGGTTTGTCCGTCCCGACCGTCGTCGATTTCAACGATCCGCTCTTCCGCACCTGGCTCCAGTGGCGCCACGAAAACCTCGCTTCCTTCATCGACGACGTTCGCAACGGCATGCACACGCTCGACCCGAACTTCATCGTCGCCATCGAGACTTACCCGATGGATTACATGGATACGGTCTGGACCGGACTTGATCCGGCTTACATGGGTCGCCCGGACAACTTCCTCCGCGTCTGGGAGGTCGACAGTGTTTCCAACGCCAAGGCGATGAAGTTCTCCACCGTCGAAGATTTCAGCAACAAGATAGCGATGTTTAAGTGGGCCCGCGGCCTTGATCGCGATATGCCGACCTGGTCTTTTGTTTACGGCTACGAAGCCCTCGACACCGGCCTGACGATCGCCGCTTCGGTCGCCGCCAAGAACGCTCCGTTCGAATGCCAGACTCCGGTCATGACCAAGACCTCCGACGCCCCGACCCGCACGCGCTGGTTTGACTTCATCAGGAACAACGACGAAGCCCTGCTCAACGTCGACCGCCTCGCCCGTGTCGGCATGTGGTTCTCCTCCGCCACTCGCGAATACCGCGACATGGCTGACGGCGCCGAATACGGCATGTATCTTGAGCAGAACCCGCCGACCCCTGACGCCGACTGGTGGGCCCAGGGTGGCAACTCTTCTCTTCGCTACGCCCCGCACTTGGCCGGCTGGCGCGGCGCTGCCCACGGACTTCATCAGTTGGGTATGACCTACAAGGTCGTTCAGACGCCTGGTGCTGACGCCGCTCAGATCGGAGACGTTTCGCTTCTCTGGTTGCCGAGTGTCGGTTGCCTCTCCGACGCCGAAGCGACCTTGATCCGCAACTTCGTTTCGAATGGCGGCACGGTCTTCGCCACTGGCAAGACCCCGGGCATGTATGACGAGACTGGCGCTTTCCGCTCAGTAAGCGTCCTTGATGATCTTTTTGGATTTGGTGGAAATGGCAATCCGGTGGCACGGATGAACGAATTCGGGCAGGGGGTCGCGATCTATCGCCCCGAGTTGAAAGGTGCCGATTTGTTCGCTGGTCAAGGTGGTAACAGTGGTTTGGCGGCCCGCACCCTTGGCGAAGTGGAACAGATCGTGCGCATTCACACTCGGGATGATCTGATCGTGAACCTCCCCAAAGGCGTTTTCATGGATCTCTCCAAGCAGACCACCGCCAACCAACAACACGTCTACATCGTCAACTACAGCGGTCTGCAACAACCGCTCATCGTCAACCTCCTCGATCTCCCCGTTCAATACCGCGCTCCGGCAGGCTTCACGGTCACCGGCGCCACGGTTCACAGCCCGGACGTTCAAGGCACCTCCGGCAGCGTCCCGGTCGCTGAAGTCGCCCACGGTGTTTTCGAAACCCTCGTCCGCGTCGATCAGTTCGCAATGATCACCTTCGACCTCGCCCCCGAAACTCCGGTCGCTCAGCAGGCACCGATCGCCAACGCCGACAATCTGATCGCCGGCAAAAACACCGTCCGCCGCATCACTCCGGTCGAGCTGCTCGGCAACGACACTGACGCGAACAGCGACATCCTCACCGTGTTGAGTGTCGACGTCACCAGCGCCCAAGGCGCGGCGATCAGCCTCATCCAAGGCGACTACAACTACGTCCCCGCCAACAACTTCCTCGGCACCGACACCTTCAACTACACCATCACCGACACCGCCGGCGCGACCAGTTCCGCCAGCGTGACCGTCGAAGTGATGGAAGGAGCCGGTGGCCCGGTCGGTGTCACCTTGGATGGCGACCTCATCGACTGGCCCGCCAATAGGATCACCGTCACCGACCCGACCGACATCACCGGCGCCAACAATGCCCTCGACGTTCGCGAAATCCACTTCGCCAACGATAACAGCAAAGTTTACCTCGCCTACAAGACCACCACGCAAGTCACCTTCAACGAAGGTTTCACCCTTCACCTCGACACCGACCGCAACGCCAATAGCGGCTTCGGAATGTGGGACGTTGGCTCCGACTACTTGCTGCAGGGTGCCAGCCTCTTCCGCTTCGCCGGCACGAACGCCGAACACTGGGCTTGGGCCTATATTGGGGACCTCAGCATTGGCGCGAACGGCCCGACCATTGAAACCAGCTTCAGCCGCAACTGGATCGGCAACCCTGCTGGCTTCGACTTCATCCTCTACGGTGACAACGAAGCCTACGACGGCGGCAGCGCCACCGCCGTTGACTACGTCCCGAACAACGTTGCCAACGCCGCCGGTCAAGGCCCTAGCTTCTACAGTTACACTTTGAGTGGTGATACCGTGCCTCCGACACCGCCTGCCAATCAGGCCCCGGTCGCCCAGCATGGCAGCACCACCACCGACGAAGGCGCTCCGGTCAATATCACGCTCCTCGCCAGCGCCCCGGACAACACCCCGCTCGTTTTCAACGTCGCCACCGCCCCTATGAAAGGCGCGCTCACCGGCACCGCCCCGAACCTCACCTACACTCCCGCCGCCAGCCAATCTGGTTCCGACAGCTTCACCTTCACGGTCAGCGACGGCCAATTGAACGCCACCGGCACGATCAACATCACAATCAACGCCGCTCCCGACAACGGCGGCGGTAACACCAACTCGCACACGGTGAGCATCAGCCTCGACGGCAACCTGAGCGACTGGGGCAACACTCCGAGCGTCGGTAACGGACTCGACGTTCCGAACAGCGCCAACAACCTCATCGACCTCCAAGCCCTGAAACTCACCGGCGACAGCAACACACTCTACATTGCCTACCAGAACGAAAGCCCGATCACGTTGAACTGGGGTTTCACCCTCTACCTCGACACCGACCGCAACCCCAACACCGGCTTTGGTATGTGGGACGCTGGCGCCGACTTCGTCATCCAGGGCAACGGGCTCTATGCCTACGCCGGAACAGGTGCTGATTGGAACTGGACCTTCGTCGCGACGGTCGCCGCCGTGGTCAGCGGAAACCACGCCGAGCTCAGCCTTCCCCGCAGCACGTTAGGTAACCCCGATAAATTCCACTACATGTTCTATGGCGAAAACGCCGCGTTCGGTGGAGCCGATTTCGAAATTATCCCCGCCTCAGCCATGACCGGCGGAAACTCCTACCTGCAATTCGAATTCGCCGCCGCGAACAACGGCGGCAGCAGCACGAGCCCACCCGCCGGCACCATCACCCTCGACGGCGATCTCGCTGATTGGAACGGCATCCCGATCCACATCCAGGACGCCGACGACATCACTGGCGCCGCCAACAAGTTGGACATCCTCGAGATCCACCTCCACAACGACGCTGACAACTTCTACCTCGCCTACAAGAACGACGGACCCGTCACCCTGAACTGGGCCTACAACCTCTACCTCGACACCGACAGCAACGGCGCTACCGGGTTCGGCCTCTGGAACGTCGGTGCCGAATACCTCGTCAGCGGCGGCGACCTCTTCAAATACACCGGCAACGGCAGCGACTGGTCCTGGGAATGGATCGCCCCGCTCGACAAGGTGATCAGTGGTAACGTGCTGGAAGCCAAGTTTGCCAAGAGCCTCCTCGGCAACCCTGCTCCCACAATCCGGACCGCCTTCTACGGCGAAAACGCCGCCTACGCCGGCGGCACCACGGTCGACGTCGCCCCCCAGAACCTCACCGAAGACGGCACCGGTGAAACCTTTGTTCCTTACACGGTCAAGTAAGTCGGATGGCATCGACCGAGTGCCAATAGGCGCAGCTGGGACGAATTTTCAACTGATTCGACCTTGTGGTAGTAAACGGTTTACCGCGCACCGTAGTAGCCGACGTGAGGAGGCTGCCCCCAACTGCTGACAGCCTCGTTACCTCGGCTGCTACGGGAGGGGCACTTCGTCCGCAACGCTTCGGTCTTCACGATCCCGTGAAGGAGCGAACTCATCGCGTGCTCGGTGCGCTTCCAAACGTCAGGATTGGCTCTTCACAATATCTGAGTAGGCCCGATTCAGTTCCTTGCTGCGTTCTTCGAACTGAATCCGTTCGGGCTCCCCCAAGTTTGCGGCTTTGTCCGGGTGAAATGATTTCATCAGGCGGCGGTAAGCCTTTTTTACCTCGTCTGCGGTACAGCCTGGGGGGAGGCCGAGTTTCATGTAGGCACCGGCGAGATCACCGGTGAGTTCGATATCGGGGGTCGGGTCGTAGTAGTCGCTCTTGAGTTGGACGCGGACTCGGCCAAGCATATCTGCGACGGTTTCATACTCCTGTTCGCAGAGTGGGCACTTGAACACGACGCCGCCGCGGAGATTGCGCAGTCGGAACTTTCGACGACAGCCGGAACAGCGAAAGGAGGGATCGCTGGCGGAACGCTCCGGTTCACCGGTTGCTCCGTCCGGCGACGTTCCAGTGCTCGAATTGGAGGACGTGGGGTGCCGCTCGGGATCGGGGGGGCATGGCGCGAAATCGAATCTCGCATGCGACGGTGGACCGCCGAATTCGTTTTGCAGTTCACTGTTCAAGCTCAGCCCCGGGGGGGCAGACGGGAGCCGGAGTGTGCCGCGAATAAGCAGGAGTTGAGGTAGCGATTCATCTTCGTCAAAATCCGGCACGAGCGTCGCCAACTCGGAGAATGGAACGCGCTTGTTTCGGCAGTGCAGGACAAACAGGGTTCGGGCACAAAGCAATTGGTCCAGTTTGCGGTAATCGCGTCGCAGTGCCCAACGTTCGTAGGAAAAACGAACGAGCCGCGGACCTGAATAGACGATGTCGAGGAGAATTGCCCACAGCGCTCCGATTATCTGCAGGGCACTTTCATTGGAGCGCCAATCCGCGTGGGGAAGGTAAAAGATGTAGTCGCCGGTGCGACGCGAGACACCGGCGAGCTGGAGGGCCAGAAACGCGAGAGCAATGAGGGCGATGTTTGGCGGGTTGGAGTCAAAGGTGAATCCCCAGTCCCAATACGCTCGCCCGATCTCGACAAATTGATGCACTCCCAAGGTGATTGTGGCGGCACCCAGCGCAGTGGTCAGCAGCGTGAGGGCGACGCCAGATGCGCCACCGAGAATCGAAAACCCCAGTTGATTCCGCGATTCACTGCGAATTCTCCGGGCCAACCATGCCTCAATATCCTCCAGTTGCATCGTGCTGAAGAGTAGGCATTTTTCGTGCCGTCCGGAACGAATTGTTCCAGCCGCTTTCGCTGCTCTCACGTCAGGGCATGTTATTGCTGTTTCCACTTCTTAAGATTTGGCTTTTTGCGGATTCCCCGGATCGCCAATACTGGGCGGACATGTATCGAACGACTTCACGCTTTTGTCTATGGACTGCACTGGTGATGGTGCTGGGAATATCAATGGACGCTTTTGCGGCCCGCAAGCCGGCTCCGGCGGTGCAGGAACGTTATCTTCAAAAAGACTTCCCGTTTCAGCGCGCGGCAATACGGGCGGGCTTTCCCAAGGGCAATCTGGCCAACAAGGGAATTGCCATCCGCCTCGGTGAGAACGCTTCGGTGCTGTTCGATACCGATTTGCTGCGACTGGCCGCAGGATGGACCGGCGGGTTCATCACGACGACGGGTGTCAGTTTTGACGGGAAGCACGGCCAGCATCCGGCGATTCATGGCGAGCAACAGTTCGGGCTCGGCAATCAGCCGGGCTGGGCGGATACGAGTGGAACTTTCGAGGATCCGCGGGACGAGCCGTTCGGTCCTTTGCCTGCAGATTGGTGTCGCTGGGATGGACTTTACGTCGCTGGGATGGATGTCGTCCTCGCCTACACGGTGCATGGCACGAAGATCCACGATCAGCCGTCCATGATCGAAGACGGTGACAGTTGGGCTTTCGTCCGGACGTTCCAAATCGGTCGCAACGCCGATTCGTTGACGGTTGCCTTGGGGCAGATCCCGGTGGATGCAGATGGCATCCCGTCGTTGAAGGTTGGCATCACCGGGAAAGACGGAGTGGAACTTGATGAGCAGGATGGCATCGCAGTCGTCAGGATTCCTGCGGGTTTCGGCCCGGCGGTGTTCGCAGTGGGAGCGGGGCCCAAGGGCGAGGCATTCAACGCTTTCAAGGAGCGGAACCCTTCGTTAACCAAGTTTGAAAAAGGCGGTCCGACGCGTTGGACCGAACCCGTTGTGACCAAGGGACGTCTGAACACCAGTCGCACTCCGGACGGGGCGTATGTCACGGATTCGCTGACCGCGCCGTTGAAGAATCCCTGGAATCGGCGCATTCGTTTTGGTGGGATGGACTTCTTCGCAAACGGCACTTCGGCTGCGCTTTCCACCTGGGGCGGGGATGTTTTTACGATCGCAGGGATCGACGCGGGTCTTGGAAAACTGACTTGGCGTCGAATTGCCTCCGGTGGTTTTGAAAATCTCGGTCTCAAGATTGTGGATGGAACGATCTACACGGTGGGACGAGATGAGATCACCCGTTATCACGATTTGAATGGCGACGGGGAGACGGATTACTACGAAAACTTCTGCAACCTTCACACCTCATCGCAGGGCTTCCATGAATTCGCATTTGATCTGCACGCGGACAAGGCCGGAAATTTCTATTTCGCCAAGGCCGGTCCGGTGCGGGGCGGTGGTCGCGGTTTCGGAGGCGGTGGCGGCAATGGAGAAGTCAGTGCCAGCGCGGGTTGCCTGATGAAGGTGGACAAGACCGGGCGGAAGATGGAGGTCATCGCAACCGGATTTCGGGCTCCGACAGGAATTGGGCTCGGACCAGATGGACAATTGACCACTGGAGATAACGAAGGCACCTGGGTGCCGCGTTGTCCGATCAATTGGGTGGAACCAGGCGGCTTCTACGGAGTCGAGGATTTGGCCCACGGAACCGACAAGTCGAAGTTCCGTCAGCCACTTTGTTGGTTGGACAAATCCTGGGATAATTCAGGTGGTGGACAGGCCTGGGTCACGAGTGATCGTTGGGGGCCATTCGCTGGCGAGTTGCTGCACGCGTCCTATGGTCGTTCTTCGCTATACCTAGTCTTGAAGGAGCAGGTTGCCGGGCAGATGCAGGGCGGGGTCGTGAAGATTCCTGTCCGGTTCAGCTCGTCTGCGATGCGTTTGCGCTTCAATCCCGTGGATGGTCAGCTTTACAACGCTGGTCTGAAGGGCTGGCAAAGTAACGCAATTCAACCCGCAGGTTTTGATCGCATCCGATACACCGGGGCCAAGGTGTTTTCAGTGAAAGGCCTGAAGGTCGACAAACGCGGCGTGCATCTGACCTTCACGCAGGCACTCGACCGGGAATCGGCTGAGGATCTCGAAACCTATGCTGCTCAGCGTTGGAATTATCAACGCACGAGCAACTACGGATCGCCCGAGATTTCGGTGTCAGATCCGAAACGGCGCGGGAAGGACACTTTGGAGATCCGCTCGGCGAAGCTTTCGAAAGATGGCCGAACGGTCACCCTTAAAATCGCCGATCTCAAACCGGTGATGCAGCAATTGATCACCTTCAAGAATCTGTTGGCCAGTGATGGGACCAAGATCAGTCAGCAGGTAATGCACACCATCAATGTCCTCCAATAGATTCTTTCTACGAGACGTCCAAACTGTCATCAAACGCTGTTTCATAATGTCGAAAATGTTCCCCTTGCTGACCCTTACACTCCTGATCGTGAATCTCGCCGCGGCGGGCGATCCGGGATTACTGGTGACCTACAGCGCCGGCGGTAAGACGGATGTCGTTGCCGAAGCGAACCTCAATGCCTTCGTACCGGCCGGACAATCAGCGACACCCTTCGTGCCGGCCGGGCCACTGACGATCTCGTGGAATGGCTTTGTGAAAGCGGATCTGCGCGGGGACTACCGGTTTAGGGTCGCGGTACGCGGAGCGATCGAACTGCGCATCAATGACAGGTTGGTTTTGGAGGGGAAATCAGACGGCGGGGTGATCGGGCCTGGCGAAGAGATTCGATTGAACAAAGGTCCCAACAAGTTGACTGCCAAACTGACCGGTAAATCAGGCGACACGTTTGCGCGGTTGACCTGGTCTGAGTTCGGGTTTCTTTGGGAGCCAATTCCAGACGACATGCTGGAACAGGCCGCCGGAACGCCGGAGTTGGCGAGCTCTGCACTTCGTCGGCACGGACGAGAGGTGTTCCTCGAAGGGCGCTGTGCAAAATGTCATTCCGTGAAACTGGATGCCCGGGTGCCGGAGCTTGAAATGGACGCGCCCAGCTTTGCTGGTATTGGTTCTCGGCGCGGGGGGGAATGGATGGCGAAATGGATCGCAGATCCTCAGGCTGAAAGGGCGAGTGCCCAGATGCCGAGGCTGATGCAGGGCCCGTCTGCCAAAGCAGATGCAGCAGCGATCGCGGTTTATCTGAGCACGTTGCGCGGTGAGCGTTCCGGCGTCAAAGAACTCGACGATTCCGCATCGATTGCCACGGGCGGTGATTTGGTGGGAGCACTCCATTGTATTGGTTGCCACGATCTGCCGGGTGCCAATGGAGGGAAGGGGGAAAAAATCCCGTTGGACCATCTGAATGAAAAGTATCCGGTGGGTGATCTCGCGTCATTTCTGATGAACCCGACCGAACACTACCGTTGGCGGCGGATGCCCAATTTTAAACTGAACGCCGAAGAGGCCGGTCAGATTTCTGGATTTCTGCGCTCTGCTTCTGCTGGGAAACCGGTCACTGCTTCCCCGGCCTCAACGGCAGATCAGATCGCCAAAGGGAAACGACTCGTGCTCACGACCGGGTGTCTGAACTGCCATGCCGGTATTGAAACGCAGAATCAACACCGTGCTCCTGAGTTCACGACGGTTGCAGCAAAACTGGGAAGCGGTTGCTCCGCAGACAAAGGCGTGGGGCCTCACTATGCGATCGATCAGCGCGGGCAGAAGGCTTTACAGGAATTTGCGAAGAACATCGATTCGCTCAGTCGACATGTCCCGACGGAGTTTGCGGAGCGGCACTCACGTAATCTGAACTGCCGCGCATGCCACGGCGAACTGCAGGGCTTTCCTGACTACGCATCGCTTGGCGGAAAGCTCAAGCCTGAGTGGATGCGTGATCTGTTTGCCGGAAAAATAAAAGACAGTCCCCGCCCTTGGTTGATCCATCGGATGCCGAATTTTCCCGTATTGGCCGAGGCGCTGTCCGCCGGGTTGGCGATGTCTCATGGGTACTCCGCAGTTACGCCGAAAGAGGCTCCGGTAGATCCCAAGCGCGCGGAAGTCGGTCGGACTCTGACCGGAGTATTCGGAGGTTTTTCCTGCATCTCCTGTCATGGGGTGGGGGAGATGGAACCGATGCAGGTATTCGAAGCCGAAGGAATCAATCTTGCTATTCCGGCCCGCCGCCTCCAGCGGGATTACTACACCCGCTGGCTGCTGAATCCGTTGCGCATCGATCCACAATCCAAGATGCCCGTCTATTTTGATGAACAGGGAAACAGTCCGCTGTTTGACGTGTATGACGGAGACACGACCAAACAGCTCGACGCATTCTGGCACTACATGCGAATGGGTGATGCAATCAAGCCACCCAACATGGATGGCGGGTTCTGAATTTCGGCTTTGGAAACCGTAGTTCGCAATGGGGCGGCGAGCGTGAGCGAGTGGATCAGCATCCGGGCCGGCGACTGCCGTCACAAACCGACGCGGATCAGCTCCACCTCGAAGATCAGAGTCGCATGAGGCGGTACGCGGGGTGTCGCGCCATTCGCTCCGTAACCGAGTTCAGAGGGGAGCACGATGCGCCACTTGCCACCTGGCTTCATCATTTTGAGGGCTTCGTTCCAACCTGGAAGGACGCTGGTGACGGTGACTGTCGCCGGTTTGCCACGCTTGTGTGAGTTGTCGAATTCCCGCGAATCAATCAACCAGCCGCGGTAGTGCACAGTGACGACGTCGGTCTGGATGGGTGATTTGCCTTCGCCCACATTTATAACTTCATATTGGAGCCCCGTGCTCGTGACCACGACGCCGGGGCGCTTTTTGTTTTGCTTCAGGAATTCCTGCTGATTTTTTTTGCGAGTCTCCAGAACGCCGGAGCGCACACTGGTGACAACGTTCTTCATTTCCTCGATCGAATACTTGGGTGACTTCTTCGCCTGCCCGGTATTGAGGCCCTCAAGAAGGGCTTTGATGTCCACCTGCACTCCGTCACGGGCGAGGCTCGCCCCGAGATTGTATCCGATGATGTAGCTGGCTTTGTGATTGTCGTTCGTTGACGGAGATTCCGCGGCCGATAGCGGTAGCTGAGCCAGGCCGGCGCAAAGGATGAGAATGCAGATTGTGAACAGCTTCATCATCAGATCAATAGGTAGCACGGCCGCCGGAGAGATCAAATACCGAGGCGGTGGTAAACGAGCAGTCTTCGGAACAAAGCCAGCCGACCATCGCGGCCGCTTCCTCGACCTTGCCGAAGCGTCCCATCGGGATTTTCGAAAGCATGTAGTCGATGTGATACTGTTCGATCTGTTTGAGAATGGGCGTCTCGATGACAGCCGGGGTCACGGCGTTTACCAGAATGCCTTCCTGTGCGAGTTCTTTGCCCAATGACTTGGTGAGTCCGATCACGCCTGCTTTCGAGGCGCTGTAGTGTGACGCGGTGGGGTTCCCTTCCTTGCCGGCGATCGAGGCGATGTTTACGATGCGCCCGCTGGTGCCGCCCAGCATGTGGGGGACGACGGCGTTGCAGCAGAAGAAAACACCGTTCAGATTCACGTCGATGACGGAGGTCCAATCTTCGGGTTCGAGTTCCCATGTCTTGCCGTTCTTCCCGGCGATGCCGGCGCAATTGACGAGAAATTCGATCGAACCAAAAAGTTCCTTCGTTTCAGCGGCGGCCGCCTTTACCGCTGCGGGATCGGTCAGTTCGACCTGGATGGTTTTGACCACGCCTTCATCGGCCAGGTCTGTTGCGGCCTGTTCGAGACGCTCCGCAGATCGATCCCAAAGGCAGACTTCGGCCCCCGAAGCCAGCATTCGCCGAACGATGCCGAAACCGATACCGCTGGCTCCGCCCGTGACGATGCCGTGTCTTCCATTCAAATCCAGTTTGTTCATCGGGCAGAATTAAAGCGGGTTGGGGTGGCGGGTTAAAGGGTTAATCGGTCCAAAGGTGAGGTCGTTTTCGGGCAGTGCTGAAGAACGAATGAACACCAATACACACGAATGTGAGGGGGAGGCTACAGCTTCTTCGCGCGAATACCTTCGCCTACCGCTAGAGGGGCCAAATGCGTCTGTGAGAATCAGCCCGCCGGCCCGGATTTGATTCGTGTTCATTGGTGTCCATTCGTGGGGTGCCGGCATTTTCATAGCCAAGCGCCGGTTCCAAATTTTTCTTTATTCGGGCCGGTCCGTTCCTATTGTGCTGGCCGTGCTTCAGGAACTCACACAACACGCTGCCGAAGGCAAGGATCTGACAGAAGGTCAGGTTTGCTCGGCTATCACGGGATTGATGTATGAAAATATCGATCCGGAAGTGAAGGCTGCCTTTCTCATCGCGCTGGCGAAGAAGGGCGAATCGACGGAGGAAATTTCTGTCTTCGCGCGTGAACTGCGCGAGCGGGCCACCGAGGTGGTGCTCGATTCTGAAACCCGCGCCGGGGAGCTGCTCGATGTCTGCGGGACGGGCGGCGACAAACTCGATACGTTCAATATTTCCACGACAGTTTCCATTCTGGTCGCTGCTGCAGGAGTAAAGGTTTCGAAACACGGAAACCGGGCGATTACCTCGAAATCCGGAAGCTCGGATGTGCTGGGTGCATTGGGCATTCCGATTGATCTCTCTCCGGAAGACGCGGCATCGTCGATTCGAGACAAGGGATTCGCTTTTCTGTTCGCTCCGCATTATCACCCCGCATTCAAGAACATCGTGCCGGCGCGGCAGATCTGTGCAAAGCGCGGCGAGCGAACCATCTTCAATTTCTTGGGGCCGTTGCTCAATCCGGCGCATCCGACCGCGCAGCTGATCGGCGTTCCCAATCCGGCGCTTTGCGAGCCCATGGCCAAAGTTCTTCAATCACTCGGAGTTCGCCGCGGGATGGTGGTCAGCGGTGGCATTGTCGGCGACGAACGCCATATGGACGAACTTTCCATTCTGGGTGAATCCACTGTGGCTGAGTTTTACCAGGACAAGGGATTCTCAATTTCAACGCTATCGGCCACGGATCTCGGACTGGCTCCGGCCACCTTGGAAGATCTGAAAGGTGGCGACGCGGAAGCGAATGCTGCGACCATCCGGGGAATCCTTTCCGGCGAGATCGGCGGCGCCAAAGCGGATGCCGTCCTGTTGAACGCGGGGGCTGCATTGTTTGTTGCCAATGCTGCGGATTCGATTGGTGCCGGGATGGAGATTGCGAAGGCGACGATTGCCGATGGGCGGGCGAAGGCGAAGCTGGCTGAGTTGGCAGCGTAGGCCGTGATTGCGGAAGGGTGGCGCATCCTTGATCGTTGGCAGTCGAGGCACTAGTCTCCCGCGCATGTCTTCCCCTCAGACTCAGGATGCGCCCGTCAAATTTGGGCAGATTCTCAGGTACATTGGCCCCGGTCTGATCCTGACCGCCTCGATTGTCGGTTCGGGTGAAGTGATCGCCACGCCGAAGCTGGCGGCGGAGGCAGGCTTCGAACTTCTCTGGCTGATCGTCCTGGGCTGCATCATCAAGGTGTTCGTCCAGGTGGAGTTGGGACGGTTCGCCGTGGCGCAGGGAATGACGACCCTTGAAGCGCTCGACAGCATGCCCGGACCGCGCTTCCGCGCCTCGTGGCTCGTCTGGCTCTGGGTGTTCATGTACGTCGGCACGCTGTTCCAGGTCGCGGGAATCGTCGGGGCGCTGACGCAGGTATTGACCGCTGCCGGGATGACTTTGGACGGGCGGATTCTGGCGGTATTGATCGGTTTGGTGACTGCCGTCCTGTTGGTCGTTGGTCGCTACAAGTTGGTGGAGCGGGTTTCCATCGTCATGGTGGCGGCGTTTACTATTTGCACGCTGATCGCGGTCGGCTCATTGCAATGGTCCGACTTCGCCATTTCAACCAGCGATATCTTGAGCGGTTTCAAGTTCGAGCTGCCCGATAATTTCACCACGGCATTTGGTGCGTTCGGGATTATCGGAGTCGGGGCATCAGAGCTGATCTTCTATCCCTACTGGGTGTTGGAAAAAGGCTATGCCCGAAGTGTCGGGGTGAACGACAAATCCGAGGCGTGGTATGGCCGCGCCAAAGGGTGGATGAAAGTCATGCAGGTGGACGCGTGGGTTTCGATGGTCATCTACACGGGGGCAACCGTGGCGTTCTTTCTCCTGGGGGCAGCAGTGCTGCACAAGTCCGGACTCGAAATCAATGACGAGACTCCGATGATACCCGTGTTGGCCAAGATGTATCAGGAAAGCTTCGGCCAAATGAGCCTGGTTGTATTCCTCGTGGGAGCATTCTTTGCGCTGTTTTCGACAACGTTCGTGGCGACGGCATCCAACGCGCGATTGTTCGCGGACGGATTGGCGATCTTCAAATTTGCCAAATACGAGAACGACGATGCCCGCCAAAAAATGATCAAGGTGGGCAGTGTGCTGCTGCCGACCTTTTCGGTCGCCGTGTTCCTCATAATGGGAACGCCGGTGCAGTTGGTGTTCATTGGGGCGGTCGCTCAAGGGCTGATGCTGCCGTTCCTGGCGATCGCGGCATTGTATTTCCGCTACCAGCGAACGGACGGACCGCTGCGTCCGGGGGCCGCATGGAGCTTCTTTCTATGGATCGCGGCGATCGCGATGATCATTGCCGGAATCTATCAGTGCCTGGGCAAACTGGGCGTGCTTTGACCCGGAGCAGTTCCGGCTGGTATCCTTTCTGAACGTGTCTGGCAAGCGTGGCAGGATGGTTGAAAGAATGAAGCACAACCCCTCTGGTTCTGGGGCTACGTTTGCATCTTCGGTGGAATTTTCTCCAACCTCGCCTTGGCTATGCTGATTGACGCCGGCGACCTCAGACGTTCGCAGGAACAAGCCTCCCAAATCGGAGCTGCGGTCGGCGGGGGAATCATGATCCTGATCGGCATCGTGATCATCATTCTTCACTTCGTGCGAAAGAAGCGCGACTAGCCAATACCCGCAGGATAGTTACTCCTACGATTCACACCCGCCCCAATATCCGATCCAACGAATCGTTGGTCTGATAGATCAGCGCTTCCGGATAGTGCGGATATGGGTGGAAGTATTCGAAGGTCAGGTAGCCGTCGTAGCCCACCTTGTCCAACTCCTCTATCACGGCCGGCCAGTTGGTTGTGCCATCCAGCAATGGCCGGAAACATTCGAGTGAATGATCGGTCCCTTTCTTCGTGAATTCCTTCAGGTGGATGTTCCTTGTTCGCTTGCCCAGCAATCGCGCCCAGTGTTCGGGGAACTGGTATTCCATGATGTTGCCGGTATCGAAATGAACCCGGCAGTGCTCGCTGTCGAAGTGATCAACGAACGCATTCATTTCCATCGGTGTCATCAGGTAACCATTGAAGAAGATATTCTCCATGTTGAGATATACTCCCAACTTTTCGGCACCCCGAAGCAACTGCCCGACCGCCGCCTTCGCCCGTTGATCGCAGACATCATTGGGAACGGGCTCATGATCGTCCCGCCACGGAATGTGCACAGCACCAGGTACGACCAGGACATTCTCGACTCCAAGGTCGTGGGCGGCCTGGGCGATTTTGCCCGCCAATTCGATCCCGCGATTGCGCTTGGTTTCATCGTTGCTGGAAAGTGGATACGGCCAGAAAAGAAACGAACACAAACCGCTGATTTCGATCCCGATCTTCTCGGCCATCTTGCGGATCTCGGTGTATTCCCGGGTGCCTGACTTCGGTGACAGATCGTTGTCGAGATCGTAGTTGAGTTCGATCCCGTCAAAGCCCGCATCCTTGGCCAACTGCAGGCAGCGTCGTAGATCCATCCGGTCAGGGTAGGGGAACGCCCATTGGTTGATGGACTTCTTCATGCGGCTGTAACGCTTCGGCGACGCCCGGCGATCATCCGCCGGTTTCGCCTGGGCGTGGGCATTCGTCGTACTGCCTACTGCCGCGGCCGCGGCCGCCAGTCCGGAAGCCTTCAGAACATTGCGACGGTTGATGGAGGAAGCCGGACGAGGAAAGAGGGATTCGGGTGATTCACCAGTCATGATTTGGTTATAGCCGTAATGCCGCGCAGCACAAGCGGACAGATGGCTGTGCTGGGCTGGCTCATTGATCGGGCTGGCGGCGTCATTGAGCCTGGTGTCGTTTTGCATCAAAAAGGATATCGGCAGACCGAGCTGAGAAGGAGCGGAATCAAGGGAATACTGCGGAAGGCACTCTCACAGAGAAAATAATCGGGCCTGATTAGTGAAAATCCTTGCCTCTTGCTTCGGTGATTCTTACATTCCGCCGCCTTGGGCAGCTGTAGCTCAACTGGATAGAGCACCTGACTACGAATCAGGAGGTTCGGGGTTCGAATCCCTGCAGCTGTACCATCTCTTCCCTTTTCGCATATTTTTCCCATTTCCTGCGGGCTTTACCTCGGGAGATGCCATCTCAAAATTACCAGAAGCTACTGCCGGGAGTGTCCTAAGGAGTATCATGCTGCTTGGGTGATGGTCGTGATGTTGCTGGCGGTGGATTCGATCAAGTCCTGGCCATTGCGCTGCCCTATCTAGACCCTATTCGAAAAGCTAGGTGGAAGGAGGATTTCCAATTTTAATTTCGTGGTTCGAGGGCCGAGATACTTGCCTTTGGAGCCGATGATGCGAGGGCCTTGACTCCCATTTCCAGCAGTTCGTTTCGCCCTTTGGCCGAAGCGAAGTCATCGCCGGCTCCAGCTGAATGGCATCCGCCAGCTTTTCGGATAGGGTCCAGCTATCTCATGTATTCGGCCCCACCGCCCCAAAGCGCATTGGATAGTAGTGCGTCTCGTGAATCGACCGATCGCCGGTCTCGCGGATTTTCGCCCAAACCCTGGTCATTAGTTCCTTGATCAAGTCCTGATGCTCGGGGGCGTTGATGAGATTGTTCATCTCGTGCGGGTCGGATTTCAGATTGTAGAGTTCATCGAAATCGAAACCGTTGAAGACGAACTTCCAGTCGCCTTTCCAGAGCACTCGTTGGATATGGCTGAAACGCGCGCCAAAGTATTCGGCGTAGCCTTCATCAAATTCTTCAGGGCAGGAACCGGGTGACTTCAGTTCACGAACAAAGGAGCTGGAATCGGGGGATTCAATGGGTTGGGATCCAGTCAGTTCAAGCAGCGTGGGGCAGAGGTCATGAAATCCGACCAATGCGTCTGACTCTTCGCCTTTGGCAATTCCAGGGCCGGAGACAATCATTGGAACACGGTAGATCTCTTCAAACGGTCCGAAGTTGTGGGCGTCAAATCCGTGAGAACCCACGTATCGTCCGTGATCGGCAGCCATGATAATGATCGTGTTGTCGAGTTGACCGGCGGCTTCCAACTGGTCGTAGATCTTTCCGAAGATCGAATCGAGTTCGGTGATACGTGCGTAGTAGCAGGCGAGGGCTTCGCGCCACTCCTGATCCGTCACGTTTTCAAATACCCCCTGCACCCGGCGATACAGATTTGGACGGTTGGAATAGTCATCGCGGAGATTGGCCGGGAGTTTGATCTCGTCGACGTTGTAGTGGGAGAGCGCTTCGCGACCCGCAATCAACGCTTCGTTGGGTTCACTGAAACTGATGCAACAGGCCCACGGATCGCCGGACTCGATCGATTTGGTGAGGAATTCCTGGGTGTGTCGCAGTGAAACACCCGGGTAACGATCCTCCGGCCCGAGATCAACAGCGGCATAGTGCAGGATCCGATTGTATCCTTCGGGTGATTCGACGTGACGTGAGAACTCGGGATCAATCTCGGGTTGAGGGCCTTCACTCCCTGTGCCCAGATTCCGCATGAATTTGCCGTCTTTGCAGACGAACTCCTGCCAGCCAAAAGCATCCAGTTTGTCGGTGCGCTCAATGTGCCACTTCCCGAAGTAGCCGGTCCGGTAACCGTTTTCAACGAGACGCTGGGCCCAATGCGGCTTGTCCGTCCGCAAAACGCATTGGTCGTCGTCTTTCCCATGTTCGACCTCCAGCACGCCGTGGTTGTGGGGCAGGAGTCCGGTCATGAGACTCGCCCGGGCAGGGGAACAGGTTGGGCTGCTGGTGTGCGCCCGTTTGAAGCGGACGCCGCGGGCGGCGAGGCGGTCAAAATTAGGCGTGTGGCATTGGCTGTCTGGGAAGACTGTTCCCGCCTGCATTCCGTCGGGAACAACGAGGAGGATGTTTGGTTTTGAAGGATTGCTCATTTGGACGGCGGAGGATTGTCCCGCAGCTCCTTGATTCGTCAACTGAAGGATACATCCGGAGAAATTCTGGATATGCCAGTTTTGAAGCAGCCGTCATTTTTCGCTTTTTTTCCAAGAGGCGTTTGACACTATCACGCGCTCTGCGGCCAGCATCCACACAGGATGATTTGTCGCTACTTACCAACACGATCCGATTATGAGTGAAGCAAACACAGGCGTTTCCAGAGAAAAACAGATCCTCCGTGACGCGCGAGCGAAGGGTGGATTGGCAGTTCCTCTGTCCTATCTAAAATGTTCCGGCCCTGGCTTTTTACAGGGTGCCATTACGCTGGGCGGCGGCTCACTCGCCGGAAGTCTGTATCTCGGGATTTACGGCGGCTACAGCATGCTGTGGCTCCAATTGCTGGCGATGCTGGTGGGTATCCTGATGTTGAGCGCCATCACTTATGTGACTCTTTCCACCGGTTGCCGTCCTTTTCAGGCGATCAACGAGCACATCAACCCCGTGCTCGGCTGGGGGTGGGCGTTGGCCACATTGATGGCGAACATCGTCTGGTGTCTCCCGCAATTTTCACTCGGGTCAGCCGCAGTTAAACAAAACCTTTTCAAGGGCCTCGCGGTGGATGGCAAATGGAGCGTGTTTGGTCTTACCCCTGATCAGAGCACCTGGCTGGTGTGTCTGTCGATTCTGGCCATCGCGATGACGGTTGTCTGGTTTTACGATTCAGGCGGCGGCGGTATCCGGCTTTTCGAACTCATCCTCAAGTTGATGGTTGCCGGTATCGTGTTGTGCTTCGTTGGCGTGGTCGTGCAGCTGGGGCTGAAGGGGGTTTTGAACTGGAAGGAAATCGGACAAGGCTTCATTCCCAACATGGACCTATTGACGCAGCCCTCGGCCACGTTTGCTCCCTACCTGGAAAAGACAGGTGATTTTTCCGGCTTCTGGAATCAGATGATCGTCGATGCTCAACGAAGCAAGATGATCACGGCCGCAGCTACCGCGGTGGGGATCAACATGACTTTCCTGCTGCCTTACTCGATGCTGAAGAAGGGCTGGGACAAGGAATCACGCGGTCTGGCAATCTTCGATCTGAGTATCGGACTTGCCATTCCTTTCCTGCTCGCGACCAGCGCGGTGGTGATCGCCGCTTCCGTTCAGTTCCATACCAAACCGGAGCTGAGCGCCATGAACGGCACGGACAAGGTGCTTGCCGGAAACTATCAGAAGAATCTGGAGAAACGCCTCGCGAACGAACTGGGTGCGGATCGCATGGAAAAACTCGCCGCTGCGGTTGCCTTGGGTGTGGACGCAGAAAAGAGCCTGGAGAATGGCAATCTGAGCGACGAACAACGCAGCTCTCTCGAAAAGCTGGTTCCGCTCAAAACCTCCATTACCGACCGTCTGGCAAATCTTCCGAGGGCCGACAAGGACATGGCGGCGATGTTGATCAATCGGGATGCCTTTCAGCTCGCCGGTTCATTGTCCGCTCTAACGGGCGACAAACTTGCGCATTACGTGTTTGGCGTGGGCGTGTTGGGGATGGCCATTTCCACCATTATCATCCTGATGCTCATCAGCGGATTTACTGTGTGTGAAATGCTCGGGGTTCCGCACCGCGGATGGATGCATCGTTTCGGTTGCATGCTTCCCGCAATCGGTGTGGCTGGTCCGTTCCTCTTTACCGGACAGGCAAAGGTCTGGATGGCAGTTCCGACCTCGATGTTTGGTTGGACCTTGTTGCCGATCGCGTATCTCAGTTTCTTTCTGCTGATCAACAACAAGAAAGTCATGGGTGATCAGCGTCCATCAGGCTTCGGTGGTCTCGTGTTCAATATCGTGATGTTCGCGGGCGTGCTCGTGGTGGGCGTCGCGGCGGCTTGGACTGTCTGGACTTCGATTGGTTGGGCCGGCGTAGGCATCATCAGCTGTCTGGTTGTTCTCTCACTACTGGTTCACATTGCACGAAAGCAACGTGCGGCGGTGGCGGTGGCTAACGACTCAAACTCAGGTAAGCCCGCAGTTGCGCAGGTTTCGGCCGCTCCGGCGGCAGTTGCGACTCTTGCTCCAGCTGTGGCCCCGGCACCTGGTGATCAAGGAGAGACGGTTCTCCTGAAACCGGAAGATTTCGTCAAATCGGAACCGGCCAAACCGGCAGATGCAAGCGGTGGTAAGGTGGTTCTGAAGCCGGCGGACGTAGTCAAGACTCCGGAACTGAAGGCCGCTCCCAAAGTGGCAAAGGTGATGCCGGTGAAGGTCGCCCCAGCACCGGTGAAGCCGAAAATTGCTTCGGCACCGATGAAGCCGAAAATTGCTCCGGCACCGATGAAGCCGAAAGTTGCAGCGAAACCGACTGCGCCCAAAGCGGATCCTGGCTATTCAGATACCAGTTCGTTGGGTGGCCCGCTCTTGTAGGGCGAACCGGCACCTCAGGGAACCTCTTCATGAAAATATTAACAGGCACGATTCTGACCGGATTGTGCCTGTTTTTCTTTGTGTGCCCGACTTTGGCGCAGACCAAGGCATATACCCTGGAGGACATTAAACGAGGCGGTGAATTGGCGGATGTTTACTGCTCAGTCTGTCATCAACGCCCTGATCCTTCCATTCTGAGCTCGGGCGTATGGGACCGCGATGTCATCCCCAACATGGCGGCGATCATGGGGCTCTTCGATGACTTCTACGGCGATGAGCGTGAGCGAGTGCTAAAATCTGGGATGGTGCTGAGGGTGCCGCCGCTCTCGATGTCTGAGTTTCAACTCATCGCTGCATACTACGTTTCGCAGTCAAAGCCCAAGCTGGAACTCGCTCCGCGAAAACGGCTTCCGGCGACCGATCTTTTCCAGATCAAGAGTCGTCGCTACAAGCGCCTGATCCCCATGGATGCGTTGGCGAAGGTGGATGATCGGAACGGCGATATTTTTGTGGGTGGCTCTGCTCCTGAGGTTCTACAACGGCTGCATATCGGAAAGCCAACGGTAGAAGTGCTGGCTTCCGGATATGTTCCAACCCGCGTGGTTTCTCGTGAAGAAGGGATCTACGTTGCGGGTATGGGACGCTACGTGCCGACCGAGTTGCAGGAAGGGCTGGTGCAATTCATTCCCGAGAGGGGAGATGGTTTTGGCAGTCCGATCACGCTTCTGAAAGATCTGCCGCGTACCGCTGATCTCAGCATCGTTGATATCAACGGCGACGGTCTCGATGATATCGTGCTTTGCCTGTTTGGCTTCTATACCGGACGGTTTTCGTGGTTCGAGAACCTCGGCGATTGGAAATATCGGGAACATGTGCTTTTCGAGCGCTCCGGTGCGATCCGGGCGATCGTGAAGGATTTGAACAAGGACGGGCATCTGGATATCGCGGTGCTGATGGCGCAGGCAATCGAAACCTTGTACTTCATGCTGAACGACGGAACCGGGGTCTTTGATGCGGAGCCAATTCTGAGGCAGCATCCCGCTTGGGGTTATACCAACTTCGAACTGACGGATATCGATGGCGACGGAACCGATGATTTGCTCACGACGAATGGGGATCTGGACTATCACGCGCCGGTCCGACCGTATCATGGGTTCCGGGTGTACCGCGGTCAGAAGGGGGACTTCAGGAAGTTTGACGAGGTGCTCTTTCGCGAGATTGGCGGGGCCTACGATTTTGCCTCGAACGATTTCGACGCGGACGGCGACCTGGATGTGGTTGCCTTGGGCTACACTCCGGAGGCATTGGACAGTGAACGGGTCGTCTACTTTGAAAATCGGGGGGATGAAGGGTTCCGCGTGTTTCGGGTCCGCGGAGGGGAAGAGGGGAGATGGCTACAGTTTGACGCCGGAGACATCGATGGCGACGGTGACAAGGATCTGGTCTTTGCAGCGAATGCTGCGGGTCCGGGAACGTCCACCGGTGGCAACATGCAGCGCTTTGAAAACTGGATCCAATTCCCGGTGGTCAATCTGGTGTTGGAGAATGTGTGTGGGGATTCTCGTGCGTCACGCGTGCGGAAACTGGATCAGCAGGCGCATTACCACAACGCCGGAAGCAGCCTTCAGCTCCGGCTCCAGCAGTGAATTACGGCTGACAATTCTGAGGTTCCTCGACACACGTTTACCGGCCGATATGCTCCGCGCATGCCGTTGGCCGAAGACATGGAAGAATCCGAGCTGATCGAGAAGTTGAGATCGGCGACTGAGTTGCTTGAATCCGTTTCAAACAATCGGGCGTTGCTCCACAAACTGCCACTCGATGATCGACGTCGACTGCTGACCGTCGCCGGTGAGGTCTACTGTCCAGACGTTCAGCAACGCCGTCGCCTGCTCAAAGCCAAGCACAAGGAACGTCGGAAGGAGAAGATTGCGCGGGATCAGGCCGTGCTCAACGAAACAGGAATCCGTGAACAGCGGCGCAAGACGGTGTTCACCTCACCGAACGTTTTTCCGCCCAAGGGTTTCGGGCAGCAGGATGTCTCGGATGATCCGGATTTTCGCGAAGTCGTGGAACCGCAGAACTGTTACATCTGCAAACAGGATTATCGTCAGATTCACCATTTCTACGATCAGCTCTGCCCGGAATGCGCCCGAATGAACTACGGGAAACGCTCCGAATCTGCGGATCTGCGTGGTCGGGTTGCGCTGTTGACCGGCGGGCGCGTGAAGATCGGTTACCAGGCTGGGATAAAGCTCCTCCGGGCGGGTGCGAGCCTGATCGTGACGACCCGTTTTCCCCGCGATTGCGCGACGCGCTATGCTGAAGAAAAGGACTTTGAAGATTGGGGGGATCGACTTGAGGTATTTGGTCTGGATCTGCGACATACCCCGAGCGTGGAAGCCTTCTGCCGACATCTGCTGAGCTCGCGCGAACGACTCGATTTCATCGTGTCGAACGCCTGCCAAACAGTGCGTCGCCCGCCTGATTTCTATCAGCATATGATGGCACGCGAGACGGCGGCGCTGAAGGATCTGCCCGGAGAACTCAAACCGCTCCTCGGTGGCTACGAAGGGCTTCGCGGCTACAATCTTTTGCCGGAAGTCGAAGCCGCGCTGGTGGAACGGAAGGACTCGGCAGTGGCGGGCCTCACTCATGCGGCGGAACTCTCGCAGGCCGCTTTGCTTCCCGATGAATTGATGGCTCAACAGGGTCTGTTCCCTGAAGGCAGGTTGGATCAGGATTTGCAGCAGGTTGACTTGCGAGAGAGGAACAGCTGGCGCCTGATGCTGGCGGAGGTGTCTTCGGTCGAGCTGCTGGAGACGCAACTGGTGAACGCCGTGGCCCCGTTTGTTTTGAATGGTCACCTCAAGCCGTTGCTGATGGCAGGGCCCGAACGTGATCGGCATATCGTCAACGTCTCGGCCGTGGAAGGACAGTTCTATCGCAAGTTCAAAACCACGCGGCATCCGCACACCAACATGGCGAAAGCGGCGTTGAACATGATGACCCGCACCTCCGCTGCGGAATACCATGCCGACGGGATTCACATGAACAGCGTGGATACCGGTTGGGTGACTGATGAAGATCCCGTTCAGATTGCCGAGCGGAAGGTCAGCGAACATCGCTTTCATCCACCGCTGGATATCGTGGATGGAGCGGCCCGGATCGTTGATCCCATCATCGATGGAATCAACACGGGGAATCACATTTGGGGCAAGTTCCTGAAGGACTATAAACCGACGGATTGGTAGTGGATCTCACTCTCACGACCAAGAAGGGCAAGGCACTTGCGGTGCGGCGTTTGCTCGAAAGCGATGGTCCATCGCTGCAGGCTTTTAATGAAGGTCTCTCCGAGGAGGTTCGCACGAAGTTCCTTCCGCATGCCTACGACGATGAAACCGTCGCCAAGATCATCCAGCGCTCAATCGACAACGTGGATCGGACCTATGCCGCCTGGGACGGTGAATCGATCGTCGGCTATTTTTTCCTGTGGAACTTTGATCAGCCCGTTTCCCTCCTCGGAATCGGTTTGGCTGACGCCTACCAAGGGCAAAGCCTGGGGCCACAGATGATGAAGATGCTCATCGACGACGCGCGGGCTGCCGGGCGGGAAGGCATTGAGTTGACGACCCAACCCACCAATGAAGCGGCGTTCAAGCTCTATCAATTGATGGGCTTCGATTACCTGGGCGATGTGGAGAATATCGCAGGGGATGGGCGAACTCTTATCGAACGTCTGATGTTCCTGCCGCTGAAAGACGGAGCCAAACCTTCCGGCCACTCCCCGAAGCCACCTGTTTAGATCGGCCCCAACCAGATGCCTGCGGAGGCATTGGCGAGCGCGACAGCGTTTTGGACAGTCGCACTCCAAGACGCTGTCGCGCAAAGGGTGGCCCCGCGTGGATATTCCCTGACCCCGGTTCAATACTGAGCCGGTTACAGGCTGAACGTGCTATTCGCAGTTCTCTTGCGCATCGATACGACCCAGAACGGATCCGAAAAGCTCACGGAAGTTTTGACCAACGCGCGCACTGAAATCATCGAGCGGTTCTTCCAATAGCTCAGCGCCCAGCCGATACACCCCGCTCAGATTTGCAGGGTGATTCAACTGATCATTGCCGTTCATCACTGAATACTTCTGAAGTTCGGGAGGCGCGGCCATATCCGGCGCATCGGTTTCGATCAGCAATCGATCACGCGGGACGAGTCTAAAGCCAGCCAACTGTTTCTGTTTCCGCTCATGAGCGAAGTAGCCGGATAGAGAAAAATACGCACCCAGCCTTGCGAAACGGGGAATCATCTCAGCCGGACCTGAATAGGAATGCAGCAGGAATCCACAGGCAGGGAGCGGTTCTCGTTCCAGAATTTCGACGAGCTTTCCCCAAGCTTTGAGACAATGGATCGTTAGCGGCAAATTGCGTTCGGCGGCGACTCGCAGTTGGAAAACAAATGCTTCCTCTTGTAGCGGGAGATCGAACTGCGGCATCCATCGGTCCAGACCAATCTCTCCGACGGCGGACGGTATCGAATCAAGCGCGTCCGTAAACCGTGTTTGCCACGCCTCGGACCGTTGATTCAACTTCCAGGGGTGATATCCGAAACTCGGAACGACGGACGTATGCGCTTGCGCGAGATTCAGAACTTTGGACCAGTCTTCCTCGCAGGTCCCATTGACAACCATTCGTTCAATACCTGCGCGGTGACAGGTGGTGAATATGGACTCCAAGTTTTCGCTGAGGCGGGGATCTTGGAGGTGGTTGTGCGCGTCAAACATCCGGGCGCTGTATTCGCGCAAATTTACGGATCGCCGGTTCGATCAGGTCGAGGCCCGTGGAGGGATTGTGGGCGAGATGGGCGCTGACCCCGATTTCGTCGAGAATAGGCGCACAGGCGAGGATGTCTTCCGGGGTGTGCCCGCTGTAGAACTCGCAGATCAGTGAGGCAACGCTCCGCATGATCATGGAATCGGCGTCGACCCGGAAATAGCAGCGGCCGCTCCTGATCTCGGGAACGAGCCAAATATCGTGGTCTTGGCTCAATCTGAACTCGGCACATTTGTATCCTGGCTCGATTGGCAGCCGGATGCTGCCCCGGGCGATGACGTGGGCAAATCGATGGTGTGGATCGCGAATGCGCTCGATGTCGGAGATCAGTGTGCTGCGGCTTTCAGCAATACTCATGGCAGTTGGTGGTCATGATCGTAGAGGCTGTCTGAGGGATGAGAATGAAAAAAACGGTGTCGTGAATGCCTTCTTTTCAGATGCGCAAGGTTCTGATCTATTCCGCATATGTCCTTCACCCCTTGTCAAATCCCTGTGAGTAAGAATCGGCACTTCAACTTTGGCTGCGCGATCGTTTGGATGCTGGCCATCCTGAGTCTGGACTTGAAGGGCCAAAATATCGTTACGCCGAAAGCGGGGATCCCGATTTTTGCTGAGGTGCGTTCCCGCCTGGCGAACGAGATCACCGCGTTGCGTTCATTGAGCGGCAAGGTGAGGCAACAACTTCAGCAAGATCGTAAGGACCTGCTGCGGTTCATGCCCGATGCCGAAGTGTTTCACGTAAGTGTTGGTCGAACGCTCGAAGATGAAATTTTCTACCACCAGCGGGAGTTTGATCAGGCGGAAAAGCAATTGGCCGAAGGACGCAAACGGTTGGCCTTGCTTCAGAAGTATCAGACGCCCTGGAACACTCAGACGGGTTTGGTCATTCGCGCCTATCGATCGAAGATCGATGGCTCGCTCCAACCTTACGGATTGTGGTTGCCGCCCACCTACGCCCGCGATGGACGGCATCGTCGGTTGGACGTTTGGTTTCATGGAAGAAGCGACAAGTTGAGCGAAGTCGCATTCCTCGGGCGTCGCATGTCGCGGCCCGAACAGTTCGCGCCAGCGGATACGATCGTTCTCTCTCCCTACGGACGATTCTGCAATGCCATGAAGTTTGCCGGCGAGGTGGATACCTGGGAGGCGCTGGAACATGTGAAACAGTTCTACGATATCGACGACAATCGGATTTCGGTGAGGGGATTCTCGATGGGAGGCGCGGCATCCTGGCATTTCGGTGCGCATCACGCGTCCAGTTGGGTATCGGTCAATCCCGGAGCGGGATTTGTCGAGACCAAGATCTACCAGAAGCTGGTCCCTGAGTTGAATGAGATTCCCTGGTACCAGCAGAAACTTTGGAGACTCTGCGATGCCTTGGACTACGCGGTGAATCTGGAGAACACGTCGCTCATCGCTTACAGCGGCGAACTCGACAAACAGAAAGAGGCGGCCGATCTGATGGCAGCTGCGCTTTCAAAAGAAGGAATCAAGATGACGCACATCATCGGTCCGAAGGTCGCTCACAAATACGAACCCAAGGCGCGCGAGACTGTCGCCAAATTGGTCGACTCGGCGGCGATGCGGGGTCGCAGCCTCAGTCCGGCCAAGATCCGATTCACCACCGCGACTTTGAAATACAATCGCATGCATTGGGTGACGGTGGACGGGTTGGAACGGCATTGGGATTTTGCTCGGGTGGAAGCGGAGTTGGGCTCTGGGGTGATCACGGCGACCATGAAAAATGTGACCGGCATCACCTTTGCTCCAAAAGATATTCGCGGAGCTTTGCAAAAGGTGATTTTGGACGGTCAGGAATTGCCAGCCCCGCGCGCCTACCATCTGGGAGGCTGGTCGGTGAGTTACGTGAAGGAAGCGGGCAAGTGGAGGCAGGGGACACCGAGCGGACTTCGGAAACGTCATGATTTGCAGGGCCCGATCGATGACGCGTTTATGGATGGTTTTTTGTTCGTGAAACCGACGGGATCCGGATGGAATCCCCAAACAGATCAATGGGTGGCAGGGGAGTTGGCTGATGCCAAGTTTCAATGGCGTCGGCAGATGCGTGGGAACGCACTGGTGAAATCATCTGAGGACGTGACCGCTGCTGATATCGCGGATCGGAATTTGATTCTCTGGGGGGATCCCGCAAGTAATCCGCTGATCGAACGCATCGTCAGCCAACTCCCGGTCAAATGGACGAAGCGAAAGGTGATTCTGGCAGGGAAGTCCTTTGATTCCACGGGGACTGTGCCCGTCATGATCTACCCGAATCCGCTCAATCCCGATCGCTATGTCGTGCTGAACAGTGGCCAGACCTTCATGCAGTTTGGAGCCATGAGCAATTCGCGGCAGACGCCGAAACTTCCGGACTGGGCGTTGCTCGACACCTCTGTCCGGGTCCAAGACCGTGTCCGCAAAAAAGGTGTTCGGGCCGCCGGGTTCTTCGACGAACAGTGGCAGTGATCAATGTGGCGGCGAGCGTGAACGAGTGGCTACCTCAGTTCGCCGATCCATCAACGCACAAACTCAGAATGATCAATGACCTTCCCCTGCCAAACTGCCTGCTTGGTTTTGGGATCATAGGTCAGAATTCGACTAGAGCTGTTCGGCGCGGGTGGCAGGTCGATTTTGGGTAGCCACTTGCGGTGTTCACCAAGGACTTTTTCGTAGCCGGCACGACTGGCGAGGTTTGTCCACTCGTTCGGATCCTTGACCATGTCGTAGAGTTCCTCGGAGCCATCGGCGTAGTGAATATAACGCCAGTTCTCGGAACGAATACCGTGATTGCCCTGGTTGTGCGAAGTGATGGCCGGACGCCTGCGGGGAGCGTTGGCATCTTTGAGTTGGGGCAGGAGACTGATTCCTTCAAGTCCGTCTTTGGATTTGAGCCCACACAGATCGATGAGTGTGGGATACATGTCGAGCAGTTCGGCCGGCCGTTTGCATTCGGCATTCTTGGCGATTCCAGGCCCGGAAAAAATAAGCGGAACGCGGGTGCCATCGTCCCAGAGGGTGTTTTTGCCAGAGATTTCCTTTTCGCCGAGATGCCAGCCGTGATCAGACCAGAGCACGACCACGGTATCGTCCTTATGTCCGCTTTTCTCAAGTGCATCGAGGACCCGTCCAACTTGGCTGTCCACAAAACTGACCGTCGCGAGATAGGCGCGCGTAATCGGGCGCCACTGCTGCTCCTGTTTCAACCAGGAAAGTCGAACTTCGGGGAGGTACCAATGGAGATACCAGGAGAAGAACGGCGTGTCGTCGCGGTCGTTGTGGAGAATTGGGGGGAGCACGGAATCGTTGTCAGGATAGAGGTCAAACCACTTCTGGGTGGCGTAGAGGGGGACGTGCGGCAGAAAGAATCCGCAGGCCAGGAAGAAGGGCTCGTCTTTCGGCATGTTGTTGAGCTTGTCAACCGCCCAGGTCGCGCATTTCCAGTCGCCCTTTTCTTCGTCTTCATGCGGAAACGTTCCCCAATCCACCAGTCGATGGTTTCCAAACGGAGTGGTGACGATTTTCTTTGGTGGGTTGGGACGGCCACTGGCCCGCGGTCCCCATTCATGGAACTCATTGGCACGGTGTTCCTTTCCACTCGGATAGCCGCCGTGCCAGATCTTGCCGGTGGAATAGGTTCGGTAGCCATGTTTGGCAAACCACTGGGGAATCGAGATCGCATCGCGGTATTTGGGGAGCGATCGCACGTAAGGAGCCAGACCGTAGACTCCGGTTGAGGTTGGACGCAGCCCCAACAGCAGGCTGGTTCGTGAAGGGTTGCAAAGCGGGCTCTGACAGTGGGCATTGACGAAGGTGGTTCCCGCCTCAGCAATCCGGTTCATGTGCGGAGTCTTCACCATGTGGTGCCCGCGCAAGGGTTCCACCCAGTCATTCAAATCATCGATGGCGATGAACAAAACGTTCGGCCGATCAGATTTCGCCGCGTTTGACGTTATTGCGGTGGCAAGGACGCAGAGTATGAACAGGAGTTTCTTCATGGGTGTGTGCGACGATAAGGAACCCAACCTGTGCCAGCAATCGAATTAGGGCAGCCGTTCAACCGGCGATCAGGACTGGTATCAATAGGTGAATCTGAACGGAGTGACACCAATGCGGACAAAGCCGTCGGCCCAAGTGCCGACAAGCGCGTCGGGCAGCTTCCTTGTTCCAGGGCAACCGTCAGTCCGCTTGAATGTAGAGCGATGGAGGCAAGCAATGGCATAGTTCTGGAAAGGGTAAGGATGATTCAACGGTTACGTGATTCATCCCCGATGGAAAGCGGGTTCGAACTTGAGGATATCCTTG
>JBLFYM010000022.1:0-51074 GCA_047608975.1 Limisphaerales bacterium | reverse complement strand
GCCCCACGAAGGGTAGTAGGCATGCTCGGCCAGCGGCAGAAATTCAATATGGGTGAATCCCAGCTGCGTCACGTATTCCGCAAGCTTGGGCGCGACTTCCCGGTAGGTGAATGACTCGGCGACATTCTTCTTCATCCACGAACCCAAATGCACTTCGTAGATACTCAGAGGGCGACGGAGCACATCGTGACATTCCCGTTTCTCCATCCACTCCGAGTCGGTCCATTCGAACTTCTGGTTGTCCCAGACAATCGCCGCGCTCTTCGGCGCTGTCTCAAAGAACGCACCATACGGGTCGGTCTTCACCACCGTGCTGCCGTCGGGCGTACCAATCTCAAATTTGTAGAACGCGCCTTCGCTCAGGCCGGGCACAAACAGTTCCCAGATCCCCGATGCGCCCAACTTCCGCATGGGATGATAGCGACCATCCCATTCATTGAAGCGGCCCACCAGGCTGACCCGCCTGGCATTGGGTGCCCACACCGCGAAACTGACGCCCGGCACGCCATCGACTTCGGTCAGGTGTGCACCCAGCTTGTCGTAAATCCGGCGTTCGTTGCCTTCGCCAAACAGAAACATGTCGGACTCACTCAGGCTGGGGAAAAACGAGTACGCATCCCGTGAACGACGTTCGTTGTCCTCATAATCGCGGACGATCAGATCGTAGGCGTAGACCTCGGATGCCTTCGTGCTCGACCCCTCGTACAGCCCGGATTCATCCACGCGCTCCAGCTTGAAGGACGGTTTGTCCGCCTCATGCGTGGGCGCGATCGAAACCTCGGCGGCATTTTGGAGATACGCACGCACCACCACTCCTTTTCCGTCACCCAAGGGATGCATTCCCAGAAGTTGATGCGGTTCGGAGTTGCTGGCTTGAAGTAGACTGTCGCGCTCTTCGGCTGTCAGAATCATCGCGGCGCGAGGTTGGCAGAGCGGTGAAGTATCACCACCAAAAAGTGCCGCCACCGTTTGCGGGAATCAATTCCCCAGCCGGTAGTGGACAACCCACTGCCGCGTGCGGAAGCGGGGAAAGTGCCGAAGTTTTCGCAACCGACCCAATTTCGGTTCATTTTCGTCCAGAAAACTCCAGTCACCTAGAAAGCGAATTCCTTCCATCCACGACTCCATCTCATGGGCGTCGCTCAATCCCGACACGAACTTCGCATCTGCGCCAAACCGCAGAGCCCCCGCCAAGTGAGCATCGATCTGAGCGCGGCGCCCCGCCTCCAGCCAGAAGCGGTTAAAGACTTCCGCGACGAGTTCTGTCCCCTGAAAGCGCCGCGCCAGCTCACGAACCAGTCCCCGAACCTGATCGGGTTGCAGATACATGAAGAGTCCTTCCGCCAGAATCAGCACTCGCTTTGGACGGGCCTCAGCAACTTCGTCCATCCAGGAAAAATCCATGACGTCAGCAGCGATACTCCCCTCTCCCAGCAATTCGCGACGCAGAGCGATCATCTCAGGAAGATCCAGGTCCACCACCCGCTCCGAATTCAAACGCCAACGCCGCGTATCCAGCCCACCTCCGAGATTCACCACCAATCCCTCGGGTTCACACTCGAGAAAGCCTGCGGCCAGTCGATCAAAGTGACGTGATCGCAGGGCAACGTAAGTCTGCATCGCCTGCTCGATTTCACCCCGGGCGAGCGAGTTGTGCAGTTCGAGTTGCGAATCGGACAGATGCGGTTTCAGAACCGCAACAATTTTCTCCGCCCGCTCATCCCGCAGGATCGCCTGCTCCGATACCGATTCGTGCGCACGGCAATGCAGCGTCACCAGCGCGGTGTTCGCCACATCCGGCAACTCGAGATTCACCGGTGATCCGACAAGCTCTGCCATTGCGGCCGGTGGATAGACCGCAAATACCCGACACAATCAAGCCGGAAACGGAATTGTGTGGTAAGCAGAAAGACTATTGGCACCGGTCTTACAAAACCGGAATGCACCCGTTGGAGTTCACGCTTCAGCGTGTGAGCCCGAACTTGTTCCGGCCTTTCAGGCCCAAACACAAAGCGTGAACTCCAACAGGCTCCTGCAATCTCCCACCCGACCGATTGCATCGTCCAGATAGAATCACCCCCACTTTTCCCCCAATCCCTGATCCGGTCTGGATCAAAATCGGTTGCGGACGTATCCTCGCCAAGAAGAGCAGGTATGGAAACCGAGCCCCTACAACAGCGCCCCCCGGCACAGTCCTCACGCGTCCGCACAGTTCTCGGGCTATCTGCGGCATTGGCGATTCTCGTCATCGGTCAGGTGATGATTTTGAATTCCGAACCGACGAGTCACGGGATGACGGTCAGCGAATGGTTGAACGAGACCAACCGGCAATACTACGTCTGGGGAACAAACTTTGAAGCGGTTGCCACCGGATTTGGAACCAAAGCGGCACCTTATTTCTACTCCGCGTTGATCGAGCCACAGCCCCGCTCAAAGGCACTCTGGACGCAGCTCCGTGAGTTTCTAAAGCTCCCCGGTCTACAGACCATCAAGCCGCATGCGCGTCGAGATCGTGCATTTTGGAGTTTGATAAGACTGGGCAAACTCCACCCGGCAATTATCGATCCTTACTTCGCGACGATGCTCGAAACCACCAATCGGGCGATGGCGATCAGCGCGTTGGGAGTCCTGGGGAACCGGCATCTGGCAATCCTCACCAACTTCGTCGCGGGCACCAACCAAGACGATGCAATCACGGCGGTGTGGTCGCTCCGATCCATGGGCACGAACGCACAAGCGGCCGTTCCCGTCATTGTGGCCAGGAGCAGGGAACTGGCCAGCTACAGCGGAAATTGGGACCATCTACTTGCGCTGTCCCACATTGGACAGAACGACCCCAGGGTACTCGACGCATTGTTGGCACTCATGACAGATCCAGAGGAGCACGCGCGCCAACGGAGCACTGTCGCCCTCGCCAGTATGACAAACCAGTATCACCTCATCGCTCCGGTCTTTCTCGAGACTGCGCGCCAAACGTTCGATGGAACCAACGATGCGGGACTTCTGACATGTCTTCATCTTCGACGCGTCGGAGTCTCGGCGGGGGACGCCGTACCAGAACTCCTGCGCCGACTCGAGCTGGCGATATACAGAGATGGAGCCGATGAACGCGCGCCAGAAACAGCCAACATCCTCTCCTACCTGGCCCTCTACGGCACGGATGCCAGTCCCGCGATAGCCGTCATCGAACGCGAGACTCTGTTGAGCCTCTATAAAGAATGGGACAGGGACCTAATGATCGTTGGTGGACCTACTCGAACACTGCGCCAAACGATTTCGAAAATTGAGATGCTTCTCCAATCCATCGATCCCAGCTGGAAACCGCCCGCGAATAAACGTCCCTGACAGTTCCGGTGCCAGTACGATTGCTCACCGAACGTCAAATTCCCCGACGCTGCACGACCACCTCTTTCGCGAATCTCTCCACGGTCTTCAGAGCCGGCAACGTCCCGGCAGGTTGGGTCACGTAGGCGGTTCCCGCGGCCACGCCCCAGCGAAGCCAGGACTCAGGCGAGGTCTTCTGATCAATCTGCTGCGCGGCAGCGGCTAGCAAGGCATCGCCGGCACCGACGGTGTTCAATGCTTTCACCGGAGGGGCTTTGGCCGTCGCGAGGAAGTTTTCGCCGTGATTTATGAGGATTGCCCCACCCCGATCCAATGAGAGCAAAACCCAACCACCTGATTGGCGTGACATTTCCCGCGCACCTTCGATCCGGGCGGCCTTGTTGGTAAGCGGCTCACCAACCCAACCGTTCAGCTCGAAGAGGTTCGGCTTCAACAGGAACGGTTTCGCTTTTACTCCGCAGGTAAGTGCTGGGCCGTCACAATCAAGGATGGTCGTGACTCCGGCGGCATTTCCTTCCCGGACGAGGCGAGCGTACGTTCCGATCGGGGCGCGGGCGGGCAACGAGCCAGAGCAGATCACTACCCGATGCGAGCCGAGAGCTTTACGGGTCTCAGCGTAGACAGTCCCCCACTCCGTTCTCGAAAGAACCGGGCCGGGAGGATTGAAGCGGAGTTGATGTCCCCGATCCGGGGTGATCATCACGTTGGTACGCGTCTCCTGTTCCAAGCGGACGATCCTCAGCTTTACCTTCTCTTCCCGAAGATGACGCGCGACCCGTCTGCCGCCCGCTCCACCGAGCGGCATCAGCAAGGTGGACTTCACGCCGAGGCGTCTTAGCCAGCGCCCCACGTTGGGGGGTTTGCCACCGGCCCAGGAACGCTTTTCTCTCACCTCCGTTTTTTCATCCGGATTGACGGACTCCACGCGCCATTCCTCATCCACGGCGGGATTCAAACCTATGACCAAAACAGACATCTGAGAAGGCTCCCTCCGACAGCTCGTTTGCTAAAGTCAAAACTGCATTCTGTTCTTCGGCCAAAAATCCGGGTAAGACACGCGGCATGACGAAAACGCCAATCAATCCCAAGAACGCAGCCCCGCCAGTCGGCCCTTACAACATCGCTGTTCGCGCGGGTGATTTCCTTTTCTGCTCCGGTCAGATCCCGATGGATCCGGTGTCGGGAGAGATGGTCACCGGGGATATCGAAGTGCAGGCACGCCGCGCGCTCGATAATCTGAAGCTCATTCTGCAGGACCAGGGACTCACCTTCGCCAATGTGGTGAAGGCCACGATCTACCTGACCAACATGGCGGATTTCGCGATGACGAATGAGGTCTACGCGAAGTATTTCTGCGAGCCCTACGCGGCCCGCGCGGCGGTGGCGGTAGCGGAGTTGCCCAAGGGGGCAAACATCGAAATCGAAGCCATCGCGCATTACTAGCGGGAAGCCGTAGGTAGCAGCAAGCGTGAGCGAGCAGAAGGACGCCCGGCCCTCGGATTACCGAGCCGCTGATTCAGTCTTGGATGAAGTAGCTGAGATTCTCCAACTCGATCGCAAGATTGACGTTATTCACCGAAACCTCGTCCGGAACCTGGAGCACAATCGGCGCAAAATTCAATATCCCGAGAATTCCGGCATCCACGACCTGATTCGCCACTTCCTGCGCCACGGTCGCGGGCACTGCAAGAATCGCCATTCTCACAGTCCGTTCCTCAATAATTTCTGCGAGTTTGGCCAACGGATAGATGCCGTCAAATTTCGTTCGGCGTTTGGCCGCCACCAAATCCGCATCGAAGGCGCAAACGATCTCGAAGCCCTCTTCCTGGAATCCTCGATAAGCCAGCAGCGCTGACCCGAGATTTCCGACTCCGACCAAAACCACCGGTTGCAAACTGCTCGTTCCGAGCAGATCCGAGATCATTCCCGAGAGCTGGCTTACGTCATACCCACGCCCCCTTGTTCCAAACTGCCCAAAATAGGTTAGATCTTTCCGAAGCTGGGTCGATTTCACGCCGGCTGCTTTGGCCAATGCATCGCTGGAGATCGTTTCAATCTCGTTAGACTTCAGGCGCAACAGGCAGCGGAGATATATCGAAAGGCGATATATCGCTTTGCGGGGGATTTCAGGTTTGGTTGATTTTTTCAAGGTCTTCGGGTCGCGAAAGCTAGTATTCCAGCAACCACATTCAATGATATTCTTTCGACTCCAGTGTTACCCAAACAGTCCGTGGTATCGACCCGCACAGCATCACCCATAAGCCTCAAAAGCAGTGTCCTGAATCACTCCAAAATACTGAGCACGAGGTGATTAGGGTTTGACACACCACCACCTCATCAATAGCGTCTTCGGCAAATCACTATGGCCGATCAACCCCCCAAAGCGGGTGCTAAAGTCTCACCCAAGAAAGAAACGGTTAGGATCAGTTTGCCGCCGAAACCCTCGGCAAAGGAAACTGTCCGACTGACTCTGCCGCCCAAGGCGGGGAAAGGTCCCGTTGCGCCTCCTGCTGCACCCGGTGCAGCCCCTGCTGCGGCGGCCAAACAGACTGTCCGACTCCAGCTGCCGCCGAAGCCAACCGGTGGCGCAGCCGCCCCAGCCGCCCCAGCCGCCGGAGCAGCCAAACAGACCGTCCGGCTCCAGATGCCTCCCAAATCGGCCGGTGGTGCCCCGGGAGCAAAGCAGACGGTCCGACTCAATCTCCCCCCCAAACCGTCAGGTGCTGCCAGAGCTGCTGCACCGGGCAAACAAGAGTTAAAAGCTCTTGTGCCCCAGACCGATCAAGGTGCTCCTGGCAGCGCAGAGATTCCCGATTCTGAAGAGGAGATGCCCACCATGGATTCGGCGGCACCTCCCGCAAAGCCAGGTCCCCGAGGTCGGCCTCCCGGAAGCCCCCCGGCAGCGGCTTCGACTGATTCCACCCCGTCCGCAGTTTCCCTGCCGGCCAAAAAAGCTCCCAAGCCGAAGATGGCCATAGGCAAGCAGGCCTCAGCTCCCAGCGGTGGCGGGAGTTCAGTGAGCTGGGTAGACATCGTCCTGGGCATATTGGCAACGGGTACTGCGATCGGTGCCGCCGTTGTGATCGTCATGCTAAAGGATATCCTTCCGTGACGGACGTTCACCGTTAGCTTATTTTCCATTATGGCAGCTGAAAACATTGTTATTCTCTCTGGCGACAACTTTGAAACCGAGGTCGTCAAATCCAACATCCCCGTCGTCGTTGACTTCTGGGCCGAATGGTGTGGCCCCTGCAAAATGCTTGCCCCCGTGCTCGACGAACTCGCCGGCAAATACGACGGCAAGGTCAAAATCAGCAAGGTAAACGTGGACAACAATCAGGATCTTGCCACCAAATACGGAATCAGCACGATCCCCCAACTTATCTGCTTCAAAGACGGCGAAGTGGTAAATCAGATCAGCGGACTCAAATCGATCGCTGACCTGAGTGCGAGTTTCGACGAATTGCTCGCCTGAACCTCCCAGCCAGTGTGACGCACCATGGCTTTGATCGTCACGCCAGGTAAACTCGCCAGTCGGGCTGAGTTCTATTTCCAGATGAACGCGATGGTGCGGGCAGGTTTGCCCGTCATATCGGCGTTGGAGAATCTCGAACAGAAGCCACCCGGGCCGGGTTTCCGCAATCCGATCAGGCAGATTCTCAAGGAGATTCGCAATGGGAACACCTTCTCTGGCGCTTTGGCGACCACCGGCGACTGGTTGCCTCCGTTCGACCGGGCCCTCTTAGATGCTGGTGAGCGCAGTGGACGTATCGACGAAACGTTCAAGAGTCTGGCGGACTACTACCAGAGCACTGCCCGGCTGATCCGGCAGGTCATTGGCAAGCTGCTGTATCCGGTCGGCCTCCTGCATTTTGCGCTCCTTATTTTCCCGATGGACAGTCTCAAGGCCCTGATTCTTGAAAATGGGGGGTTCAACACATTCCTGATGCAAAAGGCGGGTGTGTTTGTCCCCGTGTATGCCGGTCTCTTTATTGGAATCATGCTCATGCAGAGTACGCGCTTCGAATTCTGGCGCGCGACCATCGAGCGATTCTTCAACCTGATCCCCGTCATCGGCGGCGCCCGCCGCTCGTTGGCGCTGGCACGTCTGGCTTCGGCATTGGAGGCACTCATAAACGCCGGGGTCGGCATGCCTGAAGCCTGGGCAATGTCCGGATCCGCAACCGGATCCCCCGCCCTCAAACGCATCACCGCCGGCTGGCGTCCACAGATCGAATCCGGGAATTCTACGCCCTCTGAATTGCTGGAACGCAGCAGCTACTTTCCCAACGTATTTGCGAGCATCTACAAAACTGGCGAAGTCAGTGGGCAGATTGACGACGCTCTGCTCCGACTTCGTACCTACTACCAGGACGAAAGCCAACGCAAACTGGATCTGTTCACCAAAGCACTCGTGACGATTGTGGTTCTTGGGGTCATGGGGACGATCGGGTACTTCATCATCTCGTTCTACTCCGAGCATTTCAAAAATATCAACGAAGCAATCGACGGTTTCTGATCCGCGGCGTCACCTGACCGCAGAATAGAGATGAGCGCCGTCATTGGGCCTACCCGGCGGCAAGCCGAACAGCACGCGCCTTCGAGGCCGCAACTCTGCAGGTGGACCAACCAGAGGATGGATCTGTGGTCCATCCCACCCTGACGTTCGTTGCCTTCGGCCCTTCAACCCTTCACCCGAGCCGCCTCTACGAACGATTCAAACACGCGCTGATAAGCATGGTTCTTCTTCTGTGTCCGTTCCGCGTGAAATTGGAGGGTCAGAAAGAACGGTGACCGATCGGCATCTGCCAACTCCATCGCCTCGACAATTCCATCGCGGGTGGTCGCGGTGGCTCGAAGTTCATCTGCCACCCGCACTACAGCCTGATGATGCGAACTGTTTACGATATTTTCGTGTTCACCGAAAAGACCCCGCAGCTGCGAATTCTCCGTGATCTGAACGGGATGCGTCAGGCCACAACTCAGCTCAACATCGCGATGACATTCTGCGTCGGGCATTTCCTTTTCGATATCCACCACCAATTTTCCACCCAAAGCGACGTTGGTGAGCTGATGGCCGCGACAGATTCCGAGGAACGGTTTCTTGGCGGCCAATGCGCCTCGGACGAGTGCGATCTCCAGCTCATCGCGTTCGCGGCTTCCGGGGTGAACCGTCTGCGCGAGATCAGCAGACAAATCACTGGTGTAAAGATCGGGGTGAAGATCTTCACCTCCGGTCAGCATTATGGCATCAGCGATCTGCAGGTAATCTTTCGCCAGCGCAGTTCCTTCGGTAAGGGGAACGACCAGCGGAATCCCCCCAGCCCGGGCGATCTGCCGACAGTATTGGTTGGAAAGACTGATTGCCGGATCGGAAAACTCTGCCCCGCTCGCAACGTACGAGGCGGTCACGGCAACCAGTGGTTTCAATCAAATTCCTTTTCAGGATAACGTTCCCTGATCTTGCGTATGAGAAGCTTCTCGTCATTGGGCTGCATCAGTTTGCGGGCGACCCGCCGCCGAACGCCGGCCAGCAGATCCAACCAATCTTCGAACGGGGGATTCTTTATCTCCTCCCAGTTCTCGTTGCGCTTCACCTGAAAAAAGAAGGTCCACTTTTTGCCTGATGGTTCAGCGCAGACTTTCAGACGGTTCCCGTCCTCATCTACCCGTCGCCAGCCGATTTCGCCTTTTCGTCCACCCATAATCAGTCCGTTTCTGGCAAATCGACCGACGTCACCGCCATCGCCGGAATGCCTTCTTCACGACCGGCAAAGCCGATCGTCTCGTTTGTAGTCGCCTTGATGCCCACCTTCTTTGCAGGAATGCCAAGTGCCTTCGCTATCTTCTCTTTCATCTCCGGCACATGCGGATTCATCTTGGGGCGTTGCGCTATTATCGTGGCGTCCACGTTCACTATGCGACCGTTGCGTTTCGCCACCTGACGTGCCGCCTCTTCGAGAAATATGTGACTGGCAGCGTCTTTCCAACGGGGATCCGTGTCCGGAAAAAACTGGCCGATGTCCCCTTCTCCAATCGCCCCGAGAACGGAATCACAGATCGCATGCATCAGGACATCAGCGTCCGAGTGACCTTTCAATCCCTTCTCGTGCGGAATCTCTACCCCTCCGAGAATCAATTTTCGTCCCGCCACCAGTTGGTGTACGTCGTATCCAATGCCTACGTGAATCATGCGTGGGGATCTAACCGCAGCGGGCGGCGATTATCAATGCTGCTGCTTGAGCCCCTTCACCCGGTAACAATGAAATTCACCGAACTCGGCGTGAGTCACCGTGGAGCGCTCGGCATCAATCATCTTAAAAACCTTCTGATACAGCTCCGGACCAATCAGCACTTCACCATTCTCAGCCCCTTTGCAGAAGCCGGTCGCCCGTTTGACACTGGGCCCCACAACTGAAAACTCCATGTGTTCTTTCGTGCCGACAAAGCCGTGAAAGACCTGTCCAAGATTTACACCAACCCCGAGGTGCCAGATGTTTCCGCCCTTCTGGACGCGGGCCACATTGAGATCGCGAATCGCGTCCCGCATGGCAATCGCAGCCACGACGGCCTTGTCGTTCCGTTTCTCATCCTCTTGCGGGGCACCGAATACCACGACGATGGAATCGCCGGCAAACCGATCAATGGTTCCGTCGTATTTGAAAATTGCCTTCTGCAACGCCGCGTAATACTCGCTCATCATCTCGATCGAGGTCTCGACCGGCATTTCGTTGCCGGCGGCCTCGAAGCCGCGCAACTCGGCGTAAAGAACGGGCAGGTCGGCCTTCACCCCCATTGGCTGCATCTTGTCCTCACGAACATCATCGATGAGTTTTTTCTGAGCGGAGGCAGGAAACTTGGCAGAGATACTATTCAGCAGACTGGAATTATCGCTCAGCGCGCTTTGTAGTTCGTGGTTCTGCACGATCGTCGCAACGTAGTGCGAGACCGCCAACAGGAATTGCATGTCATCCTCGCCATACGGTTCGGAGCGCTCGGGATCATCGACGTAGATGGCTCCCAGAGGTTTTTCCTTTGTCACCAAGGGCGCATACATTCCGGACTCAACTTTGACGAGATTCGGATTCGGTTCGTTTCCATCCTCAAGATTTCGCTCGAGGATGAACCCATGGCCTTCTTCCATAACCCGACGGGCCAGAGATTCGGCGACCACGACCTCACCTTCAGGACAGCTCGCCTTTACGGAAAGTTTTCCAGTCCCAGTATCCAGCAGAAGAATCGCGCCGTGTTTCGCGCCCGGCGTCAGCTCGATCACCCGATCCAACACGCGTTTCAGCATGTCCTCAATGGACAGTCCGGCCGTGAACTCGAAGGGAACCTCAAATAGTCTGGCCAACTGACCGCGGATCTTTAATTCGCTGGCGGTAGCCGGGACAGACGAATCTGCGGCTTTTGCAACCTCTCCAGTCGCACTCGCTTTGGGAGTATCCGCCGTGGCAGAGGCTGGTGTAGCCGGCTTTGCCAAGGCCGCTGATTTCAGGGCCGCAGCTGGCGGAGGAGGCGGAACCGATTTCGATTTCCCCACTGCCGGCTTGGGCACGGCAGCTTTCGCCGGCGAGGTGGTTTCCTCCTTGGCCTTGGCCGGTGGTTTGGAGGCAACCGGTGGCGCGACCGGTTTTGGTTTGGCGGCAACGGGTGCTGCCGGTTTCGCAGGTGTCGACTCCGCACTGGCGGGCACTGCAACGGGCTTGGCCACTGCTGCTGCCGCGGCAGGAACTGCTTTCGGTTTGGACGGCGGTTTCACGCCAGATTTCGGCGGCAGCACGCTTTTCGGCGGCAGAATCGAGGAAGGTTTTGGCGACGGAGGAGGATTCACATTTCCCTTCCGGGCTGCCACCGGTTCGGCAACCGGAGCGGGCTGCTCCTCTTCCAAAACAAATTTAATCTCCGTTTCCCCGAGCCGAATGGCGCTTGTGGTCGTGATGCTGGCACTTTCCACGAGTTCCTCATCCACCACGGTTCCGTTGGTACTTCGCAGGTCCTCGATAGTGCAACCGGTGGCGGTAACCCGGATTCGGCAATGTTTGCGGGACACCGTGGGATCTTCCCCCAAATCAATGTCAGGAGCGCTCAACGGGCTGAGTCGCCCAATCAAGATATCTTTCCGCTCAACGTCGCGGACTTGTTCCTTGCCGTGGTAGTTGTAGTAAATGCGCATGCGTCAGGCCCTCGAAGCTCCCGCATAGATCAAAACAGGCCGGGATTACGAATCGCCGAGATGTTAACGCTCATGTCATCAGGGGCAAGCAAATGAGATTCGGACAAGTCGAGTAAATCCCTGAGCCTGTTAAACTTGCGATTACCGGGACCGATTCGGCAGATTTCGGTGTATGCAAGCATTTGCCCAACCTCAGGTGCTTCGACAGGCAGCGATCGCAGCCGGTCTTTCCGCCTTGGCGTGTGTTCCCCGGCTCTACTATTGGCAAGACCATCCCAGTTCCATTTGGTATTTGGCGGGACTCCTCGCCTGGTGCCTTTTTGTCATGTGGGGATTTGTCTTCGCGTGGGAGAAGAAATACGGCGCTGCCGATCCGCTGCCCTTCAAACGCTCTCCCCGTGTTTGGACAACAATTCTCATTGGTGGCGTGATCGCAGCAATTCTCGCAGCCAAGTTTACCGCCCCTGCAATCCGAAAGATCATGCCGGATCAATATCCGGAATCGCTGGGGGAAGTGCTCGCCTACGTGGCCTTCTACGTGGCGTTGGAGCAGATTTTCATCTGTTTCGCACCGCTCGCATTCTTCGCCCGGCTTTCTGGCAAGCCGGCCCTCGCAGCCGGAATGACGGTCGGTGTCAGCCTGGCAGTCCTGTGGGTGAAGTTGGGCACCGCAGTAGCCCCCCCTTCAACCGGCCTCGTTATCTGGTTGTTTGCGTTCCGATTGGCCCACTCGGTGGCCAGCATCGGACTCTATCGTTGGGGTGGAATCTGGCCGGTCTACGCTCTGGCTCTGATCCTCCAATCGCGATTGCTTTTCTTGAACAATGCATCCTGACTGGCCAGGAGTAATTTCAGTGATTGTTGGGTTCGTATACTTTTTCGCAACGTACCGAGCGGCCCCCAACACCACCACCAGAACGCGCGGTATCCTGACCATGGCAGCCGTGGCGCTCGCAATTCCAGGTGCAAGTTTCGCTCTCTACTACGTTCACTTTTTTCCCGAGCCGAGCTGGTACTATCACTTCCGTAGCCTGCCGGGCATGGAGCTATTGCTGGTCTTCATTGGTGTTGCAGGTGGGCTCGTTGCTTCTTTTATGCCCGTAAGATGCTTATTCTTCCTTTGCTAGCTGTCACGGGCTTTTCGATCGCCCCCGTCATTAAGCCGTTCATCGGTCCGCTCCCAACCGGATCATTGAGCAATGAATGGGAAAATGGAGTCTGCCTTCAAAGCTCTCCATCCACCTGTGGAGTTGCGTCAATGGCAACCATTCTCCAGCATTTTGGAGAGGAAGTGAGCGAACCCGTATTGGCGGCGGAGCCTCATTCTTACGTCGGTGGCACCGAGGTAACCGGTTACGCTCAGTTCGACTTCGAAAAGAATTTCGGTAGGATTCTCCCATTACCGACCGATAGCTATTCAGAATAGCTCAATTGCCCCGAAACAGACTCGAAGATGAACCCCGACATTTCCCTCAATCGCCGCCGATTCCTACGTGGCACCGGTGTGTGCCTGGCGCTGCCCTTCATGGAGTCGCTGCTACCGCGTAGCGCCCGTGCCGTCGAACAAGTCAGCCAGACCCAGCGAATGGCAGCTGTGACAGTTCCGTTTGGCATGGTTGTGGATCAGTTCCATCCGGCCGATTCAGGGACTGACTACACGCTGACGCCGACGCTCGAACCGCTGGGCAAACTGAAGAACGATTTCACGGTCTTCTCCAACTTCGACCACGACGTCCGCGGCGGACACGCGGCGAACCATACCTTGTTGAGCGGGGTGAAAAGCACCGAACGCGCTGCGTATCCCGACGGCAATGTCACTGTCGATCAACGGGCCGCCGAATTGGTGGGTCACAACACCCGGTTCCCGTCGCTCGTCTTTTGGAAGACCGGCATGAGCTACACCCGCACCGGAGTTCGCGTGCCGGCAATTGAGAAACCGAGTGATGCCTTCCGGCTGTTGTTCATCAACGAGACTGAAGACGAGAAGAAGTTCAATCGAGCGTCGGTCAAATCCAGCGGCAGCATTCTCGATGTGATTCGTGATGACGCGCGCGATCTGAAGACCGTCCTCGGTTCGGAGGATCGGCAAAAGCTTGAGGAATACTTCACTTCGATCCGTGAGACTGAACGAAAACTCGAACTCGCCAAAGATTGGATCGATCGCCCCAAACCAACGATCGAGGATCCGAAGATGAAGCAGGTCGGCGACGGCAGCCGTGACGACAAGACCGGTAGCAACCAGGTCGAGATCTGGCTGGACCTGATGTTTCTCGCTCTCCAGACCGACTCCACCCGCGTGCTCACCATGTCCATCGAGAATTGCAGCTGGGGTCTCGACGGCGTGACCGATAGCTACCACTCGCTTTCCCATCACGGTCAACGCGCTGACCAGCTCAGCCAGTTGAAGATCGTCGAGGAATACCTCATGCAGAACATCGCCCGTTTCATGGGTCGCCTGAAAACCACGAAGCAACCCGACGGTTCTTCCCTGTTGGATTCCACCCAGATCCTTTTTGGCTCCGGCCTCGGCAGCGGCAGTCGCCACACAAATCAGAACCTACCCCTCATCCTCGCCGGCGGCGGTTGGAAACACGGCCAGCATCTCGACGGGCAACGCGGACAGCCGCTCTGCAACCTCTACCTGTCCATGCTCCAGCGTATGGGTGCGGAACAGGATTATTTCAACCGCAGCAACAGCACGCTCACGGGGTTGGTGTGATGCGATTTGTTCAAAAGATCCGGGTAGACCTGCATACCATTCTCCTGGCCACACTCTCGTACTTTATCCTGACAACGGAGGGATCAGGAGCAGACACCCGATCTTTCTTCAAGGCCCACTGCATCCAATGTCATGGCCCGGAGAAGCAAAAGGGGAAGCTGCGTCTTGATACGCTGAATTGGAACCCCAAGGATTCCCACGACACCGAAACGTGGCAGGCAATTGTGGATCGAATCGCCGATGGTGAAATGCCGCCGGAAGATGAGCCTCAACCAAGTGCGGACGAGAAGACTGAAATCGTCAATGTCTTGAGGAAACGGATCTCCAGTGTATCCCATCATTCGAAAAAAGTCCTGCTCCGACGCCTCAACCGCGCCCAATACCGCAACACGATTCGGGATCTCCTGAACATCGATGTCTCCATTGCCGATCCGACGGAACTGTTTCCGGCCGATGACAAACTGGAAGGCTTTGACAATCTCGGCGAAGCCTTGCAGATGTCGGACTTTCTGCTGCGCCAATACCTGAAGGTGGCACGCATTGCCCTGGATCAGGCCACCTTTGAAGGCGATCAACCGGGAGCCGAGACTTACACGCTCGCCACGACCAAAGCCCGGGCGCTCAACTACAAGGCACCCGGCAATGACCCAGACAAAGATTATGTCGTGCTGTATCAGAGTGACGAACGCGCGCCCGGCGATGCCCGCGGCCAGAACTTCATCAATTGCCGTGAAGGCGCAACCCATGACGGGTGGTACGAGTTCACTTTCGAAGTCGAATCTCGCGGACGCGGCAACCTAGCCAAGGAACTGGGCAGCTATGCCAAGCGCGATGACTACCCGATCTATCGTCCCGAAGATCTGCACCGCTTCGAGATCTACGCCACCGCGCCCAACGCGACGTCGCAGATCCAAACCCGACCACGACGTCTCATCGCCGCGATCGATCTGCCCGACAATCAGAAGCAGGTCGTCCATCGTCGTATTTGGCTGCCGAAAGCCTGGCGGGTGGAAGTCGGGTTTGGCAACGGCTTCGCCTACAACGGAAACACACTGCTGGAGATTCTGGATCCAAAATTCGATTGGGCTGCCCATGCCAAGTTGGACAAACGCAAGCAACGTGCCCTGGTGGCCAGGAGTCTGATTGCGCAACTCGAGAAACATGACGCTCCCCGCATCATCGTGCACCGGGTGGAAGAGACCGGCCCCCACTACGATCAGTGGCCCCCCAGCAGCCACGAAACCGCGCTGGGCAAATCAGGCGAGTCCCTCGAAGCACATCTGCGAGCATTCGCCACCCGCGCGTTCCGCCGTCCGGTCGACGATTCGCAACTCGCCCGCTACGTCACCCTCGCGAAGGAAAGTCATGAAGGCATTCGCACCGCCATCGAGGCCATTCTGTGTTCCCCCCGGTTCATCTATCTCTACGAGGATGCCGACGATCTGGACGACCATGCCATTGCGTCCCGCTTGTCCTACTTCCTATGGAATACGATGCCTGACAAATCACTGATCGCCGACGCAACCAAACACAAATTGCGAAATCCCCAAACCTTGAATGCTCACGTGGATCGCATGCTCGTCGATCCGAAATCGGATGAATTCGTGAACTCCTTCGTCTGGGCCTGGCTGAAACTACAGAACACCGTGGAGATGGCTCCGGATCCGATGAAGTTCTTCGAATACCACCGGAACCGCATCAACGAAGGCATGATCGGTGAAACCACCGGATTCTTTCGCCACCTGCTGACCGAGAATCTGCCGATACGCCAGTTCATCGATTCCGACTTCACAATACTGAACGCTGACCTGGGGCGTCACTACGGTCTGCCCGGCACGGTCAACACCACCGCCGGATATCGAAAGGTATCGCTCAATCATGCGGGAATACGCGGCGGACTCTTAGGCCAAACCGCCGTCCTCACTGCCTCCGCCAACGGGGTCGATACCTCACCCGTTGTGCGCGGCATCTGGATACTCGAAAACCTCCTTGGCACTCCGCCGGATCTTCCACCCGACAACGTCGAAATCCCCGAACCCGACGCGCGCGGCGAACTCACCATCCGCCAACTCTACGCCAAACACCGCACCGTCGAATCCTGCAACGACTGCCACAAGAAGATCGATCCGCTCGGTTTCGCTCTCGAAAATTTCGACGCCATCGGTAACTGGCGCACAAAATATGAATCCGGCCAATCCATCGATCCCTCAGGACGCATGCCCACCGGCGAATCGTTTCGCGACATCACCGGTTTGAAAAAGATCATGCTCCGCGACCTCGACCAGTTCTCCCGCAATCTCACCTCCAAAATCCTCACCTACGCCACCGGCCGCACGATGGAAGTCGCTGACCGCCCGGAGATTGATCGCATCGCGAAACGCCTGAATGAAAAAGGTGTCGGCCTCCGAGACCTCGTAAAACTCGTCACAACCAGCCAAACCTTTCTGACGAAATAGAAGAATCAAGATGTTGTGGTGAGATGAGAAAGCAAAGATCCCCATCGCCGTATCCAGCCAATTTCGAGCAATTCATCGGATGGTTTGCACAGGAGTCAGACTGTGAGAGCTATTTGGAAAAGCTGGGGGCACTATGGGGTCACGTCTCAACATTCAACAATTGCCCCCCCTTCCCTCTCTCAATTGATCGACGGCGTTTTCCATCCCGGCTTGGTTCTTCGTTCCTTGTTCTTCGTTCCTTGTTGGCTTCGTGTAATTGGCGACGATTCGTAAAAATCAGCGAGGGCAACGGGCCATGCTACCTCAATTGGAGACAGTGTTTGCTGCTCAAATAGTGTCAAGCACAGCGGATCGGATACTGCGAGCGTCATCCTCGCCAGCCACGAGACCGCGACCAAGAATATCTACTTCTGTTTCACAGTTTGTCCGGGATGTTTACGAGCGTGTAATATGCAGCCTCATGGAGCAGTTCCGTGGCATCGGTGGCAATGACATTCTTGAGGTGCAGTTCGTGGACGTATCCGGCGCGCAGCTGATCCAATCGGATTCGGACACTCTTGCCATCCTTGCCCACGGTCGCGTGAGTGACCTTGATGGGCAGCTTGTCGTCTTCTGGACCACCGTACGCACTGCGAAGTTTGTAGGTGTAACTCTCTCCTGAATAGTTCGCGATATTGGCTGCGGCTTTTCGATCGACCGGTTTGGTAAAGACCAGTTCGAATCCGTCTGATCGAGCTTTCATGCTGTGGATCTCAAACGGCACCTTACCGTTCCAAACCAGCCGCTGGAGCCCCCATGGTTTGCTTCCACGACTTCCCCAACCTGCGTTACTCATCCCGACAAAGAGCGAATCATCAGTCGCAAAGGCCAGCCGGAGGATACCAGACTGAAATCCCTCCCGGAAAAGGAAACACGCTCCCTGCCAATGGCCTTTCACCTGCTCCAACGCGCAGCGCATGATCCAGGAATGATGTTGGTCCGCCACCAGCAACTGACCGGCGAAGGGACCGAATTTGCCGCCGGTGACATCCCATTTCATTCCCGAAGGACTCTTGCCCATCTTGTCGTAAGGAAACCACAAGGTCGGCATCTTGAACTGCGGAACAGTCTCCTGCAGATCTTTCATCCAGGTCCCCGATTTGGGCGAAGGAATTTCGCTGAACGGTTTGCCTACTACTTTCCGGGTGGGTTCCAGACCGTGGGGATGACCGTGAAAGTCACCAAACTCCAGATGCGCGAGTTTGGAGGCATTGCACCACTCGCCCTGGTTGTCCGTGTAAAATACGTCCCCCCAGGGAGACGTTTCAACGCCGGCGGGCGAACGGAGCCCGGCGCACATCGGCTGCATCTCTCCGGTCTTGGGATTGATCCTGACTGCGTAACCGCGCCAGGGAACCCGGCCGTAATACTCGTTCCCAAACGGCTTGTTGAGCGTGACCCACATGTAGCCTTCCTTATCGAGCCGGGGCCCAAAATTGAACTCGTGGTAATTTCCGCTGATCGCCCAGTCATCGCACACCGTTTCGTAGGAATCGGCGATTCGATCACCATTCGTATCACGAAGGCGGGTGAGTTCGCCGCGCTGCGCCAGGTAGATCGCGCCTTCATACTCCAGCAGCCCGAGCGGGTGATTCAATCCGTGAGCGAACTTGGTGAACTTGGCCTTCGCCGGATCGTTGGGATTCTCGACATAGAAAATATCTCCGAGACGAGTGCCCACCATCAGGTTGCCATCCTTGAGGACAGCCATGGAGCAGATCTCCAGTTTCAATCCTTTGTCATCCGACTGGGGATACGAAACGATTTCGTAATAGTCAGACTCTTGGACCGCTGCGGATGCACCCATCGCCAACGCGAGCAGACCTGAAAACAAATGTGTAAGTTTCATGCTAATTCTTAAATTCTTATTACGGATGGAATGCCCTACCAGCTGAGGGTGATATCAAACTTCGCGCGACCATTTCGAAATTTCACCGGAAGCAAAAGTTCCTTCGCTTCGCCGCCTTCCCGCACCAATGCCTCTCCTACTCCCTCGCCATCGACCGCGATGTTAAGCTTGGCATCTACGATCCAATCCGTGGTCGAGGTGTGATCGATATCCTGACCCTGCCCAGCGAGGAAGAAGATCTCATCTGAGGGCTTCGGCGAGGTGAGCACGAATGACCGGACAATCAGCGATCCACCCGGCCGCAAGAGTGGTTGAATACTTTCTTCCACCCACACTTCGCCCAGTTGATAGCGCAAGGTGGGGCGCCCTTTCTCATCGAGGCTGTATCCTTTGAAGCGTCCGCCGATGTTCCGATCAGTCTTCTCAGCCTTTGGCCAGGGATCTGACTGTGACTTGAGCTGCGCGAATGCCGGACCTGAAGGCAGGTCAATCACATTTTTGCCCAGCGGATCGAAGAACTTGTCAGATCGTCCACTCGCCACGCCGGAACCATCGAAGAACCGACCGCGCCAAGCTTTCGCCAACCGAATCACGTTCGCATCGAAGGCGACATGAACACGTTCCGGAAATCCGATGAGAATCGAGCGGGGACCGACATCCGTCATAAAAGTCCGATGAATGATCGGTCGATCAGTTGGAATGAGTTCCATGCCCACGCCCCCGACGGGCTGAATCCCAATCGGGGCCGGCATCGATTCACCGAGCGAAAGATAATTCCAGAGCGCGCCGATCTGTTTGTCCGTATCGCCACCGAGAATCGTCGGCAGCGCGGATTGGCCGTCTGGCCAGAATGCCGGCATGCGTGTGCCTTTGTTGATCGCGACCGGATTCTTCAGCAGGCGATTGAACCAACCTGGGTTGATCCGCTTTTCAACGGTGGCCAGATCGACGCCAGGAATTCCGGGGCCTTTGCCCTCATTTACCAGGTGGCAGTTGATGCAAAACAGACCGGTCATCCCGACCAGACGTTTTCCTATCTCCATGCTTTCCTCACTGAACTCCGGTGCCTTCAGGTCTGCCGGGGTCTGATCGACACGGACCAGATCGTCAATCAGTCGCGAGACATTCGCCCGCCCAAACTTCGGCATCCGCGTCGACATGAAGTAGCGAATGTGCAGATCACCGTCGTACAAAATCGACTGCAGCGCGCGCTTCTTGAGCTTGCCCCCCACCCCGGTGAGTGACGGCGGAATCTTGCCCTCTTCACCGAGATCCACCGGAATGTTTGTCTTAAACAGTTCCGCGCGCTGGTCATCCGGTCCGCCGATCCCGTCGCGCTGGTGACAGGCGTAACAATTCATGCGCGCAAAATCGTGTTCGATCCGCTTCGCGGCCGGCAACGGCTTGGCCAGTTCGGCCTGATCCTTCAGGACCGCCTGCAACGCCGCGCGCTGTCCGGCGTTCAGATCGTAATTCGGCACGTTGCGACGGACACCTTCACCGAGACATCCGCTGCGTGTCTCTGGATTCAATTCCGACAGCACGGGCGCCGGTCGCAACACCTTCATACCTGACAGCTCGTGACAGGCCGCACAGCGCAGCATCTGAAACATCTCGCCGCCCACGCGAGCCTTCGCTGAATCAACTGCGAATTCGCTCCACCCCAGCGGCACCATCGGCGTCTGATTCCGAACCGAAACGAATTCTGGTGGGATCGGGTTTTTCTGATTCCGTTTTGCAAGTCCCGGCCCCTTCGCGAGCAATTTGAAATCGAGATTTCCGCCAAACTCAAAATACTGGACCTCGATCGTGTGAGAACCCTTCGAAAGTTCCAGCTTCGCATTCTTTTCAACACTTGGATGTACTCCATCGCCATCGATGACCATCTTGCTGTCGATGAACAAGCGCGATCCGTCGTCCGAGCGCAGCCAGAATTCATAATTCGCTTTCTTTGGGATCTGCAGATCCGCCGTAAACCGCAGCGCGAAATTATGCGGCCGGCGCTTCAGACCGCCGGGATTCAGATTGACCGATTTGGTGATCCCGGATGTTTTTGGCGTCAGTCCGCTGAAATCCGGCAGCTTCCGCTGGTCTTTCGGCAACTCGAAATATTCGTAGTGCCAGCCAGCCACACTCAGAGATCCGGCTTTCTCCGCATCCGGATTTCCGATCTGGTCGCGGAGGAGATAGGTCGCGATCGATGTCGCCTCCGCGGCATCCAAACCGAGATCTGGCATCCGCCCAGAAGCGCGGACATGCAGGGGGTTCTGGAGGAACCTGGCCATTTCTTCAACTGTCGTTTTGGCGGCGAGACGCTTCGGCAACGGAATGATTGGCGTGGTAATCCCCTCAACTGATTCCGGTGCATGACAGGCAATACAACCCACGGAGTGGAAGAGTTTCCGACCGGCGTCCACGGCGCCTTCATTCACCGGAGTGCGCGACGGTTTTATCGGACCGCTCTTCGAAACAAGGAAGTGGGTCAGGAAATCAATCGCCCGCGCCTTGGACGGCGCATCCGAGGCATGGAACAGATCAGGCATCATCGTGCCCGCCTTTTCGCCGTGCGGATCGGACAAATATTCCCGGATATACTGCGGCGTCATGCGCGCGCCGGCGTCGCCCAGATTCGGTGCCTTCTTCCGGCCCACGCGCTCCAATATCGAGGAGCGGGCCGCATGACAGCCCAAACAGTTCAGCTCGCCCAGCAGCAACTCCCCTTTCTCTGCCAACGATACTGAGTCGTCATTCGCGACCCGTTCATACCCAGCCACCACCGGAGCCGCCTCCACGTGCGCGAACGAGGCAACCAGACCAATCAAACAAACAAACCGAAAATCCATGAGTCGTTTCATCACATTGTTCGACGCTCAGCAGCCGCTTGGCCGAGAATCGAAAGGCGAGGTTTCTACGCGAGGCAGACGTCCGGCGCAACGCCCTAATTCGAATCAGCCAACGCGGGCAGCGGCAGCGACGTCGCGCGGGAATGTTCCGCTAGAACACCATTCGAGATCGAAGCACTCGCCTCAGTCAACCACTGCGCAGGGAGCCATAATTGCGTCACGCATCCCGTGGATGATCTTTTTATCGGCCGGACAGATGGTGGCGAGGACGCCGCCCAACTTTGCCTGAGGCCTTCCCCAGTCGCCCGAAACGAAGTAATAAGGACAAAGGCGCACCCGGCCCGGCATCTCTTTGATTTCTTCGGTTTCGAAATCAAACCAACGCGACTCCACAATCTTGGGCTTGTGGTAGCGCTGTAGGATATGCGGTGAGGTGGATGCCGAATCGATCGCATGCTGGACCGCGGCGCTCCAATCGTCCACCGGCAGGTCACTCCCGAAATGTACGCCGCGCGCGCCCCAAGCCTGCTCTGAGAAGCCCGAGATTTTCAGGATCAAATTACGAGCCTTCTGAGAAAGTGTTTTGAGCTGATTCCAATCCGTCAGATTCAGTTCCGGAATGGCCCCGTGCGGAGGCAACGGAGCGGGATCCACCACCCACGAATAAGGAATGTGATTCTCCAGACGTTTCTGGAATCCCTCGCCCAGTTCGCGATGCCAGAAGTCGCGCAGGTTCCGGTTCCAGAACAGTGCGAACATCATCTTTTCCTCCAGCGAAGGTTTGGGAGGAGGCGTCAGTTGAATTTCCTTGTTTCGCTGCGCCGAAAAAAGCGCATCAGCCGCCTCGATGTTCGGCAGATCAAACAATTCAAAGAACCGATAAACCGCGTCGCCTTCCTTGAAGTTTTCAAACCCACTGTCCTGGACCTGATAACGCTCGCCATCAATCTCGTCCGCCAACCATTGCATTTCCGGTCGATAGGTTTCCGATTCCTCGGAAACCACCAGGTGCACCGCGGGAGCGTCCCCAAAGATGGAATCAAATCCATCGAGCATGCCCGACGCGCCCCCAATCACTTCTGTCCCGTCGCATAGCTCCGAGTAGGTCTGATTCAACCACGCGGTGAGTCCAATCCCACCTGGCACGCTGTCCAATTCAGATACAGAAAACCCTTCTTCGGTCAAAAGCACATCCGGCCGCAGGACTCGCGGCAATTCGTTTTTCAACGCCGGATCACTTTGCAGCTCCAACAGCCCGGCCGGTTTTCCACGATCCAACCATTCCGCCGCCCAGTTTGGCTCGCGCCCTTCCCTACTCTGACGATGAAGAAGATTTGCCGCCTGATAGAATTTCAGAATGACCCGCCCCAGCGAATCCAATTGCTGGAACAGCTTTCGATCAAGTGGAAACGGCTCGGTGGCAATCCGCCATTCACGATCAGCGAACAACTGCGCCTCCGGCATGCGTTCCCGAACGCCTTGTGCAATCTCCGCCGCGCGTTTTGGATCAAACTCTCCCATGAATACTTTGTGAACAGAACTCGATCACTCCCGTATCTGCCCGTTGCCAACGATCTGCCACTTGTAAGTGGTCAATTCATCCAATCCCATCGGACCCCGCGCGCCGATCTTGTCGGTACTGATGCCGATCTCAGCACCCATTCCGAACTGTCCCCCATCGGTAAACCGGGTGGAGGCGTTCCAATACGCAGCCGCCGTGTCGACCTCCGCCAGGAACCGACGCGCATGTTGTTCGTTGGCAGTGACGATCACATCCGAATGACCGGAGCCATGCTGATTGATGTGATCGATTGCTTCGCCCAGTCCGTCCACAACGCGCACCGCGAGGATCAGATCGAGATACTCCTCCGGCCAATCTGTGTCCGTGGCATCGACGAGTTTCGCCCCCGTATCGCTGCGCTCCAAAATCTCTCTGGCCGCGGGATCAACCCGGAGTTCAACGCCTTGCTCGGCGAGGGCCGTGCCCACGAGCGGCAGGTATTCAGCGGCAATCGTCCGATCTACGAGCAGCGTTTCAGCAGCGTTGCAGACGCCCGGTCGATGACATTTTGAATTCACCGCAATTTCGACACCCATCTGCAGATCGGCATCCGCATCGACGAATACCTGACACACCCCTTTGTAGTGTTTGATCACCGGAATCCGCGCAGCTTCCGCCACCGCACGAATGAGGCTTTCCCCGCCGCGCGGCATGCAGAGATCGATCGTTTCGGTGAGCGAGAGAAGGATCGGCACCGCCTCACGGTCAATGGTGGGAACCACCGTGATCGCATTGGCGGGAAATGTTTTCACCGCCGCTTGCGCAGCATCCACCATGATCTTGGCAATCACCTGGTTGGAATGAATGGCTTCCTTGCCGCCACGAAGAATCACCGCGTTGCCAGATTTCAGGCAAAGACTCGCAGCATCCGCCGTCACGTTGGGACGACTCTCGTAAATAATAAGAATAACCCCAATCGGAACCGTGACCTTTCGCAGCAACAACCCGTTCGGGCGTTCACGTTCATCCAGCACCCGGCCGGTCGGATCCGGAAGCTCAACCACTTCACGCAACCCTTGCGCCATCCCTGCAATCCGCGCGTCGGTCAGTTCGAGCCGGTCCAGCATCGCTTTTGACAGGCCCATCTCCGTGCCAGCGGCCAGATCCTTCGCATTCTCCGTCTTGATCAGGTCCGCAGCGCCCAGGATCGCATCCGCCATCGCGAGCAGACACTCGTTCTTATCAGCCGTGCTCAAGCGGTTCAATTCCCGCGCCGCACTCTTGGCTGAAAGCGCCAACCCGGTCATTTGCTCGGTCAAATTCATGGCCGCAGAATCTAATGCAATTGCGGAATCGCAAAAGGGAAATTCCCAGTTCCTCAAAATTGCCCGTTTGGGCCGAAGTTGTTGTCATTGTGGAGAAGGGACCAATTGGCCAACATCCCGCAGTGTCCGAGACGGATTTCTATTTTGAACGATTCGGATTCTGCGAACGGCAGATAGAGGCGAAACCGCACCCAGATCTCGCATTGTCAGTGGTGATTCCGTGCCACAACGAACCAGATCTTGTAGGCGCTCTGGACTCGCTGGCCGCCTGTATTCGACCAAAATGCGCAACCGAGATCATTGTCGTCATCAATTCAGCGGCCACCGCGGCGGATTCTGTCAAGGAACAGAATCGGCGCTCATACAAATCCGCAGTGGACTGGATCCGGGAACCTGGTTTTCAAGTCCACCTGATTCTCGCGGAGAATCTTCCCCGAAAACATGCCGGGGTTGGACTGGCTCGGAAGATCGGCATGGATGAAGCCACTCGTCGTTTGGATGACGTTGGCAATCTGGCGCCCGGAATCATCGCGTGCTTCGACGCCGATTGCACCTGCGCCCCCAACTACCTGACCGCGCTGGAAACGCATTTCGACAAGCACACGAAATCCCCGGCCTGCAGCATTCGGTTCGAACATCCCCTGACCGGCGATCTGGATCCGCGGATCTACGAGGCGATCACGGCCTACGAACTCCATCTGCGTTACTTCATCGGGGCCTGCCGCTTCGCAGAACACCCGCACGCATTTCATACCATCGGATCCAGCATGGCAGTGCGCGCTGAGATCTACATCGCGCAAGGGGGAATGAATCGCCGCAAAGCCGGTGAAGATTTTTACTTCCTCCAGAAGATCATTCCCTTGGGAAATTTCACCGAGCTCAACAGCACGCGGGTCATCCCCTCCCCCCGCGTCTCCGATCGCGTGCCGTTCGGAACTGGGAAAGCAGTCGGTGATGCGCTCGAGTCCGACGAAATCTCCCAAACCTATCCACTGGAACCGTTCTTCGAATTGAAGGAGTTCTTCACCAATATCGACCGCGACAATCTTATCTCCGACAGTCCGCACATCCCGCCCGTGCTGACCCCGTTTCTCGAACAGACAAACTTCAGTTCCGCGATTCAGGAAATCGCCGCGCAAACCTCAAGCGCTTCAGCTTTTCGAGGAAGGTTCTTCCGCTGGTTCGACGCGTTTCGTCTGCTAAAGTTTGTTCACTTCGCACGCGACAGGCATTTTGGCTCCAGAGAAGTATGCAAAACCGCGAACGAGCTATTGCAAATCCTGGCCCCCACCGCCGTCTCAAGTGATCCGACAGAACTGCTGAATATCTACCGCCAGATACAGCACATCTGATGGAGACATCTGAAAGAACCCAAAGCTTACATGATCCCTTTTTCCAACCACTCATTTCGGCCTTCGAGCACGTCTTGGGCGAGTTGATAGTTTCGCTTGTCGTTGTTGTTGCGCAGAGCCCGGAAGAGCTCGGCGACTTTCAGGCGCGATTCGCATGAGACACATTCGGCGAGGGCGAGTAGTTCCTGATCGCGATCCGTCTCGCCGAGCATGGATTGGGCGCGCGAACAGGTCGCGGTGATGGCGAAGAGTTCGGTGCCGATCTCGACGAGGCGGCTGAGGAGGACCTGCTGACGTTCCAGCTTCGGTCCGTGAATGGCCATGGCGTGGAAGAGGCTGCGACTGAGTTTGCGGGCGGTCTTCCGGGCATAGCGGAGATGCTTTGCAAGTCGCGGATGAATCCCACCTTCCATCTTTGGCAATCCCCCGTCGAGGAAGGCCAGCCACTGACGCGGATACCAACGCGCGTAGAAGAGGCCGGCCTTCCAAGCAGACGCCACACGCTCCCTCATGGGCAGCTGAGTATTGAGCGCTGCGGCGGCTACCTTAAGGTGGGGATCGAGTGCCTCGCGGGCAATGAAGAGGCGCATGATTTCGCTGGAGCCTTCGAAGATCATGTTGATGCGGCAGTCCCTCATCCAACGTTCGACGGCGATGGGTTCTTCCCCGCGTTCCTTCAGGGATTGAGCGGTTTCGTAGCCGCGACCGCCCCGGATCTGCATGGTTTCGTCGACGACTTCCCAGGCCTTCTCCGTTCCCCACATCTTGCACATGGCGGCTTCGAGTCGGATGTCAGCCTGCTTGTCCTTGTCGACGAGACTCGCGGTATAGAGCGTCATGGATTCCATCGCGAACACCTTGGCGGCGATCTTCGCGACCTTGTCGGCGACGGCCGCATGTTTGCCAATCGCCGCGCCCCATTGCACACGGTCGCGGGTCCATTCGCGGACGGTCTGCAGACATTTCTTGGCCAGGCCGGTGCAGGCGGCTGGCAGCGTGAGGCGTCCGGTGTTCAACGTGGACAGAGCGACTTTGAGTCCACGGCCTTCCCCCGCGATGATGTTCTCCTTCGGGACTTTCACATCGGTGAAACGAACCACGCCATTGTAGAGCGCCTTCAGCCCCATGAATCGACAGCGCCGCACGATCTCCACCCCGGGAGTGTTCATGTCCACAATGAAGGCGGTGATCTGTTTCCGCCTCTTTCCTCGAACCTCACGATCGGGAGTCCGCGCCATGACCACGATCACTCCGGCCTTCGTTCCATTCGTGCACCAGAGTTTTTCACCGTTGATGACGAAATGTTTTCCATCATCGGTGGGTTCACCGCGAGTCGACATGGCGGCCGGATCTGATCCAACTCCCGGTTCCGTGAGGGCGAACGCACTAATCTCGCCTTTTCCAAAGCGCGGGAGGAAGCGCTTCTTCTGCTCGTCCGTGCCAAACAAAATCAACGGTTGCGGCACACCAATCGACTGATGCGCTGAGATCAGCGCGGTCAGGTTGCCGCAGTAGCTTCCCAGCAATGTGGCGGCACGGCAGTAATTGGTCTGGCTCAGGCCAAGCCCGCCGTATTGCGGATGAATCTTGATCGCAAATGCCCCCATGTCCCCCAAGCCTTTGATGACCTCGCCGGGAATCTCGCCGGTGCGATCAATCTCATCGGGATCCGCTTTCTCACGGAGGAACTTCTCAAGACGCTGGATAAACGCGTCTCCCTGATCCATATCCTCATGGGATTGCGTTGGATATGGGAGCAGGCGGTGCAGATCGCATTCACCCATGAACACACCCTGAGCGAAGCTGCCACTTTTCGTATCGGCATCGCGAGCCTCCTCGGTGAGTTCGAGCGCGGCGCGTTGGCCGGCGTTCATTTTCGACGTATCGATGGCGGGACCTTGCTCTTCCATCGGTTTGGTATCTGTCGTTTTCATTGTACTGCCTTTCGTTTTGCAACAGCCGAGGTGACGAGGCTCAACCTGAGTGAGCCTCCCGACGTCGCCCGTTGCGGTTGTCCAGTGCGTTGGTTTGGAAAGCGGAAGCTCGCGCCAGGCGACGTTCGCTCGAAGTGCGCTTCGGGGTTCTCACAAGCGTTCATTTCGTCGGGTAGAATTTCCGATCGGCCCGAGCCATATCGGTGAGCAGGTCGCAGGGGTGAAACTGGCGTTCGCCGGATTCCACAAGAATATTCATTTCCCGAACGACCCGCCGGAGACCAAAGGTATCCGCAAAGTGAAGCGGGCCACCTCGGAACGGTGCAAAGCCCGTGCCCATGATCATGGCGAAGTCGATGTCGCTGGGTTGTTCGACGATCTCTTCCTCCAGACAACGGGCGGCCTCATTGATCATCAGAAGGACCATGCGGGATTGCAGTTGCCCCAAGGGACGATTGGCCGATTTGTCATCACGCATGAGTTTGATTTCATCGGCGTTCGGTTCTGCGCGTTTGCCTTGGTGCAGGTAGAACCCCTTGCCGGTTTTACAGCCGAGCCATTTCTTCTCAAGCATTTTGGTCAACACCGGTGGCACAGCCAAATTACAAGGACCGGCCAGGGTGTCGCAGACATGCCGAGCGACATCGACGCCCACCTCATCAATGAGGCGGAGCGGTCCCATGGGCATCCCAAAATCAAGCATGGACTCGTCGATATCGTGGATATCCGCGCCCTGCTCGAACAGCAGCGCTGCTTCGATGAGGTAAGGCATGAGGATGCGGTTCACCACAAAGCCCGGACTGTCCTTGACGACGACCGGAAGTTTGCCCAGCTGCCGCACGAACTTTACGGCGCGGTGAAGAATCTCCGGATCAGTCTTTTCGCCGCGGATCACCTCGACCAACTGCATCCGGTGGACGGGATTGAAGAAGTGAATTCCGACCACTCTTTCGGGTACGAGCATGTTGCGAGCAATGTGGGTGATCGAAAGCGCAGAAGTGTTCGTGGCCAGGATCGTATCCTTGCTCGTCAAATCCTCCAGCTGGTGAAACAGATCCTCTTTCAGATCCATGCGCTCAACCGCTGCCTCGATCACGATCTCGGCACGCTTCATCGGGACCGGTTCGTAAACCGGAGAGATACGATCCAATCCCTGACGGGCTTCCGTCGCGGTGAATTTCCGGCGCCTGACGCCTTGGTCACAGATCTTCTTCGCATTCTCCATCCCACGCGCAACCGCCGCCGCGTTGATATCGCGAAGTGTGACTTCCATTCCACGCGAGCTGAGCCATTGCGCGATGCCCGAGCCCATCACCCCGGCACCAATCACCGCGCCGCGCTTCATCGGCGAGTCATTCCGATTACTCAGAACGTTGAGCTTGCGAGCTCGTTCCTGCATGAAGAAAATCTGAATGAGGTTCGCCGCAGCATCCGTGTTGGCGAGTTCTACGATCGCGTCGGCTTCCATTTTCAGGGAACCTTTTACGCCCGCTTTCAGGCCGTTGATCATCACCTCAAGCGCCTTAGTGATTCCCGGATAGTGTCCACGGGTACGTTTGAGAAGATCCGGGCGAATCCGTTTCTCAATCACGCTGGACACCAGACGGTTGTTCAGGGCGAATAGTTTTTTTACGGACGGGCGCTGGTGGCCTCTTGGTTTACAGCCGCTTCGAACGACTAGTTGTTCAGCGATGTCACGGAGTTTTTCGCTAGGCGCAATCGCATCGATCATGCCGAGTTTGTGGGCCTTGCGAGCAGAGACGGTTTTGCCGGCAAGGATGATATCAAGCGCGGCCGGCAGACCGATCAGCCGTGGGAGGCGCGTGCTCCCGCCCCAAGCGGGAATGATTCCGAGCTGGGTTTCTGGAAGTCCAATCTTTGTCGCTTTGTCGTCAGTGGCGACTCGCAGATCACAGGCCAGACACACTTCGTAGCCGCCGCCTACACAGGCTCCGTGGATTGCGGCGACCGTCGGAATCTTCAGTTCCGCGAGCCGATTGAAAGTATCCTGACCGAGTGCAATCAGCACCCTCAGCTCGACGGGCTCTTTCGCATTCGCGAGCGAATTCAGATCCGCACCGGCCACGAAGATTTTGTCTTTGGCGCTGCGAATCACGACCCCACGCAGGTCAGAGTGCGTCTCAATGAAACCCAGATGGTCGCCGAGTTCTTCAAGCGTCCGGCGGTCGAAAACATTCGCCGCAGAATTCGGTCGATCAAAGGTAAGAACGCAAACCATATCGTCGGTGATTACCCGGTGAATCATCGGCCCCGAATCGGCTTCACCGGTGATCCTCGGGGCGGGTCTCGAAGCAACTCCCGAGGGGGATCTCTTCTCAATCACTGTGCTCATATCTTGGCCTTTCTTTCGTGGTGTGTTCGATCAATACGCTTGCAACCAGATTGCTGCGCCTTGGCCGCCCCCCACACAAAGTGAAACGAGGGCTCGTTCGCGATGGCGCCTTTTAAGTTCTTTCAGACTGCTCAAAATCAGACGGGCACCGGTCGCTCCGACGGGATGTCCGAGGGCGATGCCGCCGCCATTTACGTTCAGTTTTTCTGGCGCAATTTTTCCAACCGGTGCGGAACGACCGAGAACCTTGCGGGCAAATTTCTCGGATTCGGTTGCTTGGGCGACGGCGAGAACCTGGGCGGCGAACGCCTCGTTGATCTCAATCAGATCAGCGGAATCAAGTGACAGGCCGGTGCGATCCTCGGCCTTGGCGATGGCGTAGACGGGACCGAGTCCCATCCGTGAAGGTTCGCAGCCCGCGTAGGCGTATCCGCTCAGTTCACCAAGTGGTTCGAAGTCCAGTTCCGCAGCTTTCGATTCGGTCATCACGAGCAACGCGACTGCGCCATCGGTGATCTGCGAAGAGTTGCCGGCGGTGACCGTTCCATGGCGACGATCGAAAACCGGGCGCAGCTTGCCAAGCGCCTCCATCGTCTGCTGCTCCCGAATGCCATTGTCATACAGAATCGGTTTTCCGTTGCTGTAGACGGGACAGATTTCTTCCTCCAACAGTTCCAGCGCAGCCACGGCACGAAGATGGGATTCCAGCGCGAACTCATCCTGTTGTTCCCGACTGATGCCGCCTTCGCGGGCGAGCAGTTCAGCGGTCTCGCCCATGTTCATTCCACAGACCGGATCGTTAAGCCCGAGTTGCAAGGCGATGCGTGGATTGAAGTCGGACACGCGAAAACTCGCCAGGGTCTTCAGCCGCTGCATGAGCGAACGCGCCCGGGCGAGCTTGGTGAACTTCGCCTTGGCAGCCTCGTTGTAGATGAAGGGGTAATTCGACATGCTCTCCACCCCGGCGACCACAAAGACTTCCCCGCGATCGGCACACATCTTCTCGTAAGCCTGGGTAAACGCTTCCATGCCACTGGCGCAGTTTCGACTGACCGTGATCGCGGGAACGGATTCGGGGATCCCGGCGCGCAGCGCCACGACGCGTCCGAGATTGGCGGCGTCGTTTGGATTGCCGACACAACCGACGATGACCTCGTCGATCAGGTGGGGATCCAGATCGGTGCGGACCAACAGGTTATTCACCGCGATCCTGCCGAGTTCGTCGGCACCGAGCCCGGCGAGGTCCGTGCCGGCCTTGCAGAACGGCGTGCGGACGCCGTCCACGATCACCATTTTGGGAGTGTTCACGATTTGCCTTTCGTTGAGTTCTCAGGAATGGCTTCGATCGTTTTGTTGCGGCGCCGCCATTCCGTATGACCACCTTGTGCTTCCGTCTTCAGTTCCACCGGCAACGGCTTGGCCTTCGGGCGATGGTCGACAACCCTCTTTTCTTTCATCTCCGTGCCAACCCCCTGAAGTCGTCGCATCTCTTCCGCGCTGTGGAATACGATCCGGTTCGGTTGAACCTCAGTGTGCGCCGTGAAACAGGTACGGACCTCGGCTTCCAAATGTGACTCGTCCACTCCGTTCAACTTATGCAGGTGGAGAACAAGTTCATCCACTTCCAAGGGGTCGTCGTGAAGTTTGCGGAGTTCGAGTTGCCACGCGCCGATATTGCGCCCGTCATCGAGGAGGTGTTCGAGCTCGTTGAAATCGACGAGTGTGCCCTTGAGTTTGCCCAGCTGCATTTCCTGCACCGACGAGCTGCGCGAGATCCTTCCCGTGAGCCGAGGCATGCGCCGTCCGCAATGCGGGCATTCATCGTAGACCAGGCCGCCACTGACGCAGTCTCCGGTTCGATACCGGAGAACAACGGTCCCCCGGGCATCCAGAGGCGTATACACGATCTCACCAGGATGACCGGGAGGCACCGCTGCTCCGGTTTGTGGGTCCACAATTTCGAACAGGCCATGGTCCGGGAAACAATGAAAGCCGCTGGGGGACTCACCGGCGGGGGCCGGACATTCCGTGAACGCCATTTTGGCCTCCGTGAAACCGTAGGTCGAAACGATGCTACAACCATGAGAACCCAGCTCGATCGCAAGATCGTTCAGCTTTGCGCGCATGCCATCAGGCACCTTTTCCCCGCCCAACACAATCCTCCGCAGACTCGGGCAACGCACTCCCTGTTCCGCCGCCTCGTGCAAGGTATGATAAACAAAGGTCGGCATGCCGATCAACACTTCCGGGCTCACCTTCTTCAGAAAGCGAATCTGTCCATCGGTCCCCATCACCTTTCCGCCACCCGTGCTGGCCATGAAGCAACCGAACGTCGTGCTCCCATAATGGGCCAACCAAAACGCAAGATGCGGCGCATAGGGGAACATGTTCAGCATCTTGTCCGAACGTTCGGCACCGGCGATTTCGAAAACACGATTCGCTCCGCGTTGAAGATTCTCCAAGTCATGTTGGGTGTAAAGAAACGCCACCGGATCCGCAGAACGTCCGGTCGTGCTGGTCAGAAAGACGGGCCGGTATTCCTGTTCCAGAAACCGCTGCGCGTTGTCACGTCCGCGCAGCACTGCCCGCAGAATTGTGCTGGGCTTACGCGCCAGCGTATTACGATCCGGGAGCAGAAGAAAATCACGCGCCTTCTGGGGATTGTCCGGCGTGGCAAGCAGGTCCGACTTGTAGGTGAAGGGAATCTTCGCCCAGTCATCGAAGTTCCGGACGTCATCGGCAGTAATGCCCAGCTTCCGGAACACAGTCCGGTATTGCGCCGAGGCCGGCAGCACGATGTCGCGCAGGTAACGGCGCAGCTTGACGATTTGCAGGGCGCGAACAGTTGCTTCAGGCAATTGATGCCAGTGCGTTTGCAGTTGGTTCGTATTCATGGCGTTTCTCCGTTGGTTGGGTGAGTGCCTTCAGTTCTTCCAAATGTTCGAGGGCGACGCGGCGCCCCAGAGCGATGTACTTGCGGGGCTTGTTGAAGTCGTGCCAGGTGCCGTCGTAGTTGATCGGGCGCAGCACCACATCGGCGTGCCGGCAGGCTTCCTCAGCATTGGGAATCTGCGAACCGATGAAGCTCTGCTGGATGATGTCGAGAATGTTGCCCGATGCGAAATAGTTGAACTGGCGATGAAACAGCCGACTCCACCAGGGACGCTTGTCGAGACGGGCCAGCTTGATCTGCTCGCGCTCCCGGGCGCGCCGCAGGTGGTCCGTGGTCGGAACAGTATTGACGCCGATCACCCGCTCAATTCCCGCCTCCCGCAAGATGTCTACGGGGAGCGGATCCACCACGCCGCCATCGATATAGGATTCACCGTCGATCTCCACTGGCGCACAGACCCCCGGGATCGCGATACTTGCCTGAACCGCGCTCGCCACTTCGCCCGAATCAAAGATTTTCTTCTCCAAGGTGTTCAGATTAGCCGCAATGACCTTCAGCGGACGAAGCATGTCGCAGAACTGGGATTCACCGATGGATTCCATCAGCAGTCTCTTGATCTTGCGCCCGGCGATGAAGCCACGCCTGGGCGGCAGAACCGGATCGAGAATCTTCCACAGGCCCCATCTGCCCTGAAGTTCCAGCGCGCGCTCCCGGATGTAGCTGCCGTCATGTCCCGCCGCCCACAGAGCCCCGATGTAGGCCCCCATGGAACAACCGGCAATCATGTCGATCTCGATACCAGCCTCTTCGAGCACCTGGATCACGCCCACATAGGCGAACCCTTTGGCCCCTCCAGATGAGAGCGCAAGTCCGATACGGCACGCTCCTATTTCGCGGGACCAGCGGCGGAGATCGAACTCAAAACTACCGGTGTAACTCCGCGTGTTGGCGTCCATCATCGGACAATCCCGTTGGTAGAAATGCACCGTCGTTCCGATGACGCGATGGGTGTCTTCGTGGGTCTGTGGGAGTTCGTGGACACCGAGGCACAGCACGGGTTTCAGATAGAAACGCCGCGCCTTGCCGCGCTTCTTGAACCAGGAGTTATACTCGCGAAACAGTTCAAAACTGCGTTCGTTCTGACGCAATAGCGCATAGGCGTGCCTGGCTCGCCGGACGCATTCGGTGACCGGATCATCGCCGGCCTCGGGGTTCACATGTACGAGCACACGTTCGAAATGGCGGGCGCAGTGACCGATCAACGCCGTCAGATACTTCCGCTCATACGGAGTTCCATTCACCCGGACGAACAGTCGCTGAACGCCTTCCGTCAACAACCGCAATTGATCTGTAAAAGCGAATCGGTGATGGGGAAACGAATTCAGCGGCGACCAATCACGGGCGGGTTCACCAGCCTCCGCAGGAACCACCCGGATAAACAGCGTTTCCGCATTGGTGACCTGATGGACCGTTGCTGCGAGCCGTTCCAAGATCGCGAGATCGTGAATTTCAGGCGACGTGGAAATGAAGGTGGAAACGTTCTCCAGGAAGCCGTGACCCGCCGGCTGGAAATCCGAGTCTGAGAAAGCCGATCCGGGATTCCGGTATTCTCGTGCGAAGTCTTTGATGTTCTTCGGAGTTGGCATGTCCGTCGTGTTTCATCGCGACGATCACCTACTCACACCTGCCCGGCGGGGGCTCTTCAGTCTCCGGGGCGAGGCTGAATACTGCCGTCGCCATAACTCTGATTTTCACTTTGGGAGCTGCCCATAATTAGCTCACACATAAAACATCGTGCATGAACCGCGCCTGTCAAATGATTCTATCTCGGGTCTTAACCTAGTGTTCAAAGAGTATCCAATGAGGGTTGCAAGTTTCCTCCAAAAAAGATGAGCCAAGAACCAAGGTCCGGAAAAACCGTCCCGGATTCAGCTCAGTCCAAAAGCCGAACGCGATAGAACCGCGGATCAGTGCCGGGACTGGCGGTGAACTCAATGGTCTGTCCATTGATCACGGTATTGGTGGACAACGGGATCCAGTTTGTATCGCCTAGGGAGGGAACGTACTCGATCACGTAGGTCTTGTTGGGCTGAGCCGGCCACTGAAGGTTCAATGATTCAAGTTGGCCGCCGACACCAAAGATACGTTCGGAGAGGACCTTCAAAACCGAAGCTGGATCGTTCGGATTGGTGCCCGCGAGAAACTCCTGCCAGTTCAGGAAACTGTCACCATCCGCATCGGCGTCGCGGTGTACGAGCAGATTGTTTCCGAGTGTCAAAGTACCGAAGTGCTGGAGTCTCCAGGAGTCGGAAATCAGATCCCCAAAACTGGATGTATCCGCATCTCCGAGCGTGATCAGACCGTTCACGGTCTGTTGTTCCAAGACCTCAAATCCGGACAGAGACACATGGTCGAACTGAACTGAGTAAGCCGTAGATGAAGTTGCTCCGGCCGGCAACGTGACCGTGAGTTCGCCGACCAGAATATCACCACTGACTGCCCCAATTCCCGGATTGGACCAGATCATGGCGATGTTTTGCGGAACCAACGAATCCGAGAAAAATGGAGCACCCAGAAGCGTCGAATTGAACGAGACCTGTTCGGTGATGATTGGCCCGGAAGAGTCAATCACGTTGACGAAAATGTTCAACGCCATGGCGCTCAACGTCGCGCTCCCCCGAACGCTTGCACGAATTGGGATGGTCACTGTCTGTCCTGCACTTCCTACTATGTGATCCGCAGAGAATGAGATCGATGGTGGCACTGAGGACGTCCCATCTGCCCCGGCAATCTGTCGGCCGGGAGCCGGAATGTTGATACTCGGAACGGAACTGGTCTGGCCACGGAACAGATTGGGTGAGCGGACAGCGTAGAAGAACCCGTTGGATCGGAACCGCAGATAATGAAACAAGGTCGGATCCAGAGAACGTCGGAAGGTCACCAAAATATCGTTCACATCCAGTGTTCCATCTCCAAAGAGCGAGGAATTGATCGCCGTATCCGCGCCTTGGGCAATAGTCGCGGTCGACACCTGTCCACCATCGGGCACCAGATGACCGGTGATGAAATCGATCTTTGCCGAGCCACAACACGAATCCATGGCGTCGAAAAAATCGGATCCGGCAGGTGGAGCGTTCTGGGAATATATGGCCGTCTGGAATACCTGGATCAAATCGTTGTTCAACAAATTCGTGTCGCCAAAATCGCCGGCGTTCCACCAGCGAAAAGGCACTGCGTCTCCAACCAGATACTTGGGAGAGCCGACGGTGATCAGTTTGATGGAATTGATCGGGCTGCCACCGATCAGTGCGCCGTTCGTAGGCGTGTCGATAAAAACATCCTCGGAAATTCCGTCCACCGTCGCGGAGGGCCGTTCGATCTTGGCGCGGTAAAGCTGACCATTGGTGGCTCCAACTGGAATCTGCATCAGAAAACTTCCAATCACAGCGCGTCCGGCAGCACTGTCAAAAAGAACATCATGCGCCAATGAAAACTGCACGAGATGCTGGAGGCCGGTGTCAAAAAGATTGGTAGCGCCTCGCCGTTCCAGGTAACCGACAGAGAGAAAATTGATCGCGGCATTTGTCACCAGCAGATTGGTGAAAACCGGGAAATTCAAATTGAAGGTGTTCGTCCCGATGTTTGTGGCAAGCGTGGTGACCCCCGTGAACATTGCGGGCGAGATCACCCTGAACAAGCCGTTGGGCAAGGCCTCGCGCAGATGTGATTCGTATCCCACACCGCCCGGAACGACCGCCGGGCCGCTGTCGTTCGTCACGGTCAGACCAAACTGCAGTGAGAATATCGTTTGGTCATCCAGGAGCAACATCCCGATCGGTGCGTAGAAGGTGGATCCGGCGGCGGCAACAAACTCACTTGAGGCGGAGCCTCCTTCAAATCCGAAGCTCATTCGGTTCGCGACGAAATTCGTCGCGCTAAACACATTCGAAACGACCGCGCTGGATTTGAAGCCGGCCTTATAGCCAACCACTTTGAAGAGGAGATCATTCGTCCCCAAGATAACGAGCGACAGGTTGCTCCCCGGCGACACCGGTCCAAGACTTGGCGGTCCGTTGGTCGGTTCCGTGCCATCAATGGTGTAGAAGAGCTGCGCGTCGGTCGTGATACTCGTAAGTTGAAACGCGGCGGCGTTATCGCTGCTGAAGCTCGGATTCGCCACGCGGAACTGAAAGCGTGACTTTACAATCTTTGAGGCGATCCGTCCGGGCGCGGAACTTTGCGCCTTGATCGTCATGTCCTCGACCACCGAAGGAATAATCGTTTCCGGCAGGACGGATTCGCCTTCCTGAAAGAAAGGCGCTGAGGAAGACGAGGAACTCGGATCGGGAACGGTATCAACGAAGACGTTCGTCGGGGTCGCGGCGACCTCATACAGGTTGTCGACTCCCTGGTCGCCCTTGATCGCGATGATGATGTCGTTGTTAAAGATTCGATCCACCACATCGTTTAACACCGTCCGCGTGGAGCCGGTCAACGGATCAACTTCCAATGTCACAAAGCCAATGCGGGGATCAGTCACGGGGGGCGACGGGGCGGATTGCTGAATCCTTCGGAGCGCCTTGTTCTTGGAATCCACGACCAGAAATGCGCCACCGACGATATCCGCAACAAGACCGAGAGGACCAGCAAGGCGGGCCGCGTTGGTTTCGCCGCTGGCGAATCCCTGTTCCCCCGCCTGCCCCACCGAAGTTTCGATCTGGTAGGTACTCGAGGTCAGGTTGGTGAACAGCCGGCGAATCACGTGATTCCCCGTGTCCGCGATCAACAGACCGGCTCCTTCGCCCATCCAAAAGATACCACGGGGCGAACTCAGCAATGCGTTTTGGGCATCGGGAAACGCATCGGAAAAGCCTAAAACCCCCTGCCCGGCCCTGACGATAACGGTCCCGTTCGGGGCCGGGTTGTCAGGCAACACCACCTTGATCTGATGATTGCGGGTGTCGGCAACCCACACCTCATCACCCGCCCCAACTGCGACATCATTCGGCTGGTTGAACCCCGTCGAATAGGTTGTGACAGTGTTATCCACGGCAACTTTGCGGATCACATTGTTCACCGAATCAGCAACAAAAATTTCCCCGGCCGCGTTGACCGCCAATCCCAGAGGCGTGTGGAACCGGGCCGCTTCGCCAACTGCATCAATCAAGCCTGGAGTCCCCGGTAGTCCAACAATATTGGTCACAGTCCCATCAAATGCGACATAGCGGACAGCGTGATTTCCAGAGTCGGCCACGACCAGTCCGCCCCGCGCCCGAATGATGTCGGCGGGGTTGAAAAAGCGCGCATTGAACCCAGTGCCCGTATTCGTGCCTTTCCGCCCAAAGAAATCACCTGCGAGCGGGGTCAGGATTCCTTCCGTTGGCCGGAACAGCAGTACCTGATGCGCGGATGGAAAACCGGACAGGAGTCCGCCACCGTCAGTGATGTAATAGTTCCCGGTCGCCGGATCGATCGCTACGCTGTGCGGTTCCACCAATCCGTTCGTGAGCACATTGTCCAGGTTCTGTGCCCGGGAGTCCACCGCCGCCAACATGAGTGCCAGACTGGCAATCGCCAAAAGCAGGTTCGGAGCAGAGAATGGTTTTCGTTCGCAGTTCATTGGTTTCCCACGCTTACGGAATTACCCGCAGCCGATAAAAGCGGGTGCCGCCCGGCCCATTTGCCAGGTTCATCTGAATTGTCTGCCCCGTGCCGGAATTGGTTGCCACCGCCTGCCATTGAGCGCCGCTTACCTGATCCCGACATTCGAGCACATAGGTCTTGCCCGGGGCGCTCAAAAGCCCGAACACCGGTGCGCCAGCCACCTGCCCCAGTTGGTCCAGACGGAGAACCGAGTTGGCATTGGTCGGATTCGTACCGGCGAGGTACTCAAAGAGATTCACGAACCCATCCCCGTCGTCATCGAACAAATCGCCACTTCCCTGACTGGTCGGAAAGAAGGTTTGTCGCCACTCATCGGATACCAGCGAGGCCGCCCCAGCCGGGGCGGCATCCAGCACCACGACGCACCCGGAACGGGTTTCAAAATCATACTGCATCGTCAGGCTTGGAGCTCCGTCGGCGTTGGCCAATGAGACCATGTAACAATTTCCTACCTGCGCGGTCGCGGGAACTGTGAACTGAATAAATCCCAATAGGTTGCTGCTTCCCCCCGCCAAACTGATCCGCTCAAAATTCCACGCGATCGCCGCCTCACCGATTGATGGCGTGACGACTTGGGCATCCGGAAACGAAGAGATGAACTGCACCTGAGAACTCAGCGCCGGGGCACCATCCAAGGGTTTCACCACCGCCCGAAATTGCAGTCCGGCAACCGGCGCAACAGAGGACATACGCGCATGGATCGGCACCAAAACGGAAGCACCCGGATTGGCATTCCCGATCGTGCCGGCAGTCATCAGCACCTGGCGTTCCCAGACCCGCCCGGGAAACTCGGGTTCAATGCCGGCAATCTGGAAGCCGCTGTTGAGATTTGTCTGGCCCGGTACCCGAACACCTGTTGCCGACCAACGCCGGGACCAGTTGGTCGCACTGATCCCAAAGGTTGAATTGGTGTTCAGCATAAGCGAACGCAGCAGAATAATCTGCCAGTCCAGAAAACGGATCTGTCCGTCTCCACCCACCGTGCCGGCTGCGTCCTCGGGGAACACATCCATCGCATCAAACACATCAGTGAACGGATAGGGCTCACGTATGCCGATGGAGGCGAAGAACACACCGTTGACATCGTTGTTGCTGATTTGCCCCGCGCCTGTGCCGTCGCTGCCATTCCCAAAATCTCCCGCGTTGTACCAACCACCGGGCGCAGTGTCGCCGACGAGATAGGTGATATTGGTGACCAAAATTGTTCGGGATTCACCCGCGGCCAAATTGATCAATGAACTGCCCGCATCCTGAGTCGCCGAGGGAGCGATCACACTTATCGTGTAAGTATCCCCTTCGCTCGCGGTGGTTGGAATCGGAATCGAGACCATGGTCACCACTCCAAAGCCGCTTACGGACAGGTTCTCGTTCGGTGGAAAATGGATCGTCAATCCACGGGTCGCTCCGATGTCATAGGGCGAGGCAGAAAAACTGCTGACGTTGGTTCCAACTGAATCGGTGGTGACCAACGGCACAAAGTCGTTCGTCGTGACGGCCAAGGCCCCAAATCGGTCCGGAATCTGTATGGCTGCTCCATTCGGCGTGACTTCCAATCGAAACTGCAGTGATTTTATGCTCGCCCCAGGTACCAGTTGCACCACGACTGGCACCACAATCGTGGACCCGATTCCGGCAAAAAGGTTGGTATTCAACCCGGGCGGAACACCGATCGTGTTTGCGGCCGGTAGCACACCCGCCAAATTCGAAACAGCAACGTTGGTGCCGCTGAACAGCAGCGAACTCACCTGCAACTGGCTGAGATCATTGGTCGAATTCTTCCAACGGATTGTTCCGGCTCCGTTGCTCATGACGACCCGCGCGCTGTTTGTGGTCGGGGCGGTCCCGTCGGTGGTGAAGTAGACATTCGTGCTCGAGCTGGTGATCGAGATCGACGTACCGAGCGGAAAATAGCCGGTATTGGGAGTCATCGTCAGCGTGGGTGGATTCAACGTTATACCGCCGCCGCCGGATCCACCGCCGCCGCTACCGACGCCACTGGCACCAGCCAAACCAACTGCCGTCGCGGTCCGCACCAGGTGATAATGTTGTTCCGTGACAAACACGTTCCCCGCGCCATCCACGACCACCCCCGCCGGCAAACGGCTCTCGGCCGCCGCAAGCGTACCGTCCTCCCATCCCGGAAAATCGCTCGCCCACATATTTGAGTGAACCCCGAACAAGGTCGCGACGTTGCCCGAGCCGTCCACGGTCCGATACTGATGATTTCCCTGATCGGCCACGAGCAGAACATTGTTCCCCGCCTTTGCGAGATGGTAAGGGGTATTGAATCGCGCCTGAGTGGCCAGCCCGTTATTCGTTCCTGAAATGCCGATCGATCCAGCGAGCACGGAGATCGTCATGCTGTTTGCATCGACCAATCGGATCACGTGATTGCCGGTATCACTGACGGCGATCACTCCGGTGTCCGTCACTTCGACTCCGCGAGGTGAACTGAAGGTCCCGGTCGCGGCAATTTCAGTCACCGTACCGTCGCTCAGGGCGACCCGCCTCAATGCACCACCCAATTCGGTGACGTAGATGTTTCCGTTGAAGTCGAGCGCCATCGCCGTTGGCAATGTCAAAATCGTAGCGTTGTTCGTCTTGGTCAGATTCAGAAACGGATCATACATCCGGATCAAACCGTCGCCCTGCGTCAACACGTAAAGGTTCGTTGAGGAATCCATCAACACGTCCACCGGTGTTGAAAGTCCCGAAATGACGGTGGTGGTCGTACCGGCCTGCGTCGGAGGTGCCAGGCGTCGAATCGCCCCGTTCGAAACATCGGCGAGAAACAGCACCCCACCGGAGATATCCAAGGTCAATCCGCCCGGCATCCTGAACTGCGCGAGCTGCAGCGTGTTCCCATCAATGAATCCGTCCGACGGCCCCCCGCTCACCCGCGGCCCGCCCCCCAAAGTCTGCACATTTTGGGCAGCCATTGGGAATAGTCCGCCAAGAAGAAGTGCGATCACACAACACCATACCGCTGAGCGGTTCGAATCGATCGGTGGTGTGAATTGGGAAAACATGTTACTGCGAACGCTTCGTTCGGTTCTCATCCCCCCTGAACCAGCTCTTCTTCTTTTGGGAGTTTGCGTCCTTCTTCCGGTTCCAATCGTAGGGTTTGGCGGAATCCATGAAATGCTCCTTCTTTTCCTGAGTCATCGGCACTTGTTGCGAGAGGAAGTCATCCGCAGTCGGCGTGTTGACTCCATGCAGAAAATCCGTCTGCGGAGCCTGGAAATGATTCTCCTCGATGATTGTGGGCGTCACAAAAATCAACAGGTTCTGTTTGCTCGCCACTTTGCTCTCCCGCCGGAATGCCCACCCGAGTATGGGAATGTCGCCGAGGAACGGCACCTTCGTGCTGCCCTGGGTCTTGGTGTCATTGATCAGTCCGCCCATTACCAAGGTGTGGCCGCTGGGAATCCTCACGTTCGTCTCGATCTTACGGATCGCGTAGATGTTGGCCTCGTTCAGGGTTCCGTTGATCGTCTTCGAGTCTGTTCCATCGATATTTGAAACTTCGGGAATCACCCGCAGAACAATATTGTTGTTCGCCGCAACCCGCGGAGTCACCTCCAGGATGGTACCGAGATTCGTATAGGTGACCCTGGCTCCAGCCGGGGACTGGGCGGAGCCGGGAGTTATTTCAAATATCGGAAACGCCCGGGTCACCTCAAGCCGCGCGGTCTCACCATCCATCATCACCGCCCGTGGGGTCGCGATCACCTCGGTATCGGAATCGGTATTCAGATAGCTGAGTACACCCCTGACTCCATCCGCGCTGAGGAATGCCACGGAGGGATTCAATCCACTACGCGTACTGGCACTGATTCCGGCACCCACTGCTGTCGAAAGCGATTCTGTGATTATGCGCGCATCAGTCTTGCTACTTTGAATCACCCGCCCGGACGGCAGGGTCGCGGTGGTGGTCGTGGTCGCACCGGGTCGGTCTTGGTTGATCGTCCCCGTGGTGACGCCGTTGCCGAAGCCGAAATTCTGCCCCGCCAAGGTGCCGGTCCAGTCGATGCCGCGCAGCGAGCGCGGATTACGTGAAGTTTCGAGAATGTTGGCTTCGATCAGAACCTGCTTGATCGGTGTGTCGAGCTGGTCGAGCACCAGGTTGACCATTTCCCACTCAGATTCGGAAGCGGTAATGATAAGCTGCTGAGTGCGCTGATAGGCAGTTACTCCGCCAGGTGTCCGGACGACCGCAGTCAGTACTTCGATGAGATTTGTGGGGTTGCTGAACTTCAGCGTGACGATTCGTGTTATCGGCGGGACCGGCGCGGCGGCGTCCTTCTTCTGCACGCGATAGGTGTTGGTCTTGATATCATAGACCATCTCCAGACCGTAGTTTGCCAAGATTGCATCCAAGGCCTGCTTGGCGGTCACGTTCGACATCCGAAACGACGGGACGATCGGCGGAGGTGCCGCGGGCTGACCATCCGGAGTCGTAGGAGTGGCCAGGCTAGGATCGAAGAGTACGTTCAAATCCGCCTGCAGTGAAAGGCTGCGAATAAGATCCAAGAGCTCGAGGTCATCATATTTCAGCTCCAGAATAATTTCATCCTCCAGCGCACTGTTGGTGATAATTGCGACCATGTTCTGTTCCTCCTGCAGGAACGGTTCTGGATCAAAATCTGGAATCACGGGCTGCACGGGCATAGCGGACGGGCGAGAGCTGAGGGGCGCAACGGCTCGGGCTGCAGGTGTGACAATCGCTGTTGGCAAAGGACCCGTTCCGCCATTCTGAACCGGACCCGCAGTATAAACCGGCTGGGTGGCACCGGTCGCAGTCGGCGCGGCAACAGTCCGCGCCGTAGGGTTGCTCGAAGGAAAAAACACCGGCGTCATCTGCGGTAAAGGAGCGGGATTACCAAAGGGTATTTGGTCGCTGGCTGGCACGTTGGACCTGACCACGGTAGCGGTGGTCGGAGGCACATGGCGATGGCCTTGCCCGGGCTCGATGGTCCGCATGGGGAGTTTTTCGATTGGGGCGGGAGGCAGCACCAAGCCGTTGGTGTTATCCTGCGCCGATCCCTCAGGCGTCGGCAGCCACCAGCCGACACACAGAATAATGGCGATAAGTTTTTTCATTCGTTCACCCAGTCGGATTGCCGGAGTCGTCCGGCTTTTAAAATTTATTCCGCAGAAACAGCTCGATCGATTCAGGATGATCCTTCACCTGAAACACTGCGGAGCTACCGCGAATCTCGAGACAGCGCACCTGCAATTTGCCGTCCGGAATGCGTATCAACATCTCGTCTCCGGTCTTAAAATGATAGCTTTTTGTCGTCGTGTGCAGCGTGACGAACCGTCGTTTACTGGTCCCCGAAACACCCTTGATCGAAAGATATTTCAGGACTTTCGGGCCTTCGACCGGCAAGGGCCGTGCGACGACCGGCGGCCCGGCCAATATTTTTTCCGCGGCCGGGGTCCGGGTCGGTTTCTTTGCCTCTTCCACCGCACGTTTCCTTAGTGCCACCACATCCATCCGCCGCGTGCTTTCGGGAAAGAACGGGTCCAGACCGGTGTCAGGTCGGCTGAGAAACACCGCCTGCGGATACTCGATCTCATCGAGTGAGGCATTGGTCAGGATGTTCGCCAATGCCGGTCCAGATCGGGGAGCTGATTCCGCAGCAAAGGATGGAACGGCTGCGATGGATACCATGGCCGCCAGAACGATCCCGCATATGATTTGAGCAATGGGCTTCATATTTCATCCTTTGCCACCGGTTTGACGGGGACGACCAATTCAAAGCGAAATGCCAGTTTCTCCCGCTCAGGCCCGATCTGACCAAACGAAGAATCTGGAGCCAACGTCAAATCTTGGATCTGCATGTAAGGAAACCGATTCTCAAAGGCCGAAAGAAAAACGCCGAAGTCGTGAAAAAAAGCGGTCCCGCTGATCGGGAACGACTGCGCCTTGTATGGAAAATCCGGCAGCATGAGAATCGTGGCCTTCTGCGGTTGGCCGATATTGGGAATCTCCACCCGATAGTTTCCACTACGATAAAACTCGTCCATCGCCACCCGAATCCAAAGGTTCGGATCGCCCACGACCATCCCGGCCTCCATGTCGTTGAGACGGGCTCTGACTGCCTTCATCTCGAGATAAATCTGGTCCGCCCTTCCCAACAGATCCTTCGCCTTCGCGACCTTGTCTTCTGCGGCCGCAACCTGACCGGTCAGCAGCGTGATCTGGGTGCGACTGGGTTCGATCAGGAGCAACCAAACGGCCCCGATTGCCATAACGGTCATCATCACCGTCAGAATTAGCTGGTCGCGTTTGTCTTTCGTCAGCTTCATCTATTTCCGCTCCCTTGGATTGAAGTTGCAATCCATGGTAAAAACCACAAACGAACGGCTCGAATCATCCTTGTCCGGCTGGGCCGTTGAGAACTGTCCAAAATTTACTCCATCCGCGCTGAGATATTGGCTGAGCACCGGATGGTTCAGCAGTTTCTGTTGGAACTGTTGATAGAGCTTGGCTTCAAAATGATCATAGTCGCGGGCCTCGATCACCAGCTTGATCCGCTCGATCGATGCGCCGGGTGTCGGCGGGCGGGTGGTGAGGTCGGGGGCCGTCAACTCATACCCCTGACTGACGCTCACCCGGGTGACAGGCACGCCGGGGATGGAAACCTCCTGCATGCTATTCATGATCGAAGCCCACAGCACACGGTTCGTGGCCAGCCGGTGAAGATCTCCGATTCGGAGCTCGATCACGCTAACTCCCTCCGACTGTTTCGACGCCTCGGCGGCATCGACTTCAAGACCGGCAAGCTCAGCGGCAAACGTGGTGTGACTGGCATTCAGCCTCGCCTGATTGGCCTTCAACGATGCGAACCACCCCAGCGTGCATAACACGAGCAAGACCCCCACATAGACCGTCCCCTTGACCGGGTCTTTGCGACGCTCCTCAGCCTCATGATACTTCTCCGCAAGAAGATTGATCCGGATCGGCATGGCTCAGTCGATAGCAGCGATTCCGGCGCCGATGGCCACCGCCAATTGAGGGGAGACATCCTCCACCTCGCCCAGCTGATGGGGCGGAAGTTGCAGTTGCAGGGTTTGCGCGGGGTTCCACTGATGACAGGGGATCATCAGTTCCGTCTGCAACGCTTCAACAATTCGAGCGCTGCGGGCGGATCCACCGCTGAAAAAGGCCTTGCTGACCGGACGATCATGTTGGTGATCACAAAAGTCAATGGATGCCCGGAGTTCACGGCCAAGTGGATTCACCATCGCCGCGAGATAGGCTTCCAGTTCCGGCGGCATGGTCACCTTCGCCCCCTCGGCCTCCTCCTCATCGATTCCCATCGCTTCCGCAATTCCTTGGGTGAGTCTTTCCGCACCAAAGCTCACCACGCGACTCAAGGCCAGCTCGCCTTCGTAAATGACGCTGATGCTGGTATTCTTTTGTCCGATCTCAACCAGGGCCAATGGCTCGGCCTTAAAATCCTCCGGGGCCACCAGTTCGAACGCATTAGCGGGCCCGATAAAATTCGGAACGACGTGCACCGCGGTCAAGCCCGTCTTCTTGGCCGCTTCCTGAATACTGTCCACCAGCTGTCGCTTGGCAGCGCCGACCAGCACCCGAACCTTCACCCCGCGCTTGGGATTTCCCCCACCCGCCCGATGTGGCAGGATGTGACAATCAAAGGTGTAATCGGAAAGATCCTGTTGCAGATAATTCTTACTGCTGAACTTCAGCATGGAGCGCATGTCATGCATGGGAACCACCGGCATCTCCGCATGCCGCAAAAGGGAGTCTGCCACGCCAATGGCCACGCATATCTTCTTATGCTTCGACCCCAGCGCGTTCATGACCGTCCGGAAGTGATCTGCGAGAACGTCCGGATAGCGGATGGGATTCTCACCCGGCACATCCACCATCGCGAAATGATTCAGGCTATACGTATCCCCTTTGCGCGACATGTCGACCGCCTTGGTAACTTTGCTTCCAAGGTCAATTACGACAATCCGATCGCGTTTTCTTGCAAAGCCTTTGAGGAAGGACCACGCCATTCATTGGCGATTAAGACCGAGGCTCAAAATTTCCGCAAGTCGCAAACCCTGAATGACTTCGGTGGATTGGGGAGGTTGAAGGAAAGAACAGTTCCAATTCAGCCAAATTGAGAAAAATGAGTAGATCACAGTAGTAACTTGCGAGTGCGGAATGGAACAATTCCAAGCGGACAGTCACTTCTCGGAATCGATCGCGCGTTGGATCGAGCTGATGTAGCGAACAAGGTTCGCGGTCGGGCGACCTTGTTGAGCCAGGCTCAGATACTTCAAGGCATCTCGCAATCTGCCCCGCTCGACGGCCAGCCGTCCGAGTGCGATCTGGGCATCGGTCCGTTGGCCGGGAACGGAGGTCGCGCGCTCGAAATGGAACTCCGCCTTTTCATACTCCTGGTCGCGCTGCTGAAATTCTCCCATCAACAAAAGGCCCTGCCCGTCCAACGGATCGGTGGCCAAGACCGCTTTGAGAAGTGGAAGTGCCTGCTGCGGATCTCCAATCTCCATTTCAATGTGCGCCTCAGCCATCCGCACGTCCCGCGCAGATCTTTCATCAAGGTCGCCGGCGGTGGCTTTGACCAATGTGAGATACGCTTGCGCGTCCTCGAACAGCTGCCGTTCCACCAGCAGACGCAAGGGCCTGACTGCGGCAGCCCCACTGGGCGGACGGGTTTCACGGATCGCCCGCTTGTAAACGGCGACCGCAAGATGATGAACGTCGTTCTCCAGATAGAGATCTCCCAGCAAGGCTAGCACACCCCAATCTGCCTTGCCCGAGTCAGTGACGATTTCCAGGTTTGCGATCGCATCGGCGTGCTGGTCAAGCGCCAGAAATGCGTTCGCCTGGGTGAGCCAAAATTCGGTTTCACCGGGCTTCTCCGCGAGGAGTTCATCCAAGAGGGCGATCGCAGCGCGGTATTGCCGGGTCGCGAGCAGACAGTGCGCCTGGCCGCGCCTGAAATCCCCACTCTCCGGATCAAACATGAGTGCCCTTCGATACGCAGCGAGAGCCGACTCGAACTTCTCCGAATTCAGGTAGGCGTATGCCAACAGGCCATAGGACTGCGCGTCCCCCCCACCCAGTTCGATCACCTTCCGCCAGGGTGCGGCCGACTCGGCGAACTGGTTTCGCTGCACATGGGTGAGCGCCAGGGTGCGATAAGCGCGGCGGAATGAGGGAAACTTTTGCAGTGTTGTTCGCAGATGGGTCTCGGCCGACGCAAAATCGTTCACCTGATAGTAGAGGTTGCCGACCAGAAAATTGAACGCGGGATTGCTGTCCGTATTCAGTTCGGCCAACACCAGCTGAATCGCCTCTTGGGGATTCGACTCCAGCAACGGCGCGATTTTTTCGTAGAGCGGACGGTCCTTGGAAGTGAGCTTGGGTTCAATCGCCTCGTTTACACCGTAACTCGCCATGAAGCGTCGGCGAAACTCCGGACTGTTGGGATCAGAGTCGGTCAACGGAAACGGAGCCGCTGGAAGCGACAGAATCATCCCCACCAAAACCAGGAAGATGCCCCAGCGCGCAGCGAGGCATGCATCGACCGGACCAGACTCAATGAATTGACGGCGTGACATCATCGCGCGGACTCCATCTTCAATTGAAACCGGCGCGTGGCTTTCACCGGTTGGCCGTCACGCCGAGGGACGGTGTAACGGGCCTGAGAAATCGTCTGGCGGGCGGCCCGTTCCACGCTTGGGTGGTCATAGGAACTGGAGATAATCTTCTCAACCTGTGTGCGCCCGGTTTCATCGATGACAATCTGGGCAATCACCTTCACTTCGCGCACGCCACGCCGCTCCAGTTCTCGGGGAAAGATCAATCGCGGTCGGTTGATCAGTCGGGGCCGTTCCTCCAATTCATCGAACTCGAAAATCGATTTGATCACGGCCGCGACATTTACCTCGGTCTCGAAATTCATGCGTTGAACGCCCATTGACAAAGATGCCCCCAGGCCGGGACTGAGGTTCATTTCCAACTGTTGCAGCTCCATCTTGCTCACCTGCGATTCCAACTGCGGCGCTTGTGGCGTTGGTTTCTCAACGGGTTTGAATTCCTCCTCCGGCAATGGGGGGGGCTTGGGTGGTGGCGGCGCAGCGAGGTTTACCTCGCGAACATCCAACTGCACCGGTAGTTCCACGCTCATCGATTGCGTGAGTGGAATGACCAGGAACAAACCGGTAGCGAGCACCACTGCTCCGAACAGCGCGAGGAACGGTGCCGGGGTCCAATTCGATTTGGGAAATTCGCCGTGCATCAGTGTCTCGTGGCCAGATTGATCTGGGCAGCACCGGCGAGCGCCGCCTCGTCATGTACCTGCGTATAAAGTTCAACCGAAACCGACTTGTCTGCCTGCACAATCACCGGCTGATCGTTCTGCTTCAGCAGACGCTTCACAACGCCCCGCACTCCGCGAACACCGATCTCATGGCCGCCGAACACCACGCGACCATCGGCCGTGATGGCGATCAGGATGGAGTTTTTTTCCAACTGATCGGCAGAGGCCGATTGGGGACGTTGCACCTTCACGCCGGTTTCTTCCACAAACACGGTCGTCACGATGAAGAAGATCAGCAGAATGAAGACGATGTCGATCAGCGGCGAGACGTTGATCTCATCCGACTTCGTTTCCGTCGCGAACATGAGCTTGCGATCTCTCATGAGGTTGTGCCTTCCCGCTTCATGAGTTCACCCAGCCATCGCGGGCACGGAGGTTGTCTGGGTCCAGTTCACGCGGCCCGGTTTCGGGATGGGACAACCCACCTTCAGAATTAGGCAGGTGTTATATCGCTCCAGCCGCGCAATGCTGCGACGCAGCGTATTCCGCTTCTGAATGATGAGCGAAAGAATCACGAGCGCGGGTATCGAGATAACGAGACCGGTCTGCGTGGTGATAAGAGCTTCGGAAATCCCTTCCACCACACTTTCAAAACGCGTGGCCTGACTGGCGATCATTCCGTTAAACGTCGAAAGCATCCCCGTCACGGTGCCGAGAAGCCCCATCAACGGGCCGATCGTGATCAACACGCCAAGGAACTTGATCCGTCGATTTGCCGCTGGCAGATATTCGTTTTCAACGGCTTCAAAATGACGCCGGACTTCGGTCGGATTCAGGGCATCCACCCGGACCAACGCCGCCAGCAGACTGCCCGGTTGACGGACCTTCGTGGCGATCTCGCCATCAGTCATCCGATAAACCCCTGACCGAACCAGAAAGTGCGCATGTAAGCCAAAGAACAACTCCAACGCGGTGTGGTAGATGAAGATCGTCAGCGCGATCAGCGGAATCATCAACCAGCCACCACTGGTCCAGATCGCCACGGCTTCGCTCCAGAAATTGTGTTCATCAATCTGCACGCACAACCTCCTTCGCTGACGGCTGTTCGCGCCGGGCCAATCCGTTCAGAAACGCCACGGACAGTTTCTCCATACGGGAAAGGACGGCGGCTACGCGCCGCGAAAGCAGGGCATGAATCACCAGTGCCGGAATCGCCAACACCAATCCGAGTTCGGTGGTGATGAGCGCTTCCGAAATCCCGGAGATCAGAGGTTTGGGATCCCCGGCCCCGAACACCTTCATCAGTTTGAAGGTCTTGATGATACCCGTCACCGTCCCCAGCAATCCGAGCAAGGGCGCGGTCGCCGCCGTCACGGCAATGACATTCAGAAAGCGTTCCAGACGTGGCTGCGTGCTGAGCATCGATTCATACATCACCTCTTCGACCAGCTCGATCGATTCATCCGCATGTTCCACGGCCGCCAACAACATCTCCCGCGTGGGTTCGGGTTGCGCCGCGGCGAGCACTTTCGCGTCCCCCGGTTTTCCAGCCCGAAGCAGCTTGACAATCTCGTGAACGACCAATGGTGCCGGTTGACGAATGAGAAAGATCTGCAGCAGTTTGAAGAGCGCCACGATTGTCGCAATCACGGCGAAGGCCACGATGGGATAGACCCAGACCCCACCTTTCTCCAGATGCTCCATCACCGTCTCTTCGGTTTCCGCGATGGCAATCGCATCCCCCAAGGTCGGGTCCATCGGCAGATTTCCCTCACCGCTCCGAACGACCCGATTGATCAACGCTGCCTCGGACGCAAGAACTTCACGAATCTTGGGTTGCAACAGACGACTCTCCTCGATCCAACCCGCATTCGCGCCGGCGGTCGCCCCGAAATAAACCATCGGCCCCACCTGTAGAAACTTGCCACTGAGAAGTTTCCCGTCAGAACTCAGCGCCTTGCCCTCGTAGCGTTTACCGCCGATGAGCTGGTCGATTCGGTCGATTGAATCACCGAGTAGCTCAAGGGTTTCGCCCACTTTCTCCGACTCCGATCCGCCGCCTTCCTGGAAGAGATTGTGTTCGCGAATCGCCTCGCCGTGGCTGGCCGCTTCTCCGGCAGAAAGTGCCGTCTGGTAAGCGCCGACAAACTCACTGAACAGCGTGCGCGTGATGTAATCGTATTCCTTCTCCTGCGCCTCGACCTGTTCTTTCAGCACCTCAAGACTTACGCTTGAGCTGTCCCGGACTGCGCGGCTGGCAGCCAGTTTTCCAGTCAATTCCTTGGAATGAACCTGTAACGCGCTTAGTT
>JBLFYM010000021.1:0-51815 GCA_047608975.1 Limisphaerales bacterium | reverse complement strand
TCACTATTCCTTTGGGTCGCAACAGCGGAAGAAGCCCCAAGGTTGCGCTCCTGTCGGCCAAACGACCGAAGCGGTTGTCGGTAACGGACTAGCTCGCGCCGGGATCCTCGGATTTCACAAATCGAACAAGTGGGCAAAAGTGTCGACCAGTATCGGGAGGCGCTTCTGATCACATCAGCGGATTCGAATCATTCTGGCAAGGTCGCGCTGGATCGGGCGACGATTCTGAAGGAATTGGAACGGGGTGTTGCTTTGAGTGCGGGGCAGGTGCTGCGATTGCGCGTGCGGTATATGTCGGATGGATTGGTGCTGGGATCGAAAAACTACGTGAACGCAATCTTTGCCGAACATCGCGAGCGCTTTGGGGAGAAACGGAAGACCGGTGCCCGTTCCCTCAGGGGAGTAGGGAACGCGCTGGGATCGATCGTGACGGCACGTGACCTCCAAGTCGCGCCGGTATCCTAGCGATTGGTGTGACTTACGTTTCCATTTTCAGCTTCTTTCAGTCCTCGCTACGGGATGCCTGCGGAACATGGGTGGCGTTGCTGTCTTCTGTTCATTCCACTCAGTGATGTCTAGACTGCGCCCGATGATCGTCGCTCATGCCTTCACTATTCTGGGATTGTTGACCGCGATACAGGTCGGTGCCGCGGTTTACTCCGTGGGGCCCGGCCAACCGATCGCGGAGGTGAATGACGTTCCGTGGGAACTGTTGCAGCCGGGAGATGAGGTCAGGATTCATTGGCGACCGCAGCCTTACCGTGCCAAGTGGGTATTGTGTTGCCGGGGAACCGCCGAGAAACGCATTCATGTGAAAGGCGTTCCTGGCCCGCAACAACAGCTTCCGGTGATCGACGGGGAAAATGCGACCACTCGCAAAGAGCTCAACTTCTGGGGGGAATCACGCGCGGTGATCAAGATTGGTGGGGCCAACCGACCGGCGGACACCCTGCCGGGATTTATCACGATCGAAGGACTTGAGATCCGGAACGCACGGATGTCCAACGGGTTTACGGGGAGAGAAGGGGTAACGAAGTATCGCAAGAACGCCGCGGGAATTTACGTGGAGAAGGGAGAGAATATCGAAATCGTAGGCTGCAATATTCATGAGAACGGCAATGGGGTCATGACCGGTCCCAACGTGCGCAACCTGCGGGTCGCCGGATGCTTCATTCATGGGAATGGTGCGGAGAAAAGTATCTACGAGCACAACGTCTACACCGAATGCCAGGGGCTGATCTTCGAGTTCAACCGCTTCGGCCCGCTCCGCAGATCGTGCGGGGGAAACAACTTCAAGGATCGCTCCTCAGGAATGATCTTCCGCTACAACTGGGTCGAGGGTGGAAATCGGTGTCTGGATCTGGTGGATTCGAAAACCCCAGCCATCACTGGTGATCCGGCGTATCGCGAATCGCTGGTCTATGGAAACGTGCTGATCAAAAGCGCTGCCGCCGGCAATAATCAGGTTGTTCATTACGGTGGAGACAGCGGGTCGACTCGTCACTATCGCCAAGGCACGCTTCGATTCTTTCAGAATACGGTAGTTTCATTCCGGCGCGGTAACAGTGTTGCGTTTCGGCTCTCCAGCTCCAATGAATCGGTGGATTGCCGCAACAACATCTTCTACGCCGGAATGCCCGATGGCGTGATGATCCTGTTGGCTGAACGCGGTCGGATTGATGCCCGTGACAACTGGCTCAACTCGGACTGGAGATTCACGCCCGGTGAGCGATCACCCATTGAACTGGCGGCGCTGAATCGTTCCGGTCGAGATCCCGGGTTTCGCAACTGGATGCTGAGGCAATTTGATCTGACGGCAGGTTCATCAGCACTGGCTGCCGGACAGCCAATTGGGAATATCAACTCTGTGTCAGCCAGTGCGTGGGCATTTCAGTATCATCCACATCAAAGCTGGACGCGACGGCATGAAACGAAGAAGTCGCGAATGGATCTCGGTGCATTTGGAGGAGGCCAGAAGTAGCCATGGAAATTGAAGCCTGCATTCTCGCCGGCGGTAAAAGCGCCCGCATGGGCTTCGACAAGGCAGGCGCGCTGCTGCGTGGACGTACGCTCTTGCAGTTCACCGAAGCAGCGGTGGGTGCCTGCAACTTGTCGAACCGACTGATCCGTGAAGATCACGTCGAATCGTGTGGACCGTTGAGCGGTATTCTGACCGCTTTTCTCAGCGGCGATGCGAAGCGAATACTGTTCCTTTCTTGCGATATGCCATTCGTACAACCCGCAACGCTCAGGCGGATGATGGAAGACAGCAAGCGCGCGTGCTTTGCCAGCGATGGCGAAAGGTTTGGTTTTCCGTTCTGCCTCAGTCGCGAAAATTCAGCGATTGTGGAAGAACAGATCGGCGTGAAGGAGTTTTCATTGCAGCGATTGGCCCGACGCCTGAACGCCAAACCCATCCTCGCGGTGGTCGAGAATGAATTTCTCAACGTCAATACGCCAGAAGAACTGGAGCGTGCGGGCGAGATACTGGATGCCCCGCTCCCGGAGCCTCTGGCATCCTAGCCGTAACGCTGCAGTAGAAACTCGGCCGATTGCAACGAACGTCCATCCTACGCTTGGTCCAACTGCATCGTCACGGCTCAGCGGACACTTCCCGCTACAGATCGAGCATTTTGCCGTCGGCACGCGCGGATTCCATACAGGCGTCGAGGACGGTTTGGGTCTTCAGCGCAATTTCGGGCCAATGTGAGTCGGGTTTGCCCGCCAATGCCAGAGTGGCAAAGTTTCGGAAGAGGTTTGTTTCCTGAGCGTTGGGGTGGTTGTTCGCGTATTCCCTGACGCCGACGCGTCGGGTATGGCGTTCCATGTTGAACTGGCATCCCTCGGCCGCGAAATGCGCGTTGTTTACCTCGAAGGCAACCTCGCTGTCGTAGTTCGGGAGCACAAAATCTGGAACTGTCAGATTGCCCTTGGTGCCGCTGATGTTCACCCATTGCTGGTGCTCGGTCAGAAATGAAACGTAGAAGCTCGCGGAAACTCCATTCTCAAAAAACATCTCCGCCGATAATTCGGTGGGAACTTTCTCCGGACTGTCCTCGCGACCAAAGCCGGAGATCAGGCGGGCTGACAGACGTTTCGGCAGGGCGTATTCCATGGTCCAGAGGGCGAAGCGGATGGTGTACCAGCCAAGGTCACCGAGACAGCCGGCCGGTTCGAGACCGCTGTGCACGCGAATATTTCCGGCGAGGAAATCATCCGGAGCGAGGAAGCTGAACTGCGAGGCAATGCGCCTGATCTGACCGATACTTTTGCCGTCGTTCAGCACTTCACGAATCGCCGCGAGACGCGCGCTGTGCATGAACATCACGCCATCCATGAACTGCACTCCGGCCTCGTCACAGGCCGCGATCATTTCCCTGAGATCGGCGGTATCGATGCCACAGGGTTTTTCGCACATGACGTGCTTGCCCGCGGCCGCGGCCCGGATTACCCAATCTTTGCGCAAGCCGGTGGGGAGCGGGATGTAGACCGCGTCGATATCGTCGCACGCCAGCAGTTCCTCGTAACTGCCCAACGCGCGCGGAGCCGGAGTGTAGGCAACGGTCGACTGGTTTTCGTCGATGTAGGTTTGTGCCTTTTCAACGCTGCGGCTGGCGACTGCCACCAAGGTCCCGTTCCCGGAATTTAGAATGGCCTGCCAATTCTTCCGCGCAATCCCGGCAGTGCTCAGGATGCCCCAACGACAAATTGTTTCGCTCATGCGCCTCTTGTAGACAGGATCGGTTTCTACTTCAAATATTTAGCGATCAGCTTCGTCCAGATGGCGTATCCGTCGGCGTTCAGGTGTAGCTTATCGGAAACGAACAGATCGTCGTTGGGATGGCCGTCTTTCATCATGTGGGGGACGGTGTGGATGTAATCCAGAAGGTTTTGCCTGGCGCAGTAGTCAGACACGAGTTTGTTGGCCTTGGTCACATCCGCGAACTGTTCCCATCGTTTGGTGCAGGGAGTAATCGCAAGCCATGAGATTCGGATCTTTGGGTGGGCAGCATGCACCTTGCCGACGAAGGCGATGAAGTCAGCCACAACCTGCTCCGGGCTCTTGCCTTTGCTGATATCGTTGGAGCCCGCGAACATCACAATCTGTCGCGGTTGGTAGGGGATAACGATTCGATCAGCAAAGTGCCGGGAATCGGCAATCTGTGAACCGCCGAAGCCACGGTTGTAGACCGGGAATTTGGGGAAGTCCTGTGCGAGCGTTTTCCATCGTTTGATACTGGAACTGCCAATGAAGAGGATTCCGTTCTTGGGCGGGAGTTGTTCCTTGTCTGCCATTTCAAACGCGGTGATCGACTTTTCCCATTTCTCAACGTCAGCCTTCGATGGCGGGGGGAGTTCTGCTGCGCGTGAAAGTGTACCAACGACAAGTGCCGCCAAAACGATCCTAGTGATTGAACCAAGCATGACGGCAAGGTGCCATGAAGAGCGGGGGGACGGAATCTCAAATCCGCATATGCCCAAATTGGAACGTCGGTCTCGAGTGGGTGGTTTATCGGCTGGAGGGATGAGCTTGCGAGTCCGTGGCGCCATGCCAGCCAAAGGTGCTGGCTTGGTGGCCATTGGGTGCGATGTCTATGTGGTAACACACGAAATCCCAGTCGCTTCCCATTCAGTGCAAACACACGCCTTCGGACTCGCAGGCTCAGCTCTCCACATGGCACGCGGACACCCTTTTGCAATCCTACCCCAAAGTGAAGGTTCAGCGACCTGCTGATAGTTTTGGCTACTCTTTTGGAGAGGCAATCGGTAGCGGGGAACTGCTTGCGGGAGGCGCGGGGGCGGTCGGATTGGGAGACTCCACCTGCTTCGTGTCCTCATACTCAGCGAGCGCAAGAATCAGGTCCTCATAGGTCTCGCGTTCGAGGTGGGCGAGACAGTCATACATGCGCACGGCGTCCCGATCTTCATTGAAGGAACGAACGCCTTCTTCGCTGATGATGTAATCAATCAGCGCATCGACTTTCCGCATTTTGCAACGGAGCCAGCGGCGGAAGATACGTATGAGTGAGCCGTTGATGTTGAATCGACTGGGAGGCGGGAATCCGAGTTTCTCGCGCAGTCCATTCCAGTTTCGATGAAACGCGTCCCGCACGGCGGCGAGTCGGTGATGGGAATCGAACACTTCAGGGCGCTGTTCGCGCAACCAATCTTCGAACTGCTTCATGGCGACGTTTGATCGGTCCACGAATTCGCGATGATGATCCAGGAGCGTTTCCGAACAGTTCATGTCGGCGAGGTCGGAGAGATAGGTCTGGGCCACCCCTTGACCGGTGCAATACGCGGCATCGCAGAGAACTCGGAGACCTTTCACTTCGACGAAGTTGTTGAGGGTGGCCCGATCCAACATCGTGCGCGCGTCCGCGGAGCTTCCCCCGTACACTGAACGGATGATCATGCGCCCGGCATCCCGCAACTCGTCACCCAGCAGCTTCTCATCCTTGGCCTTGATCTGAAACGCGGCGCGTTGGTGGTTTCCCGGCCAGAAGATGGATTGGACGGTGAGCTGCGTGTTGTATTTCCGGCCGAGACGGCTGAGCTGCGCTCCCACCAGAATGCTGACCTTTCGCGTGGTGTTCGAATGCCAGAAGGATTGGAACGCTGCGGGGAACACATACCAGCTGAATCGAACGCGGGGGTCATGGGCGACACCGTCACCTTTGAGCTGTCGGGCGACGGTGTTCAGCCGCATGTGTTTCTTCAGTCTCGAGGCCAGCGTTACGTCATTCGGATCGAAAAACGTTCTGCGGAGCCACGATTTGTATTCGCGGAAGACGTAGCCGGATTTTTCCTGGGTGTCTTTTTGCGATTCATCGGATCGCAGGCTGTACATGAAGGTGCGGAAGAACGCGGTCGCGCACGATTCGACGCCGGCTGAGGTCGGCGTTTCATACTCCATGGCGATCACGAGTTCGCGCAGAGCCTCGCGTCGGGCGGGGCCGGAGGTGTTCTCCAGTTCCAGATGATCGATCGACTCGAATGAGAGCCCGCTTTCCAATTCACCGACAATCTGCTCGCGCATCTTGAGATAATTCTCCTCGTTCTGCGGCAGGGCGGCTTCCGCGTGTTCGGCGAGCGTATGGTATTTGAAATGGCGTTCCCAGAGGGTGTGCGCATGATCGGACCGGCGGTTCCGCTTCAGTTGCACCATGTTGATCTGCCCCTGAATGCGCGCATAGCTGCGTTTGGCAGCACTCAACATGGAGGGGAGTTTCAGCGCCAGACCTACGATACAGATTGCGGCCACGATGATCAGTGGCGTGTAGATGAGCGCGTTCCAATCAAAGGAACTTCCACCGAACCGATTTCCGAAGAGACCGGTGGCGGCGGCCGTAAGCGGAATGTTGATGTATTTCTTGGTGAAGCGGAACGTCAACGTCCCCGCGCGATCCATCAGATCATACAGATCAAAGATCTTCGCGCCGGAGGCAAGTAACACCTTTACTGATTCTCGTTCCCTGACCTTCATTCGTCTCCGCGATTCTTAGGTTGATCTACTGGCGGGGACGAATAAAATCGCGACCACCACTGAAAGGAGATTTTATGCACTATGTCATATTTGGGGCGGGGCTGATTTTTCAAATCTGGATGACCATCGATGCGGTTCGTCAGCGGCAATGGATTTGGATCGCCGCGATCTGGCTCTTTCCTGGCATTGGCGGGGGCTGGTACTTCATGAATGTCTATCGCCGCTCAATGTTGCCCGCGTTTGAATGGCCGGGATCGACGCGACGAAGGCGGATCAAGGAACTGCAGGGAACGATTCATCATCTCGACAACGCACATCATCACGCTGAATTGGGTTCGCTCTATCTCGAACAGGGGAAAGTCGAAATGGCGGAAGACTGTTATCGGGCGGCCATGGAACGGGATCCAAAAGATATCGATATCCGGGCCGGGATGGGGGAATGCCAGTTCGAACGGGGCTTTTTCGACGAAGCTGCCCGGGTGCTGGCACCCGTATGTGATGAGGATCCGACTCACGACTACTCACAGACCATGATGATCTTGGGCGAAAGCTACGCCGAACTGGGTGAACATGAGAAAGCGATTGTTACATTGCGCAAGGTGACCGCGGTGAATACATATCCGCGTGCCCGGGTGCGCCTCGCTGAGGAGTTTCTCAAAATGGACCGGTGCGAAGAGGCCAGGTCGTTGCTTAGGGAATTGGTCGGAGAAGCTATGACCATTCCGAAATTTGCCGAAAAACGGGACCGGCGCTGGTATTCGAAGGCGGCTCGACTGCTGAAGACGATTTAGGACTGGTCGGGATTAGGGGTGGAAATCGAATTCGTCTCCCAACTCCCAATCCGCGACTCGACGAATCCGATCCCGCCAATCATTCTCCCGCGCATGAGTTTGGAAGATCATGCCGGCGATGTCATCGCGAAGTCCCGTCGGATGTTGAAGATCGCGGAAGACCGGGTGGCCAGTGCCGCCGGTCTGAGTACGGCGGAATTGTCAGATTACGAAGACTTAGGGGAGCTGAAGAAAGAACTCAACTGGACCGAAGTTGCCAACTTGCTAGCACTCGATGCCGGGCGATTGGAGCGCATGGCCAAAGGCTGGGAGCCTGGCCAACCCGATCTCGGAACCTGGCGTGAGTTCCGCCAAATCACGACCATCGGGCCGACCATGGATGTACATGCCTACCTGATCTGGGATGAAGTCACCCGCGAAGCGGCGATCTTTGATACCGGATTTGATCCCACTCCGATATTTGAAATCATCGATCAGGAGAAGCTGACGCCGACTTATCTCTTTATCACACACATGCACGGTGATCACGTGGCTGGGCTGGAACCGATCAAGAATCGCTATCCTGATATCACGATGAAAGCCGAATCAGACACAGTTCCTCGTCATTGTCGGAACAAGCGGACGGATTTTCTTCACCTAGGCAGCCTTCGCATTTCGAATCGCGATACGCCCGGACACGCGGTGGATGGAGTTACCTACATTGTCGGAAATTTTCCTGACGACGCACCATCCATTGCGATCGTGGGCGACGCGATCTTTGCCGGCTCCATGGGCGGGGCTCCAAACGCCGGCGAATTGGCCAAGCAGAAGGTCCGCGCCCAGATTCTGTCGCTGCCGGACGAGACCCTGATTACTCCCGGCCACGGGCCCCTGACCACCGTTGGCGAGGAGAAGGAGAACAATCCGTTCTACCCTTAGAGCAGCAAGCCCGACCCGGGTAGCGAAACCGGCTGAATGAGCTTCAGCTTGAGCGCGTCAACTAGCCCTTTTGCGTTCTGCAACTACCCTATTATTTAATGAGAAAACTGATCTATCTTTTGGTAGCTGCGACCCTATTTGTCGCTGAAGTGAGGACCAATGCCGCATCCGCTGCCCGGCTCGCTGAACGATTCCAACAACTGCCGAGCGTGGCGGAGAAGGACATGCCCAAACTGTCCAACGAACGCGGCGCGTTCCGGGGGAGCATCAGCAATTCCGCGATGCGCGGATTCACCTACGTCACCTATCCCTTCGTCGAGAATCCCGGAAGCTTCGGGTTTGATCTGAAAGGGCGAATGTACGTCGCCGAGGCGCATCGATTCTGGCTCGGAGTTCCGGATCTGCGCGGTGCGAATGAACTGATTCCGGGAGATTTCCGGGCCCGGACGACTGCTGATCGTACGAAGCTTTACGAGGAATGGTCGCATCTGTTTCCGGAAGGCTGGTTCACAGCCGTAGCCGATCGCGTCGTGCGGCTGGAAGATCGGGACGGGAATGGTGCTGCGGATCATCGCACCGTGTTTGCCGACGGGTTCAACGATCCGTTGGATGGACTTGGGTTTTCAGTATTGGCGGGGGAGAGCAACTCCGTCTACTTCACCTGCATCCCCAAAGTCTGGAAGCTGATCGACGCCGATGATGATGGCGTGGCCGAGACACGCGAAGTGGTGGCCGATGGTTTTGGCACGCGGGTGTCATTCATCGGGCATGATCTGCACGGCTTGGTCTGGGGGCCTGATGGCCGACTTTACTTCTCGGTGGGGGATCGCGGCTATCACGTGGAAACCGCGGCCGGTGAAATCATTTCAGGTCCCGGTCGGGGAGCCATTTTTCGCTGTGAAGCCGACGGCTCCGGATTCGAATTGTTCTGCACGGGATTGCGTAATCCGCAGGAACTTGCCTTCGACGATCACGGGAATCTGTTCACCTTCGACAACACCGGTGACATCGGCGACGTGGCGCGCATGGTGTATGCCTTGGAAGGCTCCGATTCCGGTTGGTACATGGCCCATCAATCGGCCAGCCATTACGCCACCAAACTGGATTGGGGAGAGTTCCGCCCGGCAAAATCCATGTGGGTCGCGGAGAAGATGTTCGAGACGCATTGCGAAGATCAGCCACAGTGGGTCTACCCGCCCGCCTCACACGTTGCGCGCGGTCCGTCCGGTGTTACCTGGCTGACCGGGGAATCGCTCCCCGAGAATCTGCGCCAGCGTTTTCTACTCGCGAACTACCGCGGGCCCTCAGTGAACTGCACCATTCTTTCGGTAAAGGTCCAGCCATCAGGTGCCGGTTTCAAGGCTGTGAGCGAAGAGGTGGTCATCGAAGGGGTGGGCGCGAGTGATGTGGAGCTGGGATATGATGGCCGGATCTACATCTGCGACTTCGGCGGCGGCTGGTCGGTGAACCAGAACGGTTCGATCCAGGTAATCGAATCCACGGATCAGAACGCGCGGAAAGCAGGACAACAGGTGGCAGATCTTTTTGAGGTTGGCTTGGGAGGTCTGAAGAAAAAAGATCTGTCAGTATTGCTGGGCCATTCAGATCGGCGGGTCCGACAGGAGGTGCAGTTCGAGTTGGCAAGGCGTGGCTCAAGCTGGGAACTCCGACGCCTGGTTCGCAACCAACGCGTGGCCACGGTCCGGCGCCTGCACGCTCTCTGGGCGTTGGGACAGATCGAGCGGAAGAAAGATTGCCCCAGTGCCTCCCAATTCACCGGCTTGCTGAGCGATTCGGATCCTGAACTCCGGGCCCACGCAGCACGGATTCTCGGCGATCTGAGAATCGTCGGCGCGAAGAAATCCCTATTGCAACTGCTGAAAGATGAATCTCCCCGAGTCCGTTCCTTCGCCGCCATTGCGCTCGGACGAATTGCGACGCCTGAAGATGAGCAGACGATCGAGGCGCTGTTCGCTTTGGTTCGCAACAATGGAAACGGGGAAGGGGACCTGGACGTGGTTGTTCGACATAGCTGCCTGACCGCACTCTCGATTTTGGAGGCGGAAGCGGCCGCCGCAAGTCGGGTGGATTCAGAATCCCGAGAAGAACGTCTGATGGCAGTATTGGTTCTGCGCAGAATGGAAAGCCAGCAATTGGCCGCGTTTCTGAATGATGACGACGCGTCAATCCGCACGGAGGTGATTCGCGCGATCTACGACACCGCCGCAGTGGACGGCCCCGCCGGGCAGGCGCTGGCAGCACTTACGGCCATTTCATCCTATCCCGAAACCGTCCAACGTCGCGTGATGGCTGCCAACTTCCGGCAGGGCAAGGTGGAGAATGCCATCGGCCTGCTGAGACTCACCGAAGATACTTCGGTGGCTGCTTCGGTTCGTATTGCCGGATTGGAAGGACTCCGTAAATGGACCAACGCGCCGGTTACGGATTCGGTGCACGGTCGCTACCGACCTGTTTCTGAAAGTCGGAGCGCGCCGGCGCTCGCACCCAACATCGGAGCTCAACTCAAAGCATTCCTCGCCCGAGAGAACAATCCAAAATTACTCGCGCTCGGATTGCGTCTGGCGAGCGAAACCGGTGTCGAACTCGATCCTGAACTATTGCGTGCCCAGGCGCGAAACCAAGGGCTGGATGCCGGCGTTCGGGTCGCTACTTTGGACAGTCTGGCCAAGCGATTCGGTTCGAAGTCAGTTTCGCTGATGCGGGAACTGCTGAAGGACGAAGACGAGTTGGTGCGCGCCGCGGCGCTGAGACACGCCTTTGCGTTGCAGGCCGATGTGAAGCAATTCAGTCTGAATGCGATCGCAAAAGAAAAGCCTACGGTGGCCCGGTCAGCGATCGCCGGACTCGGCGAGGTTGCGCTTGGGGAGTTGAAAACGCTCTGGTCCGAGCGGAAGAAGAATCTTCGCAAGGATCTGTGGTTGGACACGTTCCTGGCGCTTCAGGCACAAGGTGATGCGGCGGCGGTAAAATTTGCAGAGAATCCGACGAACGTCTTCCGACTGAGCGAATTTGGTGGCGATCCGAAACTCGGAAAATTTGTGTTTGAGAATCACGGAGCCTGTCTCCAATGCCACAAGGTAGGCGACAACGGCGGCGTGCAGGGGCCCGAACTGGGTGGGGCCGGAATCCGCCTGACCCGCGCTCAGATCCTGGAGTCAATCTACGCACCCAACGCAGTGATCACACCGGGATACACCAGCGTCACGGCGATCATGAAAGATGACAACATGGTCATGGGGCGGCTGACAAAAGAGGACCAGAAGCAATTGTGGATCACCGCCCCCGATGGCGTGAAGCACGTCGTGGAACGCAGCAAAATCGCGGAACTCACACCGCCGATTTCCGCAATGCCACCCATCGGTGGCGCATTGCTCCCGCAAGATCTCCGCAACATCGTTGCGTATGTAAAAAGCCTGAGGAAGAAGACCGAGAAGAACGTGGCAGCAGGACACTGATTAAGGCTGCTGCGACTCGTTCCATCAGGGGGCGCGGTTTGAGGTTCGAACAGCGGGTGAGATTACCGACGGAAGACAAGGGTGAGCGGGCTGTCACTACCTGGGGTGACAGCCCGCTGCCCGGGACTGGCAGGAAAGATCATTGGTCCTGAGGATTTCCAGGCATCTGCGAGCGCGCTGGAAGACAAGATCCAGACGCAGCGGAAAATGCTTGGCGCAAATGTGTTCTATATCATTCTCCCCCGCATGCGTTGCTTTCTGAATCTGCTGTCAGTGTTTGTTACGTTTGGATGCATGGCTGCCGCGCCGGACAAACCGGCGATCCGGAACGTGTTGTTCCTCATTTCAGATGACCTCAAGGCCAGTACTCTCGGGTGCTACGGGGACAAGACGGTGAAGACGCCCCACATCGATGCCTTGGCGCGCAACGGTTTGGTGTTTGATCGGGCGTATTGTCAGGGGACTTCCTGTGCGCCCTCGCGACAATCGTTGATGTTCAGCAAATATAAAGGGAAAGGGGACGTGAACATGGGGCAGCATTTTCGCGAGAACGGGTTCTACAGCGCCCGCGTTGGCAAGATTTACCACATGCGTGTTCCAGGCGATATCATCGGATCAACCGACGGCCTGGATGAGCCGAGTTCGTGGACCGAGGCGTTCAATTCACCGGGACGCGAAGCACACACGCCCGGAGATTATGCGTGTCTGAATCTGAATATCTTCACGCGGGCATTGGATGGGAGGCAGTCCACGAAGATGCCCCATCGCATGTTTGTCACGGTGAGCTATGACGGAGACGGATCAGATCAGCCGGATTGGAAGACGGCGACCAAGACGATCGATCTACTCGGCAAGCATCGTGATAAACCGTTCTTTTTGGCGGCGGGTTTTGTGCGTCCCCACTACCCGATGGTGACGCCGAAGCGCTACTTTGACATGTATCCGTGGGAGAACCTGAAGGTGCCAGAATTGCCGGCCGGTGATCTGGACGACATTCCGCTGATGGGATTGGCTGGAAATCGGAACGACAAGAATCCGATCGGCAAGCATCCGGACAATTGGAAACGGATGTGGGCAGGCTACTACGCATCCATCACCTTTATGGATGAGCAGGTCGGGCGCGTGCTGAAGGAATTGGATCGCCTGGGATTGCGGGACAGCACCGCCGTGGTATTCACCAGCGATCACGGTTATCATCTGGGCGAACATACCTTCTGGGAGAAATCGAACCTGCATGAAGATGTCCTTCGAGTGCCCCTGATCATCTCGATTCCAGGCATGAAGCCGGGCCGGACGATGTCACTGGCTGAGCTGATGGATCTCTATCCGACCCTTTCACAATTGGCCGGACTGGAAATCCCAAAGGAGACACAGGGCCGAAGTCTGGTCTCTGTGCTGAAGAACCATCGCCAAACCGTTCGTCGAGGTGCCATGACCGTTGGTCGCCGGGGATATGCGTTGCGCACGAGCGACTGGGCCTATGCTCGCTATCACGACGCGAGCGAAGAGCTTTACGACATGCGTTCTGATCCCAGGCAGTTCACCAATCTTGCGCTGAGTTCCGAACGCGCCGATCAGTTGGAGGAGCTTAGAAAGCAGCTTTCGACCAAAGTGCAGGGCGCTGGATTGGAGTTCAAAGCGACCAGCGGAAAGAAGAAGTCGCGAAAGTAGATCCGCGAAGAAGCCGGCTTTACCCGCCTTGTTGATTTCGTTAATTTTCGCCCATGGAAGAGCAGGTGCTAAATGCGCGACGAGCGACGCTCGACGACCTTCCCGCGTTGCGGGATATGTGGGCGAATGAACGTCTGCCGGTTGAAGAACTGGACAAGCGGGTCACCGAGTTCCAGGTCGCTCACGATGCGGCCGGGACGATTTTGGGCGCGATCGGTTTCCGACGGGACGGTGAACAGGCGCTGATTCACAGCGAAGCGTTTGCTGATTTCAGTCTGGCTGATGAGATTCGCCGGTTGATCTGGACGCGCTTTGACACTCTGTCGAAAAACTATGCGATCAATCGCGTCTGGCTGCAGGAAGACCTGATGTACTGGAAAGAGAAGGGGTTTGATCCTCCCCAAGACGAGGTGTTGGAAAAGTTACCCGAACTGTTCGGCGAACAGGAAGGGACCTGGTTCACGATGGTGCTGCGTGAGGAATTGTTCGCGAGCCCCGAAGCCAAACGCACGGAGATGATGTTTCAGCAATCCATAGCGGCTGATCGGGAGAGAACCGAACAGAAGATTCGGAAATTGAAAGTCATGTCCACGATCATCGCCTTCGTTTTGTTTGTCTTGGTGTGTATCGCGGGTTTTTACTTCCTTAAATATGCCCGCAACAGCAATTACGGCGAGGTTCCTTACTCCGTCCGATAGTTCGAACTGACGCCATGCATCTCATTCGGGTAATGGTTCTGAGCGTTCTGGGAATGAGCGCGCTTGGAAGATTACGCGTGATTCTATCTGGGTGGCCGGTCCGGCATTGGCGCCAGCAGGCATCAGGGTCGCTCCACCCTTCTGCAATCACACCCTGAGGCTTACCCAAACACCTCGTCAATTGACTCAGCCAAGGCACCTATCATTTTCTGAAGCTGAGCACGCGTGGTGCAGTAAGGTGGCATCAGAACCACGACGCTTCCGACCGGGCGAGTCAGCACACCGCGTTTTGCCATGGCATCACAAACTCGGATCCCAGCCTTCTTCGACAAGGCAATCGGTTTTCTTGTCTTCCAATCGGCGACCAATTCCACTCCAGCGACCAGACCTTCCGAACGCACGTCACCGACGTTTGGGAGTGGCCACAACGTCGCCAGTTGTTGCTTGAACTCAATTTGCAGTTTCGCGCGCTGGGCGGTGGTGGAATCTCGATTGAGTATCTCCAGATTCGCGAGTGAAGCGGCCGCGCCCAGCTGATTGCCGGTAAAACTGTGTCCGTGGAAGAAGGTCTTAAACTTCTCGTACTCACCGAGGAACGCGTCAAATACCGGCTGCGTGGTCAGGGTGGCAGCCATTGGCAGATAACCGCCGGTGAGGCCTTTCGCCACATTGAGAAAGTCCGGCTGGATACCCTCCTGATGCGACGCAAAATGATGGACTGGCTTTCCCGGTGACACGGTGTTGCAACGGCCGAATCCGGTCATGACTTCATCCGCGATGAGTTGTGCACCATGCTCACGGGCCGCCGTTCCCACGCGGTTCAACCAGCCGCGTGGTTGGGGGACGATACCGGCCGCGCCCTGGATCAGCGGTTCATAGACAAAACCACTGAACGGTCGCTTTGCCTTCTTCGCCCGATCCAGTTGCTGCTCCACCTTGGAGACGCATTCCCAGTTGCATTTACGATATTCCCGGGCATCGGCACGTTCAGGTTTGGCCCGATTGAACGGACAGCGATAACAGTAGGGTGCCATCGCTTTCTCTGACTTGAAGAGCAGACCGGCATAGGCTTTGTGGAAGAGATCGATGTGGCCAAGACTGACGCCGCCCACGGTGTCGCCATGATAGGCGCCTGCCAGTCCCAGAAATCGGGGACGCCTGATGCCGCGGGTCCGACGGGCGCATTCGTAGGAGAGTTTCAGGGCAACCTCCATTGCGGTGGATCCGTCGTCTGAAAAGAAGACCTTCCCTAGCCGTGGATTCTTAATCTTACGTTTCCGGAGAACCTTTTCGGGGTTCGTTAATTGCACGAGTCGTTCAGCCAGTTCGGAAGCCGGTTCATTGGCGAATCCGAGTGCGGACGAGTGGGATATCTTTTTCAGCTGGCCCTGGATCGCACGATTGATGTGCGGATGATTATGGCCGTGAAGGTTCGTCCAGATGGAAGAATTGGCGTCAAGATACTCCTTCCCAGATGCATCGTGCAGCACGGCACCCTTGCCCTCGGTGATGACGATCGGCTCGCTCTTGAGCCAGTCACGCATCTGCGTAAACGGATGCCAGACGTATTTGTGATCGAGCTTTGCGAGTTTATGCATCCGCGCCTTCCTCCTTTGCGGTCAACACGGTCTGGAGTTGCTCCAGATGTTCCAGGCCATGCTCAGCGGTGATCGTGAATCGAAGGCGTGCTTCGTTCCGCCGCACGGTCGGGTAGCGAATCGCCGGCACCATGATTCCCTGTTCGAACAGTTTACTGGACATGGACAGCGCCGCATCTGATTCACCACAGATGAAGGGAATGATTGGGGCGCGGACCAATCCCGGCGGTTTGCCAACTGCGAGAAACATATTCTTCAGATGATCCACCATCGCCCACAATCTTTGCCGGCGCGTTTCGCCTTCCGATCCGGCGATGATTTGGATTCCGGCTTTCGCCGCGGCAACGGCAGCGGGCGGTGGTGCGGTGCTGTAGATGAATGGTCGCGCCTTGTTGATCAACAGATCGATCAGCGAGCGAGATCCGCAAATGGCACCGCCGCTTGCGCCGACGGCTTTGCCGAGCGTGGCCATTTGGATTTCAACGCGATCGCTCAGTTCAAACTCTTCAACGATCCCGCGCCGATGTGAGCCGAACAATCCCGTGGCATGGGCTTCGTCCACCATCAGCCAGGCACCATAGCGCTCCTTTAATTCGACGATGTTGAGCAGTGGCGCGATGTCGCCGTCCATCGAAAAGACACTCTCGGTGGCGATCAGGATCTGTGCGGAGGGGTGCTTCTTGCGCGCCCATTTGAGTTTACGTTCCAGATCCTCCAAGTCGTTGTGGCGGTAGATGCGGAGTTTGCACCCGGTCAGTTTCGCGGCGTCCACGACGCAGGCGTGCACCAGTTTGTCGATGATGAGGACATCGGACTTTGTGAGTAGCGACGAGATCGCTCCGAGGGCGGCGGCATAGCCGGTATTGAACACGAGAGCCGCTGCAACCCCCTTGAAGGCGGCGATGCTCTCTTCCAATTCCACATGGATCCGTTGGTTGCCACAGATCAGACGCGCGCTGCCGGCACCCGCTCCAAACTCCTCGATCGCAGTCTGGGCGGCTTCCTTCAACACAGGGTGGTTTGCGAGTCCGAGGTAATCGTTGGAGGAGAAATTCAGGTAGTCCTGATCGCCTATCCTGATCATCGCGCCCGGGGCCGAGCCGACACTGCAAAGTTCACGGAACAACGAATTGTCCCGCAAAGTCGCCAATTCCGCATTCAAATGGACCTCAAATTCAGCCATCTGAGGCGAGACGGTAGTTGAAGGGCAGGGGATGGTGAATGATGAAATCGAAATTCACCGCAACGCTTTCACGATGCTTGCTGTGGCGACCAGTCCTAGATTAGGCTGTCAACCATGTCATCCAGCGCATTTGACGCCACCACACACAAGCGTATCAGTGAATTGGGCCAAAGTGTCCTGACCGGGGGAACCATCGACCGGGAAACCGGTCTCTGGCTGTTCGGATTGGAAGACACCGCCGACATCTTCGAGTTAATGGCTTGGGCCAACCGCATTCGGGAACATTACAAGGGGAACAAAATTCATCTTTGTTCGATCGTCAATGCCAAGGCGGGCTCATGCTCTGAGAATTGCAAGTTTTGCGCCCAGTCTTCGTTCTACCAGACCGAGTCGCCGAAATACGGGTTTATTGATCCCGAACCGGTAGCGGAAGCCGCCAACGAAGCCAACACCAACAACGTCACAGCGCTCGGGTTGGTCGCCGCTTGGAAAGGACTCAACGAAGGTCCGATATTGGATGAAGTCTGCGATCGAATTCGCGAAATCAAGGACGGCGGCAAAGTCCGCCCCGATGCGTCGCTCGGACTGATCAAGAGCCAGAACGTCGCCAACCGATTGAAAGAGGCGGGACTGGAATGCTACGGACACAATCTGGAAAGCTCCCGTCGTTTCTTCCCCGAGCACTGCACAACGCATTCATACGAAGAACGCCTAGCAACGATTGGCTATCTGAAAGAGGCGGGTATCAAGATTTGTTCCGGCGGAATTATCGGCATGGGCGAGTCCCGGGCGGACCGTTGCGATCTGGCAATGGAACTCCGGGCAATCGGTGCCAGCGTGGTGCCGGTCAATATTCTCAATCCGATTGAAGGGACGCCTTTCGAGGGTATGGAGCAACTCGCGCCGATGGAGATTCTGAAGACGATCGCCTGTTTCCGTTTCCTTTTGCCGCGCCAGGAAATCATGGTTGCGGGTGGCCGTACGGTGAATCTGCGCGATCTGCAGAGCATGATCTTCTCCGCCGGGGCGAGCGCATTGATGGTCGGCAATTATCTCACCACGCTCAATCAATCCGTCGAGAAGGACCTGCAGATGATCCGTGATCTGGGTCTCGATCCTCAATGGGACGCGGAGTTGGCCGACCAGGAACCCGGTGGTTGCCAATCCTGCAGCTCGGAAGATTCGGCGGTTGCTGAGGAAGAAGCCGACGTGTGCCAACAAAACTGAGCGACTGACACTTCATCGGGTCATGCAACCGCTTCGCCGCAATCATGGCCGTTACTGCGGCGAGCGGATCCACATTGACCCGATCCTGAGTTCGTTCCGATCTGCTGCCGCTGAACATGGATGGCCGGCGGAGTCGATTCCCTACGGCGTGGATGAAGAGCTGCTGGCCCTCACTCGAAGTCCCGTCGCCCCCAACCGAAGGGTTTATATCTCCTCCGGAGTCCACGGCGATGAACCCGCGGGTCCGATGACTCTGCTCCGGTTGCTTGAAGAGAACGAGTGGCCAACTGATGTGGGCTTCTGGCTCTGCCCGTGTCTGAATCCAAGCGGATTCCCACTAAATACCCGGGAGAACAGGGACGGCATCGATCTCAACCGGGATTACCGCGAGCCGAAGTCCGCCGAGGTGACTGCCCACATTCACTGGCTCGAACAACAACCCGCATTCGATCTGGCAATCCACCTGCACGAGGATTGGGAATCGACGGGGTTCTACATGTACGAACTGAACCCCAATCACCATCCAACGATTTCCCGCCAGGTCATCGCAGCGGTGAAGGAGATTTGCCCGATCGATATGTCCGAGGAAATCGACGGAATGGCAGCCGATCGAGGAGTGATAACCCCGGAAGTTGATCCCGCAAACCGGTCTGAATGGCCGGAGGCGTTCTACGTTTGCCAGAACGGCACGAGGCTCGGTTACACAGTGGAAGGCCCCTCGGATTTCCCCCTGCACATCCGCATTGACGCGCTGAAGGCAGCGGTCAATGCGCTCTTGCAATGACGATATCGCCGCTATTGGGGTTGGGAGCGAAGAATCTCGTAACTTTGATCGATCCATTGGCCATTGTTTGGCTGGGCCTGATCGGGCTCTCAGTTTGGCTGATCAAGAAGCGAAAGTTGAAAAAGGAAGGAGGGATTGCCGCCGGATTGGCCCTGATCCTTTGGATCTTTGGAGCGACCCCGGTATCGGGATGGCTGCTAGCTTCACTCGAAAGGCCCTATGGCGGTTTGAAGTTCGAAAAAATCCCAAAATCGGACGCCGTCGTGTTACTCGGTGGTGGATCCGTCAAGTCCCGCTATGAATCCCATCAGATGCACCTGAACCATGGCGGGGACCGGGTGACCATGGCCATGGATCTGATGCTGTCCAATCGTGCTCCCACCCTCGTAATCGGCGGTGCCTACACCTCGTATGAGGAAGACAAATGGTCGGATTCCGAGATAACGAAGGCCTGGTTTGAAGCCGGGAACAAACTGCCGGGCAAAGAAATCGTCGCCCTAAAGATCTGCCGTAACACCTTTGATGAAGCGGTATTCGTGAAGGACCTCGCCATCGAACGTGGCTGGACAAATGTTCTGCTCGTGACCTCGGCTTTTCACATGAAACGCGCCGCCGGAGTCTTCCGCACGCAGGGCATTCCAGTGACCGTTGTGCCTTGCAATTTTTTCACCCGGGTCAGTCGCTATGGCAAAGCCAGCGTCCATATTATTCCCAAATGGGGCGGCTTCGAGAAGACTTCCCGCTACGTTCATGAAAAGATCGGCTGGATCTACTACCGCCTTCGCGGTTGGATCAAATCCAGTGGTATTCAGGACGAAGACTGGTGGCGTGAGAAAACTCCTTGAAGGACTGTCTGCGGTTAAAACGGGGTGCCAAGGCGGCGAGGGATTACTCCGCTTCTGGTCATCAAGATTGCAAGCGAAAGCTCCAAATCCCAAACCGCAAGCTGCCACGAAAATCCCAGCAGCAAACCTCAATCTGAGCCGCATTCTTTTGGCCCACCGTCTCGGATTGGTGCTTGGAGTTTGAAGCTTAATTGGGGTTTGAGTTTTGAGACTTGGAGAATTCGCAACCGCGTCCGCTTAGGGGTGACGTCTCTGTCTCCACCGCCACTTTCAATCACAAACCAGGACCGATGGGCTCCCAAAAATCGTCTTCCTTTAATCGTCCAGCCCGGTATCTTCTCGCGCGCGCCGATAAGCGCAGGTTTCCCGACTGTTACCAGCAGAGTAGGGGACTGAAGCCGCCTGATTAGGCGGCACTTTTGTCTATGGACATCGAACGAATCAGAAATTTCAGCATCATCGCCCATATTGATCATGGGAAGACGACCTTATCCGACCGCCTGTTGCAGATGACGGGAACGGTGGAGGACCGCCTGCTGGAGGATCAGATGCTCGACGCGATGGATCTGGAGCGGGAACGGGGAATCACCATCAAGGCCCATCCGGTGACGATGTATCACAAGGCGGAGGATGGGGAGCGCTACGAGCTGAACCTCATCGATACACCGGGACATGTGGATTTTGCCTATGAAGTTTCCCGCAGCTTGAGTGCCTGCGAAGGCGCCTTGCTCATCATCGATGCCGCCCAAGGGGTGGAAGCCCAGACCGTGGCGAACTTGCATCTGGCGACGAAGCAGAATCTCGAGATCATTCCGGTAATCAACAAGATCGATCTGCCGCACGCGGATGTGGCCATGGTTCGGCAACAGCTTGAGGATATACTTGCCATTCCCGGCGATACCGCAATTGCAGCCAGTGCGAAGGAAGGAATCGGAATCGAGGAAATCTTGCACGCGATCATCACGCGAATTCCCGCTCCGAAGCACGATCCAGAGACGTCACTCCAGGCATTGGCCGTCGATTCGATTTACGATACGTATCGCGGGGTCGTCACCTACGTCCGCGTCTTCAATGGCGAATTGAAGAAAGGCCAAAAGGTAAAACTCCTGCATACCGGCAAGAGTTACGAGGTGAAGGAAGTGGGAAGTTTCAATCCCAAGCCATACGTGCGTCCGGTTCTGGGCCCCGGAGAGACTGGCTATGTCACCTGCAACATCAAGACTCCGAGCGAGGTCAAAATTGGCGACACTTTTACGGAATCAAAATTGTCAGCTCCGCCATTACCCGGATTTCAAGAGATTCAGCCGATGGTCTTCAGCGGGGTCTATCCAATCAACCCCGGCGATTTCGAGAACCTCAAGGCGAACCTGGCCAAGCTGCAACTGAATGATTCGGCGCTGATGTTTCAGAGCGAAAGTTCGATTGCACTGGGCTTCGGGTTCCGTTGCGGATTTCTGGGATTGCTCCACATGGAGATCATTCTGGAGCGATTGCGCCGCGAGTACGACCTGGATATCATTGCGACGTATCCCAGCGTGATCTATCGGGTCACGCTTTCGGATGGTGTGGTCATACAGGTCGATAATCCCGCTCAGCTTCCCGACCCAACCGTCATCGAAACGATCGAAGAACCCATGGTCAAAGCGTTCATCATGACGCCGAACGATTATATCGGTGAGATGATGACCTTGGTTTCTGAAAAGCGCGGATTCATGGAGGATACCGAGACTCTGGATCACCATCGAGTCATGCTGTCTGCCCGGGTGCCATTGAACGAGATCGTGATTGATTTTCACGATCGCATCAAAAGCATGACCCGTGGCTACGGTTCCATGGATTACGAACACTCCGGCTATCAGGTCTCCAAAATGGTCAAACTGGAACTGCTCGTGAATAAGGAACCGGTGGATGCATTTTCCTGCATCGTGCACAACGACAAGGCCGAGGGCAGGGGGCGGGCACTGGCTTCCAAACTCCAGGAAGTGATTCCGCGCCAACAATATCAGGTCGCAATTCAGGCCGCCGTCGGTAGCCGTGTGGTGGCGCGCGAAACCATTCGAGCCATGCGTAAAGACGTGACTGCCAAGTGTTACGGCGGTGATATTTCTCGAAAACGAAAACTGCTCGAGAAACAGAAGGACGGTAAAAAGCGGATGAAATCCATCGGTCAGGTGAACATTCCGCAGGATGCCTTTATCAAAGTGCTCAAAGCATAATGAATCTCCTCATCAAATGGTTCCTGTCCAAGACCGTTCGACATGCGCTCGACATGCGCAAAACGGTTTTGAAACTGATCCGCGCCCAGCAGGATCTGATCAAACCTGAATCCGCCGAGCAGTTGCGACTTGCCGCCGACAAGCTCCGGGACGTGGCCCGTGATGTGGGTGACAAGAACGAACTGAAGAAGGAAATGAAGCGACTGGAGGAGGTCGCGAACAAGCATCTCCTGCCGTATCCGAACCCGGGTGCCCGTGAGAATACAGAAGTCGTGCTCGTGGCCATTGCAGTCGCGATGGCCATTCGCACGTTCTATCTCCAGCCGTTCAAGATTCCGACCGGTTCCATGCGGCCGACACTTTACGGCATTACCCATGAGAACTACCGAAATCAGGCGGACGTAGTTTTTCCGACCGGATTTCAGAAATGGGTCGACACGTGCTTCAGGGGAATCTCCTACGTACATGTGGTCGCAAAAGAAAGCGGTTATCTGAATCGTGTGGGTGAAATCAAGCGTCACTGGCGATTCTCGAAGAAGCAGTCCTTTTATGTCGGTGATCAGGACTACACCGTGAAATGGATTCAGGACGAACTGATAGCGGACCCGGCTCTGAAAGGGAAATATGGACGGGCTGAACTCCAATGGAGCAAGCAAGCCGGCCAAGGCAATCAGTTCTTCGAAAAAGGCGAAGACATCATGAAGCTCAGGGTCATCAGCGGAGACCATCTGTTCGTTGATCGCATGACCTACAATTTTCGGCCGCCTCGCCGTGGCGAAATCATCGTCTTCGCCACCAAGGGAATCCAAGCACTTCCGCAAGATCAGTTCTACATCAAGCGTCTGGTCGGAATGGGTGCAGAAAAGATCTCTCTGAATTCTGACCGTATGGCCGTGATCGATGATGAGCCCTTGAGTGCAGCGACGTATCGATTTGAAAACGTCTATACCTTCGAAGGTCCGCCACGCGACAACGAATGGTCAGGTCACGTAAATGGAACGTTCAGCAGTCGTGTCGCCAGACTTTTCCAGGACGAAGAAGTCGTCCGGCAGATCCGAACGAATCACTACATGGTTTTCGGGGACAACACGCTCAACAGCTCAGACTCGAGAACATGGGGAGACTTTTCACAGACGAACGTGATCGGACGTTCCGCGTTTGTGTATTGGCCGATATTCAGCCAAGGAGAAAGACCCGGCAGATTCGGCTGGTCGCACCGATAATCCGCCACACAGCGACCCACACAGCCCATGCGGAGAACGCATATACTTATTGCACAATGTATGTTATGTTTAATTGGTATATGGAGAGTTCGGGGAGCCTTGGTGATTTTCGGTGTATTCGCGCCCTTTTCCCGGGTTGGCCGTAAGTCAGCCAAATCGCTTATGTAGCGAACTGACTGGAAAATTCTTCCCTGGACATGCGGTTTGCTCAAGTTCCCGATGCACCATGAACTTGGGCTTTCCACCTAGCAGATCGTACTTCAGGTAAGCTACCAGTTCCTCAAACGCGGCGATCTGTTTCGAACTTGGCCGCGACTTGTTGAAGTCACCAATCACGCAGACACCGATCGAGTTCAGATTGTATTTCCGGCTCTTCACATGACCGCCTTCAATCTGCTTCGTCCAACGGGACCCAATTTCGATCTCTCCGTCGCCGCTATCGATTCCATTGCCGATCACGAAGTGATACGCCAATCCGTTCTTCATCCCGCGCTCTTTGTGAGAACGACCGTAGATTTTGGCGTTCCCTTGTTTAATCGCGCTATGGTGCCCGATGATGTTCTTCCACATGCTTCGTCGAAGATTCCGGACCTTTACCAGCGCCGGCTTAACGTGCTGCAGGCCCGCTTTTGCCGGCGTGCCCGCCACCACCAGCCTTTGTCCAATCCTCACCAAATCGCCCCTGATACCGTTCAATTGCTTTAGCCGAGCCACGGAGACGCTGTAACGGACGCCGATGCCTGACAACGTATCTCCGCGTTTGACCGTGTGATAGCGACTGGCGGTTGCGGTCGTGGAACCTGTTTTCGACCATGTGCCGACCTTTAACTTCTGGCCGATTCTCAGGCCGTCGCTCTTCAACCCATTGAGCTGTTTTAGCCGCGTGACGGTCGTCTTGAATTTTTCCCCAAGCTCCGAAAGCGTGTCACCGCGTTTGACCAGATGGTAGCGATAGCCACCCACCGAGGCATCGAGCCCAGATTGGATCAGGTCCGAGTCCAGCACACATGCCGCCGCAATTATCCCGGAAGCGGTGATAAATCGCCGACGTGGCAGAATCGATTGGTCATCAGATTCTTCGATGTCGTTTTGATGCGGCAAGATCGGACAATATTTAACAGTCAGTCAGACGTACTGAACAGACAAAATTCCCAAGGGATCTATAAAGGATTTTAGGGCCTTACAGAACCTACTCGCTCACGCTCGCTGCCACAGGCAGCTGAGTGAGTGTGTTTTGATCCGCACTCAATCCAACTCTTTGAGCCGTAGATTCCGGAAGAAGAGATTCAATCCGTGATCTTGGAGACTGATGTAGCCTTTGGCGGGCAACGGTTTCTTGGCAGTCTTCTTGAGGTCGATGTCGATGATGATATCACCGTTCAATTCTACCTTCAGATCGTCATTCATCATGGTGACCACCATGCGGTTCCATTCGCCGGCCGGCTTGGACGCATTCTTGGTCGGAGCTGCCGTGCCAATGACACCGCCACAGTCATGGGCTGTCAGCTTCTTGCTCTTCCCATGGATGTCATTGATCTGAACTTCAAATCCGGCGCCGACCGGGTCCTTGGGATTGGGAATGCGAAAGAAGAATCCACTGTTGCCGCCTTTGGGATGCTTGTATTCGAAGTCGAACACAAAGTTCCGATACTGTTTCTTGGAGTAGAGGTAGGCGTCGAAACGCTTCCACCCTTTCTCCCCTTCCCTTGGATCGATCTCCAATTCACCGCGGTCGTTGGCAAACCAATTTCCAGTCGTGTTCCACTGGGAAACGTCTTTGCCATTGAACATGGACCGGAACTTTTCACCGGCCATGGAGGACGTGGCAGTGAGAATGAGAATGAGCGAGAGTAGTTTTTTCATAAGTCAGGGCATTACAGATTTCACTCGTTCGAGACCGAGCTTCAAAACTTCCAACGGATCTTTGACCCAGAGTTCCGGGTTGAACAGTTCGAGACTGACGCAACCGTCATATCCCTTTTCTTTGAGCAGTGCCAGTTCGGCTTTCAAATCAATCGGCCCATCGCCCACCATTTGGCGATCGGGATCGATCTGCTGCATTTGTGGCTTCGTGGGATGGGCATCATCGATGTGAAAGTGACTGATCTTCTCCACCGGAATGCTGCGATATTCCTCGATTGACGAAGCACTGTTCCACGTGTGAAACGCGTCCAAAATGATTGTGGCATCCGGATCATCTGCCTCCTGAACAATCTGCCAGGCCTGCCGCAGTCGCCACACAGATTTGAAGAAACTGATGTACTCCATCGTGGGTTTGACGCCAGCTTCCTTTCCGATCCGCAGCAGGTCGCGGTAGCGTTTGGAAATCTGATTCACATCCGCATCGATGAACGGTGGCGTGGCGACGATGTAAGGGGATTTCAAGCGGGCAGCGAGTTCCATTCGGCGTTTCGCCTCGTCGAGCATGATGTTGTATTCGAAGCCCTCAGCCTCCCCCCAACCGCGCATCGCAATCATGCAGGGAACAAACAATCCGTTGTCCGCCAGCGCCTTCTCGATGTCACTGACCTCCCCGCCCTGCCCCACGTATTCATACACGTCGTTCAGCCAAAGCTCGATCCCATCGTAGCCGGCCTTGGCCACCATTTTTATCTTATCCATCAGCGGCACGGGCTTGATGGTGGAAGTGTTGAGCGTAAGTTTCATGGATCCTAAATCTGGGTTAGTCGATCAGGGATAGTTCGTATGTCCGGGTCGTGGGCTGATTCAGCTGGTAGATCCGATCGTCGTATTCTTCCCGTAATTTCAGCAGTCGTGGCACCTCGGCGTCGAACTGCTTTTTCCACTCCGCATATTTCTGGGGAGCATTTTTCTCCAACTCGCGAGCACGAACCCCCTTGCGCTTGGACCAATTCCCCCGTAACGGGCGCACGACCTTTTCGTTCTTTTCCTTGTTCAGCAAGGCGACCGCCAAAGCCTGTTGATATTGCGGGGTCTTATCATTGCCCTGCAGTTCAATCTTCGCGCCGAGTTGGGCGTGCGTGTACGAACCAACGTCAACTCCGTCGATCTTCAGCCGATACTTACCCGGTGCGAGGCCGCGCACGACCAGACGTTCATTGCTCAGCTTGTGACCGGCGCGGGTGAGCGCATATCCAACCGACGCCTCAGGAGGCAGAATCCAAGGAAGGGCTGCAGCCTTGGCCTGAAAATGAATACCACTCCCCTGCTCTTTCAACTCGGTGACGCCGCTGGCGCGACCGATCGCACGCCATTTGCCTTCCATCTTGTCGATCGTAATTCCGCTGACCGAACGCCGCTGCGTGCGGATCTGTTCGAGGAACGAAACCGCCATGATCGCCTGGCCATTGGCATCGGGATGAACCGCATCCGGAATGACCGTGAATTCGGGCTTCGAGATTCGCTGCTGGGTCGTGTGAAAATTCAAGGGGCCCAGCATGTCCACGTATCCGAGTCCGCGCGCCTGTGCCACGTCACGTATCCACGTCCCATAGAATGCCAGCACAGCGTTGTAGTAAGTCGTGGCCTGCTTTATCTGTTCCTGATTCTTCAGCCAGCGCGGAGGCTTCGTAGTCGCGATCCTCGAATCATACATCGTTGGCCCCATCAGGATCGCGGTGGCTCCGAGATCAGAGATGCGGGTCATCACTTCTGTCATATCATTTTCGTAGGCGGCAAAAATCTCGTGATTGAAGTGCTGGTAGGTGCCGTCGTTCATTCCCAGCAATACGCTCACGTACTTCGGCTTGAATACGGCGACATCACCTTCAAACCGATCCAAGGCATGGAAAGCTTTGTCTCCGCTCACGCCGGCATTGTGAAAACGAATCCTCCGCTCCGGATAGCGGGTGTAGAAAAAATCTTCCAGATACTGGGTGTAAAGAACCTGATGTGTGATGCTGTCGCCGAGGAAGACAAAGGTGTCACCATCCTGCAGATCGATGGATGTAATCGGCTTTGGGAATTCTGCGGCACCGAGTCCGGTGACCAGAATGACGAGCGCAATCAGAGCTTTGGCGAATTGCATCCGGACGGTTTAGTGATCAGCCCAAAGGCTGTCGAGTCTTTAGCCGCGCTCGTAAATTGGGACGCGGATTCCGGCTCACTCAGGAGAACAATTCTCTCACGACGTTGCCGTGTACATCCGTCAACCGGAAGTCACGACCGGCGTGGCAAAACGTGAGTCGCTCGTGCTCCAAACCCAGGGTGTGAAGAATCGTCGCGTGCAGATCATGGATATGCACTTTCCCCTCGAGGGCTTCATACCCGTATTCGTCGGTCCGGCCGTGAACGAAGCCGCCCTTGGTTCCCGCGCCGGCGAACCACATCGTGTAACCGCGATGATTGTGCCCGCGACCATCCTGGGTCGGATCATCTGGCGTTCGCCCAAATTCACCACCCCAAACCACCAAGGTATCCTCGAGCAACCCGCGTCGATCCAGATCTGCGAGCAAACCCGCAATGGGCTTGTCCACGCGCTTCGCGGCCTGGGGTATCAGCCGCGACACAAACCCGTGGTGATCCCAATCCTGATCGGTGATCTCAATGAACCGCACACCTGCCTCCGCGAAACGACGCGCGAGCAGGCATTGTCGTCCAAAATTATCCGTCGCGCCTTGGTTGATTCCGTAGAGATCCAGCGTCGCTTTGGATTCTCCGGAAAGATCCATCACGCGCTTGGCCCGAGCCCGGAAATGGGACGGCTGCGGCATGGTGGGACTATCAAAAGCCGACGCCGGACAAAGGCGTCGAGTGAAGCAAGTTGCCCGGCCCGGTCATCGACTGATGGAACGCTCGGCTTGGCGACGGGTCGCAGAGACCAGAACTCGCGAACTGTCTCGAAGTCAGTCGCCTTGACCAACTCCCTGGCCGCTCCGTCACGAGGATCAGGCGCGCCCATCGCAATCCACTTTTCGACGTCGGCAATAATCGAAGTGGGAAGCTTGCCGCTGGGAGGCATCTTCAGGGTCGCATCCTGTCGCGGAGCGGAAACGATACGACTCGCACCGGTATTCCCAGGAATCAGCACGGGACCCGAGTCTCCGCCCTTTCGAATTCCTGCCCGGGTATCCAGCTGAAGCCCGCCTTTGATCTTCCCCTTCCCCGCGGCTTCGCGCGAATGACACTGGTAGCAATTCTTGACCATTACCGGTCGGATTCGTTTCTCGAAGAAAGCCACCCCCTCATCGAAGTTCCCAACGAACGCGCTCATCAGAAGAACGAGAAGAATGAACGGATCAATAACCGAGGTTCGAATCGGAGTCTAAAAGTAATTCGTGGCAGACCGATGACGTCAAGGATGATCAGGACAAATGCCTCGTTGACTTCAACGAGAAACGGGCCCATCAAATGAATCATGCACTCGCCCTGCAATCCTGCTGAACACGCGCAGAATTCCGTCACCTCGCTGTTCTCCCCGGCGGGCGGCGATCTGCTTCGCGTCGGTTCTTCGCGTCGCGGTTTCCTCCAGACCGGACTCGCCGGCATGGCCGGTCTCTCACTGCCATCCCTTTTACAGCAACGCGCGGCGGCGTTGAGCACCGGCACATCGACCCGCAAGACGAATGTGATCCTGTTCTGGCTTTCCGGTGGACCGAGCCACATTGACATGTGGGATCCCAAACCGGATGCACCGCGAGAGATTCGAAGTCCTTTCGATCACATCCCGACAAAACTTCCTGGCGTGCATGTCTGTGAGCATCTGCCGTTGACGGCGAAGCTGATGGACAAGCTGACGATTCTCCGTTCCATCGATTGCAGCGCGAGCAATCACACGCCCATCACCATGCAGGCCGGGAATGAGCTTGCGCGTCGCACCAACGACGGCAAGGACGGTGCGGGGTATCCGTCAATGGGGGCGATCGCTGCCAAATTTCGCGGTGCCAATGCGCCGGGTATGCCGGCCTTCCTCGGACTCGCCGACACCTGGGGGTCCGATGTCTGGGGTGCCGGCGACATGGGCGTCGCTTATGAACCGGTCAAGGGCAAGGAACTGGCCGGCCGCCTTAAACTACCCAAAGGCCTTTCGTTTGAACGCTTGGGAGATCGCCAATCCCTGCAGCAAAGTCTCGACGAGTTCAAACGCTCAGTGGACAGCAGCAAGGCGGTTGAATCCGCTGACCGTTACACGCAACAGGCGTTTGACGTCCTGCTTTCGGGGCGGGCCCAGAATGCCTTCGACGTCAGCCAGGAACCGCTGGCGACCCGCGAGCTGTATGGGAATCACAGCATGGGACGCAAAGCCCTACTCGCCCGCCGTCTCGTGGAAGCAGGAGTCACGTTCGTGCTCGTAAGCGGGGCTTGGGGTTACTTCGATCACCACGGAGACAACGTCCGCTGGGGCGGTATTGAGAAGGGATTGAAACCGTTGATCCCGCGCGTTGACCAGACATTGCATGCCATCGTCACCGATCTGGAGCATCGCGGCATGCTGGATAGCACGCTGATTCTAATGATGGGTGAGTTTGGTCGTAGCCCGGTCATCAACGCCCAGGCTGGCCGCGATCACTGGGCCCGGGTGATGTCGATGGTCATGGCCGGTGGTGGAATGAACCACGGACAGGTCATCGGCAGCACGGACGCCCGCGGTTATGACATAGCCAGCCGTCCGGTGCTCCCCGCAGACCTCGCCGCCACCGTCTTTCATCACCTCGGCATTGATTTGAATTCCCACTGGATCAACCGACAAGGCCGTCCCGTTCCGATCGTCACGCAAGGTGGCAAAGTGATCTCGGAGCTGGTGTAAGGGGTGTAAGCCTCCCTAAGAAGAGTGAATTACGGAGCAGTCCAGATGCTAACTCCCATCTGGTAACCGGCATGACCTGGCGAATCGCTGGAGTACCAAGCGGTGACGATTTTTCCATCAGCCCTCTGCACGCTCGAGGGATATCCACAATCGCCACCATCAGCAGTGTGTGCCAAACGCAGCGCCTCCCCCCAATTCAACCCTTCATCGCTGCTGAGTTTCGCGCAGACGCCGCGGCGGCCGTTGACGCGAACCCCGTAGCTGAGTAGCAGACGACCATCTTTGAGCCGGGCGAGATGCCCGTTGATTTCGTTCCGCCCAGTCACTGGCACCGGTTTTAACCAGGTGAGCCCGCCGTCATTGCTCCGAATCAGTTCCATCTTTTCAGCTCGGGCGGCGGCGAGGATGCGTCCGTTGCCGAGCGGGAAAATATCAGTTTCGTTGTGGCGGGCTCCAATGATCTTTCCCAGGACCCAGGTATGCCCATGATCGGCGCTGTGCAAATGCCAAGATCGCCAGCCCTTGGTTTTCGTGGATTGCGATGGAGCCCGCCACTCACCCTGATAACAGGAGGTGTGAAGGATACCATCCTCGTCCGGCCAGATGTCCCCGAACGGTATCAGCGCCGACCAGTTGCCTCCGGTGGAAGGAAACGATTCGTGTTTCGTCCAGGTCCTGCCGCCATCTTTGGAACGTAAAACCCACGCGCTCAAAATATTGTCACGAAAGCGAGCCTGTTTGGGACGGTCAGGATGCTTCTCATTTGTCCAACCGGAGCAAAGAACGATCAGATCTCCGTTGGCCGCCAGTCCGGCCGCCGCATTCATGCGAACCGTGTTTGGCGCATGCGCCGTAATCGTGGATCTCTTTGACCAACTAACGCCGTCTGAACTGGCCCAGCAGTCAATATCGCCTTCGCTCTGCCCATGACTTGGCTCGTTGTGCAGAACCGCAACGATCGTTCCGTCAGGCATCAGTGTCAGATTTGGCCATGCGCAAACGTTGGTCACGGCGACCACTCTATGGATCGATGTCGGCTCCGGTTCCGTGTTCGCTGACTGCGCTCGGCCAACTGTCACAAGTAGTAGTGCGACGGCGGCGATGCTCCTGAAATTTACTGTTCGCATGGCTGGAGATGAACCCTACCTGTGGCCCCTCAACGACCAAGCCATTTCTGGCGGCAGGAACGAAGCGGCCGGGCGGCGGCAGGCGTGTGTGCACTATTTGTCATCCAAGCTTCACACCACCTTGTGCACCAACAAAAAAGCCCGGCCGATGGCCGGGCTTTTGGAGAGTAACTTTCTTATTCGGCAGGATTTGGTTCCGAGAGGATCTTGGCGCGGAGCTTGTGATACTGTCTCGGTGAAACCTCGTCGTTTTTGTAGAGTTCAAGGAGATCCTTGAGGCGCTCCCGCTTGGATTTCTTACTGACCCGGTTGTCCAGCAGATCGTAATCAGTCGCCCGTTTGTTGAAGGATTTGGCAGCGGCTTCCGCAGCTTCACGTTGGGCTTCAGCGCGTTCCTTCTGGAGTTCGGCGATGGCCTTCTCCTCAGCTGCCTTGGCTTTGGCTTCCGCCTTGGCGCGTACCTGTTCGTCCTTGGCGAGGCGTTCCACGTCGCGTTTGCTCTGCATGGCAGCATCTGAAGCCTGAAGTTTCGCCGTTCGCTGTGCGCGAGCGAGGGCATCGGCGGTTTTGCGTTCAGCGGCCTGTTGTTTACGAGTCAACTGTTGCTGGGCGCGAAGAGCGTCTTGCGCAACTCGCTGTTGTTGGCGCAACGCGTCCTCATTGGCTTTTACGCGGGCGTCGGCGTCCACTTTTGCCATCCGAGCGACCTGGGCGGCTCCGGCGGCAATCTCTTTTTCCATGTTGCGCTGAGCCGCGATGGCAGCCTCAGCAGCCTGCTGATTGGCGCGGGATTGGGAAGCGACGGCCGCTTGGGTCTGAGTGACAGCATCCGCATTGTCCATGGCTTGCGGGGTGGAAACGATAGGCCGAGCCGCGCTGGGCTGGGCTGCGGTCACTGGCTTGTCATCACGGTTGAAGAAATTGAAGATCGCCCGGCCTTCAGGTTTTGCTGGAGTCGGAACAGCAGCCTTCGCATGGAGGCGCATCTTCTCAGCGGCGGCAGCGTCGCTGCGTGACTGGGCGGCGTGACTTGCAATTGCCGCTGCGGAGGCAGCCGCTTCGGCGCGAGCCTGGCGTTGGGCGTCAAGTTCAGCGAGCAGCTGCTGACGGCGTTTCGCCTGAGCGTCCGATTCGGCACGCAGCTTCGCCTCCATTTCAGCTTGCGCCCTGGCGATGGCATTGCGTTCGGCTTCTTCGCGGGCTGTTCGTTCGGCCTTAGCGCGGCGTGCGCCTGCCAACTGCATATCCAAGTCAGATCTATTCTTCGCGGCGGCCTGGGCGGCGGCGATTGCCGCGGCTTCGCGGGTCTTTCGGTCGGCTTCGAGCTTGGCCATCCGGCCCGCTTCTGCCTTTGACTTCGCGCGAACATCGGCACCGGTTTTGGCACCACGGGCTGATTCGGCAGCGGCTTTTGCTTCGGCCATCTGCTTTTCGATCTCAGCACGCCGGGCGGTTTCCGCATTCCGTTTGGCCTGCGCTTCCGCCGCCATCTTCTGTTTGGCAACCCGGACGGTCTCAAGCTTAGCCATCTTCAGCCTATCAGAATTTGCTTTGGCTTCTGCCTTGGCCAGCGCTTGGGCCTGGAGTTCGGCCTGCCGAGCGGCATCCGCCTTTGACTTGGCACGAACATCGGCGCCGGTTTTGGCACCACGGGCTGATTCGGCAGCGGCTTTTGCTTCGGCCATCTGCTTTTCAATCTCAGCACGCCGGGCGGTTTCCGCATTCCGTTTGGCCTGTGCTTCCGCCGCCATCTTCTGTTTGGCAACCCGGTCGGTCTCAAGCTTGGCCATCTTCAGCCTGTCAGAATTCGCCTGGGCTTCGGCCTTGGCTGCAGCCTGGGCTTGGAGTTCAGCCTGCCGGGCGGCGTCCGTCTTCTGTTTGGCAACCCGGTCGGCCTCAAGTTTAGCCATCTTCAGCTTATCAGAATTTGCTTTGGCTTCTGCCTTGGCAAGCTTGTCGGCTTCGCGTTTGGCCTCGGCCTCGGCCTCAGACTTGGCCTTCGCCATCTTGTCGGCTTCGACTTGGGCGAGGCGTTCCGCTTCGGCTTGCGCAGATTGTCGGCTGGTGAATTGTTTACGCGCGGCGCTGGCGTTTTCAGCGGCGGCCTTGGCGGCAGCCATCTGTTGTGCGGCGATATCTTCCTGAGCCTTCTTTTCAGCGGCGGCCTTGGCTTGAGCCATACGCTCAGCCGCCTGCTTGGCTTTCGCATCGGCATCGGCCTTGGCTTTCACTTCGGCTTTGGCCAATCGTGCCGCTTCAAGTTGGGCTTCCGCTTCGGCGTCAGCTTTCGCTTTGGCCAGGCGTTCGGCTTCGACTTGGGCGAGGCGTTCGGCATCGGCTTTGGCTTTCGCTTCCGCCTTGGCAAGCTTGTCTGCTTCGCGTTTGGCTTTGGCCTCGGCCTCAGACTTGGCCTTCGCCATCTTGTCGGCTTCGACTTGGGCGAGGCGTTCGGCATCGGCTTTGGCTTTCGCTTCCGCCTTGGCAAGCTTGTCTGCTTCGCGTTTGGCTTTGGCCTCGGCCTCAGACTTGGCCTTCGCCATCTTGTCAGCCTCGACTTGGGCTAGGCGTTCTGCCTCAGCACGGGCCTTGGCTTCGGCCTCGGCGCGCTTGCGGGAATCTTCTTCGACCTTCTGAACGGCGGCGATCCGTGCCATCGAGGCTTCCTGAGCACCCTTCGCGGCGGTGGCGGCGGCGACTGCGGCGGTGCGCTGCTTATCGTCTTCAGCTTTGACTGCGGCGAGCGCCTGCTGGCGTGCCTCTTCCTGAGCCTTCTTCTGAGCGAGGGCACGTTGACTGGCTTCTTCCTGCTCTTTGGCGACTCGGATGCGTTCGGCTTTCTGCTCAGCACTTAGCTTTGCGCTCAGAGCAGCTTGACGAACCTTGCCCTTGGCAGCGGCGTTGGACTGAGCGTTCTTGGCGGTACCGGCGAGATTCTTCGCAGAAGACAGAGCCGTCTGGTAGGCGCTCTGTGCAGCGGAGGTTTGAGACTTCGCCTGCTGAAGTGCGGCTTCGACGGACTTGACGCCGTTAGCGGCGTTCTGCTCGGCCGTCGCTGCCGCATTCGCAGCGGCGGTTGCTTTGGAAAGTTTTTCAGTGAGATCTCGAACTTCGTCGCTCTTCGCCTGCTTGGCGGCGGTGACAGCCTGATCAGCTTCGGTGACGGCAGCGGTTGCGCGAGCGATCGCTTTACTGGCATCCAGATTGGCCGAATCAGCATTGCCAGCGGCTTTCCGTGCCGAGGTGGCTCGGCTCCGGGCATCGGCGGCACTGCGGCCGGTATCGGAAACAGATTTTCTGGCAGCGGCGTAGGCGGTTTTGGCTGCGGTCGCGTCGGCTTGTGCTTGGGCCAGCCCGGTCTTGGCAGTTTCAGCATCGCGGGCGGCCTTATCGGCAAAGATGGTCGCCGCTTTGAGGGCGGCCTTGGCTTGAGGATCGGGAGCGCTCTGGACGGCGGTTTCGTATTGATCGCGTGCCTTCTTGGCATCGACTGCTTTCTGCTGGCGGGCGCGGGAGTTTGTCTGCGCCTGCTCGAGGGCAGAGGCTGCTGCATCATTCCGCTTGTCGGTGGTCTCGACGCCGGCTTGCGCGGCCGTCAGGGCATTCTTGGAATCGAGTTCAGCTTTCGCGGCGGCTTCGGCCTCGGCCTTTGACTTGGCGGCAGTCTGGGCAAGGGTCTTTGCCTGAGCTTCAGCTTGCGCTTTCGCCTTGGCTGCTTCTTCGGCGGCGCGGGCAGCCTTGTTGATGCGGGAGTTGCCGCCGGCATCGAGTTTGGCTTTGGCTTTGGCGCTTGCGGCGGCGGTTTGGGCCCGTTTGGTGGCCTGTGAATTTTTGGTCGCTCCAGAGAGTGACTTGCGAGCTGCGTCCAGCAGATCTTCGGAGCCGTCTTCAGCCTTTTCGGCGGCGGTAAGTCGGGCGCGGGCGTCAGCGGCGGCCTGGGCGGCATTGGCAGACTGGGATTGGGCGGCGTCAGCAGCGGCCTTGGCGGCGTCAGCTTCGGCGCTGGCAACCGTGGCCCATTTGGTGGGATCGGCTTTCAGTTCCGCGAGTCGTTGCTCAGCGAGCCGACGTTGCTCTTCCTCGCGAGCCTTCGCCTCGGCTTTGCGCTTCTTTTCGAACTCAGCCTGGCGCTTGCGTTCGTCGTCAACGGCTTTGCGGCGCGCTTTCTCTTTTTCGCGCTCTTCCTTTTCTTTTTCGCGACGCTTTCGATCGGCTTCGGCCTTGGCCTTACGCTCTCGATCCTCGCGGATGATCGCTTCGGCTTTTTTGCGGGCCGCCGCTTCTTCGGCTTGCTGCTTGGCTTTGGCATCGGCCTGTACCAGCTGTATGACGCTGACCTTGGCTTTGTCTTTCGAAGCCGTGGCGGCATGCGAAACCATGGGGGCCAGATAAATTGAAAAGGCCAGAATTACGGCCAGAGCACTATTTTTGAATAGACGCATGGGAGGGTTCATAATCTAAAAAGTGGTTGTAAATCAACTATTTACTGCTTTGGACACAAAACGGCAGCCTACGCCAGGCGGACGGAAATGGGTAGCGTAAAATGGACTGAACGATCATGGAATAGACTTCGGCGCGGGTGACTTTGACGCGGGTCTGGGTGTCGAGAATGTTGGCCCGCCGCAATTTGACAATGGTTCCATCCCCGATCAGGACAGGCCATGAGCAAGCCAGGCGCAATCTGACGAAGCGCCACGGCAGTGTACTGGTGTATTCCCAACCGGCGGCGAGATGGGCGGCGGCCTGATCCAGGTAGCCATGGTAGAGCGCGCGAAACGCGGATTCCATGGCGGGGTCGAGCAGGTCTGGGGGGCGCAGTCCGATCGCGTCGAGTTTACTCATGGGGATGTAGCAACGGCCTTGGGCTAGATCTCGGGGCAGATCTCGCAAAATATTGACCAGCTGTAGTCCTTTTCCGAAGCGGATTCCATTGGCCAGCAGGGTCGCATCGTCAAGCGATGCCTTGGGAAACAGGTGGCTCCGACAAATCTTGGTCCAGAACTCCCCGACGCAGCCAGCCACTCTATAAGTGTAATCGTCCAGTTCCTCGTCGGTGGCGAGCGCGATCAGTTCGGACGATTCCCGCTGATGGAAGCGCGTGAGATCGAGTGTCTGTCCAGTGGTGATGGTGTCCATTACTTCGCGGACACGTTGCCGATCCGAGTAGGAAAACTGGGCGAGAACGGCGAGGGCTTCTTCAACCCGGCGTAGCAGAACCTGTTCGGCGGGATTTCCCTGATGGTCGGCCAGCTTACCAAAGTTGAGGGGAATCTCGCGGGTGCCGAGAATTCGTGCCCGTAATAGTTCCAGTGAACTGAGGCGTTCCTCGAACGGTATGAGCTCGGTATCAGCGATGGTATCGGTAGCCCGGGCCAAGAGATACGCCAGACTGATCTGCGGGCGGATGGCCACCGGCAACATCCGCATCGTCAGGTAGAATGATCGCGAGACATCACGCAAAAGTGATGTCAGTAGCGGCGACTGAGTAGCAGAGGTCGATCGACTGTTCGCGGGTGCGGCCATGCGAGGTTCACGCGGACGACGAGAATTGACCCCGAGCCTTCTGCCATCTTCGCAATTGCCGCTTCACTTCGCGATCACCCGGGGCTCCCGTGATATTCCGCTGCGCGGCGGCCGTCCGCAGATCAAAGACAGCCTGAACATCGGCATCGAAGACCGGTGAGATCTGCCGGTAACTTTCCAGCGAAAGCTCGTTCAGTCCCCTGCCCTTCTTTTCAGCGAGCGCGACGATCGCTCCCACCACATGATGGGCGTCGCGAAACGGCATGCCTTTCCGGACAAGATAATCCGCAACGTCCGTTGCCAGTAAGAGAGGATCATCAACTGCGCCCGCACATTTTTTGGAGTTCACCGTAATGCTGGGAAGCATCGCCGCCAGCAGGCGGGTCGTACGGCGGACGGTATCGGCGGTGTCGAAGAGTCGCTCCTTGTCTTCCTGCAGATCGCGGTTGTAGGTCATGGGCAGACCCTTGAGCAGCGTGAGCAGCGACATGAGATTTCCGATCACGCGAGCAGATTTGCCGCGGGCGAGTTCCGCGATGTCGGGATTCTTCTTCTGCGGCATCAACGACGATCCGGTCGTATAGGCGTCGCCAATGCTGACAAAATCAAACTCGCTTGCAGACCACAGGATCAGATCTTCTGAGAGCCGCGAATAGTGGACGGCGAGAAGTGCCGCCGCACCGCAGAATTCGACCATATAGTCGCGATCACTCACACCGTCCATGGAGTTTTGCGTGAGACGTGCTTTCCCTTTGTCGTCGACGAAGCCAAGCAAGGTCGCGGTCATCTCGCGATCAATCGGCAACGTGGTGCCGGCCAGCGCCCCGCTGCCGAGTGGGCAGACGTTGGTTCGCTGGAAACAATCCTGCAGTCGTCCGATATCGCGATCCAACATCTCGACATACGCCAGCAGGTGGTGGGCGAAATAGACCGGTTGTCCGCGCTGGAGGTGGGTGTAGCCGGGGATTCGGATATCTGCGTATTTCGCTCCCAGATCAACCAGCGCCCATTGCAGCGCGCGAACCTCACCGATCAGTTCGGCGATTTCGTCGCGCAACCACATGCGTGAGTCGAGGGCGATCTGGTCGTTGCGAGAGCGAGCCGTGTGAAGTTTTGCGCCCGCGGGAATACGGGCGGTGAGTTCGCCCTCGATGTTCATGTGAACGTCTTCCAATTCATCCCGCCATGGAAAGCTGTCGGCGGCGATCTCGTTCCCGATCTCCTTCAACCCGCGTTTGATCGCGGCCAGTTCCTTTTTGGTAAGGACGCCGATGGATTGCAACATCGTGGCGTGCGCGACGGACCCCTGAATGTCGTGCTTCCAGAGTCGACGATCGAACGAGATCGATTCTGTGAACTGCACCACATCGTCACCGGGACCGCCGGAGAATCTGCCGCTACGTGAGACTGGTTTGGGCTTGCTCATCAAATGGGGGGCAGAATGTGGCCAAGGTGCAGAAAAATGTCACGGTGAAAGGGATGGGGATTGGGTTTTGGATGTTTTCTGTCGTTGGATATTGCGCGAACCGTTGCGGGCCTGGGCTACTGCTGACGCGCGTAGAGATGCGGTTGGCTTGACGTGGGTAAGGTGTTGCGCGGCGCGCAACTGGACGGGCAGGAATGCCCATCCTACGAAATACGAAATGCGGGGCAAGACACCTTGCCGGGGCAGAAAAAAGGCCGGCGGATAACCGCCGGCCTTCGTGAAACAGTTTTTCGTCCCTTACGCGAGGGCCTTCTTGGTGGTCGTGATGATCACTGCGGCAACCTTGTAAGGATCCGCGTTTGAGGCCGGACGACGATCTTCGAGACGGCCTTTCCAGCCGTCGTCGATGGTGGCGATCGGGATGCGGATAGACGCGCCACGATCGGAAACACCATAGCTGAATGAATCAATGCTCTGGGTCTCGTGCAGGCCGGTGAGGCGCATGTCGTTGTGAGCGCCGTAGACGGTGATGTGCTCCTCGATGTGCTTGCCAAACTCTTCGCAGATCCTGGTGAAGATCGCTTCGTCGCCGGATTCGCGCATCGGGGTGTTGGAGAAGTTGGCGTGCATGCCGGAACCGTTCCAATCTCCGGCGACGGGTTTGCAGTGGTAGTTGATGGAAACACCGTATTTTTCGCCAACACGCTCAAGCAGGTAACGGGCGACCCAGATCTGATCACCGCAATCGGCTGCGCCCTTGGCGAAGATTTGGAACTCCCACTGTCCCATCATGACTTCAGCGTTGATGCCTTCGACATTCAGTCCAGCTTCAAGGCAGAGGTGCAGATGCTCGTCGACCAAGTCCCGACCGACGGCGTTGGCCGCACCGACGGAAGTGTAGTAGGGGCCCTGCGGTCCGGGGTAACCGTTCTTGGGGAAGCCGAGCGGACGATCCGTATCGTTGTCCCAAAGTGTGTATTCCTGTTCGAGGCCGAACCAGAAGTCGTCATCCGAATCTTCGATGGTCGCGCGACCGTTGGATTCGTGCGGGGTGCCGTCAGCGTTAAGGACTTCGGTCATCACCAACCAGCCGTTGCCACCAAAACGATCGGGATCGGGATAGACTGCGACGGGTTTCAGGAGGCAGTCCGAGGCGTTGCCTTCGGCCTGTTCAGTGGATGATCCGTCAAAGGACCAAACCTTGGTGTCTTCCAACTTCCCGGTGAAGTCGTCGACAACCATGGTTTTGCTGCGGAGGCTCTGAGTCGGCTTGTAACCGTCGAGCCAGATGTATTCCAACTTGTGCTTGCTCATTTTGGTATCTGGTTTCTGTTCTGTTTTTCTTGGTAATTTGCTGCCGAAAGCCGGCCACGCTAGGTAGCCGGCTCCGGATCAGCAATGTTAAATCAATCGAACCATCGAGTTTTCTCTGGATTAGTGGGTGTGGTAGCCTTCTTCTCCATGTTCGACAAGGTCGAGACCAACGGTTTCGACTTCTTCGCTCACCCGGAGGCCGATGATCATATCGATCAGCTTCAGGGCGACGAAAGAGACAACGCCACTCCAAACGATTGTGATGACTACGCTTTTGGCCTGCGCAAACACCTGCGCACCAACGGATCCCAACTCGAGACCGGATCCGCCCCAGCCTGTCGAAGCACAGACGCCGGTCAGCAGAGCGCCGACGATACCGCCGATACCGTGGACGCCGAAGACATCCAGGCTGTCGTCATATCCGAGTTTCGATTTCAGTTTTACCGCGAAGATGTAGCAGGCCACTGCGGAGGCTGCACCGATGAGGATTGCGCCCATCGGCCCGGCTGAACCAGAAGCAGGAGTAATTGCGACGAGACCAGCGACTGCGCCCGTGGCAATACCGACCGCTGTGGGTTTGCCCCGAGTGAACCATTCGATGAACATCCAGACGGTCGCTGCCGTGGCAGTCGCGATCTGGGTGACGAGCATCGCCATCCCGGCACCGCCATCGGCCGCGAGCTGACTGCCGGCATTGAAACCGAACCAGCCGACCCAAAGCATGGCCGCACCGATCAAGGTCAAGACAACGCTGTGCGGGGTGATGGGTTCCTTGCCGTAACCGAGGCGTTTACCCACCATGATACAGGCCACCAAACCAGCGACACCGGCGTTAATGTGAACGACCGTGCCACCGGCAAAATCCATGACGCCCATGTCCCCGAACAACGCGCCCTCGCCTCCCCATGCCATGTGGCAGATCGGGAGGTATGAAAACGTGAACCAGGCAACACAGAACATCACCATGGCGCTGAACTTCATACGTTCGGCGAACGCCCCGACGATCAAGGCGGGTGTGATGATCGCAAAGGTCATCTGGAACGTGGCAAAAACCGAAGTCGGAATTGTGCCACTCAACGAATCCACGGTTACGCCCTTGAGGAAAAACGCGCTGGTATCACCGATGAACGAATGCAGATTGACCGTATCCTTGACCATACCTTCATTGCCAAAGGCCAGGCTGTATCCGTAAATCACCCAGAGCAGGGTCATGATTCCGGCCATGGCGAAACACTGAACCAATATGGACAGCACGTTCTTCGTGCGGACGAGGCCACCGTAAAACAGGGCGAGACCCGGGAGCGTCATGAAGAGCACCAGGACGGTTGCGGTAATCATCCAAGCGGTGTTACCGCTGTTCAGTTCATCGGCGGCCAGCAAGGTGTTCGGACTGCCGAACATCGCCAGCAGCAGGAAGAGAGGGAGAAAGATCTTTTTCATGGTATCAAGAAATTGAGGGGAAATTTAAAAATGGCGGGTGGTTCAAACAGCTTCGTCACCCTTCTCATCAGTGCGGATCCGAACGGCGTTTTCGACGGGGAGCACAAAAATCTTTCCGTCTCCGATCTTGCCCGTCTTGGCACCTTTGGTGATAGCGGCTACGGCCTCGTCAATCTTGTCGTCGGAGAGGACGATCTCCAGTTTTATCTTCGGCAGGAAATCAACGGTGTATTCGCTGCCTCGATAGATTTCGGTGTGGCCCTTCTGGCGACCAAACCCCTTGACCTCGCTGACGGTCATTCCTTCAATGCCGACTTCATGAAGGGCATCCTTTACCTCTTCGAGTTTGAACGGTTTGATGATTGCTTCGACTTTTTTCATTTTCAGGTAGCTCTGTTTCGAGCGTGAATCAGGTGGATCCTCGCTCAGATGTACCAGCCTTTAGCAAACCTGATGCCAACCGTTCTAAACTTCCACAAGTCGCTTACAACCAATGACTTACAAGAACCCAGTAAATATGACTGATCAAATACATGAACAATATTACTGTCTCTTTTTGAACACCTTGCCTGAAATCACTCATTGAAAAGTAGTAAAGGCGGGCGACATCGAATGCCGCCCGCCCCGGTTGATAAGTGATTACTTGCTCAGTGCGTAGGCTTCCATGCCGTGCTCGGAGATATCTAAGCCTTCCGCCTCCTCATCAGCGCTGACCCGCACACCCATGAAGGCTTTCAACGCGCCAAATACGACGATTGAGAAAACGAACGCGGCAGCGGCCACTGCGAGGACTCCCACCAGTTGTCCGCCGATGGTGTAACCACCCTCGGTCGTATCGAAGAGAGCACAGGCCAGGATGCCCCAGATGCCACAAGCTCCGTGGACGGAGATCGCCCCGACCGGATCATCGATCTTGATCTTGTCCAAGAAGAGAACCGAGAAGAACACGATCACACCCGCAACTGCGCCAATGACGATTGCGCCACCCGCAGACACGATGTCAGCGTTCGCGGTGATCCCCACCAACCCGGCGAGCATTCCGTTCAGAGCCATCGAGAGATCAGGCTTCTTGAGAATCACCCAGGAGATGATTCCGCCAACGAGACCACCTGCGGCGGCCGCGAGCGAAGTGGTGGCGAACACCAATCCCAAGGCAGCGGGCTCAGCGGACAGAACAGATCCACCGTTGAATCCATACCAACCGAACCAGAGCAAAAGAACGCCAATCGCTGCGAGTCCCATGTTGTGGCCGGGGATCGGACGGATCTTGCCATTCACATACTTGCCTTTGCGCGGACCGAGAATAATCACGCAAGCCAGGGCAGCGAAGCCACCGAAGGCATGGACGACAGCGGAACCGGCAAAGTCTTTGAATCCTGCTTCGCCATTCAAACCGCTCATCCAACCACCACCCCAGTGCCAGGAGCCGACGACCGGATAAGCAATCCCAACCAATAGCGTCGCGAAGATAAGAAACGGCAATAGCTTCACCCGCTCCGCAACGGCGCCTGAGACAATGGTCGCAGCTGTCGCGGCGAACATAGCCTGGAAGATGAAGTCGCCATATCCGGTCATGCAGAGGGCAAGTCCGCCGTATCCAAAGGTATTACCACCGTCAGCATTCAGATCGCCGATCATGCCACCCAGTTTGAACCACCCGTTAAAATCGCCGGGATAGTGGGTATTGAAGCCAAGCACCGCGTAGGTGATCAAACCCATACAGATAATGAATCCATTCTTGTACAGGATGTTTACCGTGTTTTTGGATTGGGTGAGCCCGCATTCCAGGGTGGCAAATCCCAGATGCATCAGAAACACCAGGGCCGCCGCAATGACGGTCCAGAGCATGCTGGTCACGAAGAAGTTGAAGGCATACGCGTTGTCACCGTGTCCGGCGACCATGTCATCGTAGGCCTTCCTGTTCTCGTCGACCACGGGTTCAGCCCCGGTTGGAACGATCGGAGGCGTAGTGGCATCCGCACTCGGTGCGCCCGATGCATCAGCTGTAGGAGAGGGAGCATCCGCGTCGGCGGCGACACCCAGCATTGGCGCGCCGATAAAGACGGCGGCCATGGTGATAATTGAGAAGAGTTTTTTCATTCGTAGATAGGTATGTCGGGGGTGGAACTGCTTGCGGTCAGATCAAATGGCTTCTTCGCCTTTTTCGTCGGTGCGGATACGGATCACATTCTCCACCGGTAGGATGAACACTTTGCCGTCTCCGATCTTGCCCGTCTTGGCGCTCTTGGTGATGGCCTCAGCGGCCGTTTCGGCCTTGTCGTTGGGAACGACGATCTCCAGTTTTATCTTCGGCAGGAAATCAACGGTGTATTCGCTGCCTCGATAGATTTCGGTGTGGCCCTTCTGGCGACCAAACCCCTTGACCTCGCTGACGGTCATTCCTTCAATGCCGACCTCCGCGAGTGCGTCCTTAACTTCCTCAAGCTTGAATGGCTTGATGATGGCTTCGATTTTTTTCATATGCATTTTTTGGCGTGGAGTTTGGTCGCCGGAGTGGCTGGCCTCGGTTCCTCACGATCCGACTGGATTCAGTCAAAGAGGCGGCGCGCACTTCCGGACAGTCAAACGGCACAGCCGTTGTTTGTTTCACTGTCAAACAGTGTTGCCTCCCTCTTGCATGCGCTGTGCCAAGTCTGACCAGGAAGAATGTGGTGGAGGCGAACCACCCTTCGCCAGCGGGCTCAACGCGAGGTCATGAAAACGCTGCATCCACGCCATGAATGCAACGGTGTCGCTATTTGATCAGCGACTGGCTTTTTCGACAGAGGCAGAAGGAGTGAAAGTGCGGAAGTCTATGCAGGAGATCGGTGACGTGTTTCAGCCATGACCCTACGCTGACCGGGCAACGCGCGGGCTTGCCTCGGATTGGGGCTGGGCATAGCTTCAGTACCAGCATGAAAACCCTGTCCATTGCCGCAATGACGTTTCTCCTGTTCGGGGCGGAACCAACCGTCCGCTCATCATCCACCCCGGATCGCCCGACTCATGATGGCTGGACTGCCGCGGCCCCGCGGGATGCAATTCGGCCGCTGTTTGACGTGGTGCCGAATGACGGACCGGCGCGAAATTCGAGTCTCGTCATCCGCATGGACGATCGCGAGGGGCTTCACGGATCGTGGACCAAGACCATCCCGATCAAGGGAGGCAAACACTACCGGTTCGAGGCCTTGCAGAAGACCGCCGGCGCCCCCCTACCCCGTCGTAACGCACTCGCGAAGATCACGTGGCAGAACGATGCCGGCCGGCTCGTGAAGAATGACAATCACACCAATCGTAAATGGCTGCGCTCTGGGATTTCGACGCATCGCCCCGACTACCCGATCGCTGAGACGAAACGCGCGGATGGATGGATCGAGCTTTCCGATACTTACAAAGCACCCACCGCGGCAACCAAAGCGGTGATCGAGCTTTTCTTTCGATGGGCACCTCCCAACAGCTCGGTTCGGTGGAATGGTGTCACGCTGACCCCGGTCCCAGCTCCCGCGAAACGGATCGTCCGTCTCGCCTCGGTACATTTCAAACCACGCAGCGAAGAAAAGACTGCTGCTGCGAATTGTCGCAGTTACGCCCCCTATATTGCCGAGGCCGCAAAGAAGAAGGCGGATTTGCTGGTCCTTGGCGAAACCATCACGGTCTACGGCACCGGTAAGAGCTACGCGGAGGCTGCGGAACCGATCCCCGGTCCTTCGAGCAGATACTTCAGCAAGATGGCCATGAAACATGATCTCCACATTGTCGTCGGGTTGTTGGAACAGGCCGAACATCTGATATACAACGTCGCCATCCTGATCGATCCGAATGGCAAAATCATCGGCAAGTATCGCAAGACCTGCCTCCCTCGTGGTGAAGCGGATGGCGGTGTCACGCCCGGTTCAGAGTTTCCGGTGTTTGATACCGAATTTGGCAAGGTAGGGATGATGGTCTGCTACGACGCCTTCTTTCCTGAAGTCGCACGGCAACTGAAGATCAACGGTGCCGAGGTGATCGCCCTGCCCGTCTGGGGATGCAACCCCGCACTCGCCGCTGCCCGGGCCACCGAGAATCATGTCTACTTGGTGAGCAGCACCTACACCGATCACAAGCAGAATTGGATCAAGACCGCCATCTTCAACCACGAAGGCGAAATGATCGAACAGGCGAAGAACTGGGGTGAAGTGATCGTGGCCGAAGTGGATCTCAACCAGCGAAATCACTGGCACGGACTAGGTGATTTCAAAGCCCGCATCGACCGCGCCCGTCCCGCCTGGGTCGTGGAACGGAAGTAGAACGAATCGTAGAATGGGCATGCCTGCCCGTCCAGTTGTGCTGGTCCTGGCATTTTGGACTAACGAGGCTTTCAAAGAAACTCTCACCATTCACTGAGCATGCGTAACACGACGGGCAGGAATGGCGATCCCAGTGCGCCCGTGAGCGCAACAGATCAGCAAGTTCACGGATTCTTTCGCTGGTACCGGAATTGAAGAACGTGAGCCAACAAGCTCATCAAGCTCCAAGACCCTACGAACAAACCGGGTTTCATTGTTCGCGGATACCGGGGTGTCGCTGCGCTCAACCGCCCGGCTGATTGCTGGCAAAGCCTCCGGCTTACGGGTCACCTTCAACCCTTCAACTTTTCCAACGCCTCCCAGCGCGCGTAAAGCCTGGCAACTTCCAGTTTGAGTGCTTCCATCTCCGCGTTCACCGTCGCCGCATCGTTCGCCCGCTTCGAGTAAAACTCAGGATCACCCAGAGTCGTCTCCAACTCGGCCACCCGATCTTCCTTTTTAAGAATCACGCCCTCCATCCCCGCGAACTCCTGCTGCTCCTTATAGGACAACTTCCGGGTGGCAGCTGGTTTCGGGGTTGGTTTAGCCGGTTGTCTTGAGAGATCGCCCGCCTGGAATGCATTCTGCTGCCGCCGCCGCTGTTCGCGCTCCTTACGCTTTTCGAGGTAGTACGAAAAATTGCCGGGTTGCACATGCACGCCGTCATCCTCAAACGCGACAATCTGGTCGCAGATTCGATCCAGGAAGTATCGATCATGGCTCACCACCAACACGATGCCATCGAAGGCCGAGAGGGCTTCTTCCAGCATCCGCAGACTGGGCAGATCGAGGTCATTTGTCGGCTCGTCCAGCACCAACACGTTCCCACCGTTTTTGAGAATTTTCGCCAGCAGCAGCCGTGCGCGCTCGCCGCCCGATAGCATCTCCACGCGCTGTCCCATGCGATCGTCGGCAAAAAGGTAGCGCTTGAGATAGGCACGGGTGCTCAGTTTGCGGTCCCCAAAAACGATCTGCTCATCGTCCGCTGAAATCTCTTGCATCACCGTCGCCTGCAGATCCAGCTTCATGCGCGACTGATCGATGTAATTGACATCCACTTTGGAGCCAATCTTTACGCTGCCCTCCTGCGGAATCTGATCGCCGATACAGGCTCGTAGCAAAGTCGTTTTGCCCACGCCGTTCCGCCCGACAATTCCGGTGCAGGTGCCGCGTCCAAGATCGAGATCAAGGTTACGAAAGAGCCACCGTTCCTCGTCACCCTCGCCAACTTTGATTCCGGCATTCACCAGCTCAAATCCGCGGTGACCGAGTTCCGTCGCCGGTGGAATGAGCAGGTCCATATCGCGCTCTTCCGGCGGAGCTTCAAGACCCTGGGTTTCATAAAAAGTATCGAGCCGATGTTTCGACTTCGAACGCTGCGCCCGGACGCCGGCTTTCACCCAATCGAGTTCCACCCGCAAAAAACGTTGGCGACGGCGTTCACCCTGCTCCGCGATCTGTTGTCTCACGGCCTTGGCTTCAAGGTAATCGGTGTAGTTGCCCGAGTGCGAAAAGACCTTGCCACCGTCGAGTTCCCACATCCGCGTCGCCAGCACGTCCAGAAAGTAGCGGTCATGAGTCACGAAGATCAGCGCGCCCTTGAACGTCTTCAGATAGTCTTCCAACCACTGGATCGAATCTGCATCCAGATGATTCGTCGGTTCGTCCAGCAGCAGCAGATCAGGCTGCGCAACAATCGCCCGGCACAAGGCCACCCGCCGCATCTCACCTCCAGATAAGGGGCCCACCAGGCGATCCAACGACGGCGTGTTCAATGCATCGGCAACCGCCTTCGTCCGCGATTCCAACTGCCAGCCGTCCGCGTCCTCGATGAGGTGTTGAAATTCCGCCAGTTCGTCATCCGTCCCATCGCCACTTTCGTAACGAGTTCGCCACTCCATGACATCGGCCGCGCCCAGCTCAATGTTCTCGCGGACAGTCTTGGTGCCATCCAACTCAAACTCCTGTGGCAGGTACCCCATCCGCACGCTCTTGCGCACCGACACAACTCCGCCATCGGGCTCTTCGGAGCCGGTCAACAGTTTAAGGAAACTCGTCTTGCCACAGCCGTTCCGTCCCACCAGACCGATCCGATCACCGGAAAGAATGGACAAGGAAACGCTGTCGAGCAATTGATCGAAGCCATGTGAAAGCGAAAGGTCATTCGCGGAAATAATCTCGGTACCGAGCGGAATCATGAATGGGAAAACAGCTGAACGAAAATCTGCAGGCGGCTTAGGGGACGATCACACTTTTTGAAGCGATCCATTTGGCCGTGGTCTCCAACGCCGCGTTGGCCTCGTCGATGCTGAATCGATGCGAAACCATGTCGGCGAAGGGAAATTTTTCTGGATGGGCGGCAAGGAATTCAATCGCGGCCGCCAAGTGCCGGGGTTCACTCGACCACGATCCAAAAACTTGAAGTTGTTTGCGGGTGATAACGTGTGGATTAAACATGACTGGCCCCGCATCGCAGTAGTGACCCAACACCAGATATTTCCCGCCATCGCGACACATCTCCGGTCCCTCGACAACCGCCTCAGGTCGCCCCACACATTCGAGCACAACATCGGCTCCGTATCCCCCGGTCAGATCCCGGACCGCTTCGATCCGCGATTCCGGTTTGTGAATCTCTTCAAGATCCAGAACGACATCCGCGCCGAAGCGTTTGGCCATATCCAATCGGTGTCGCGGCGCACCCACCAAAATGATCTTCCCCGCACCGGCATTGCGAGCCACCGCCAGAGCGGCGATTCCAACCGGCCCGGCACCCTGCACCACCACCTGATCTCCCGGTTCGATCCCCGTGCGTTCGATCCCGTGGATCGCCGTGATCAATGCGCAACCGGCACCGATGACAGCCTCGGTTGGCAATGCGTCCGGTAGTTTGAAAACCGTCGAGCGCGGCCGCAGATAATGATACTCCGCATACCCACCCAGAAAATGGGGAGCATGACTCGACTGGTAGCCAATCCCGTAAGCCCGCCGTTCAGGACAACGCGTTGGCTGCTTTTTCTCCTTGCAGTAAAAACACTCACCACAGGAAATCGCGGAGTTCCAGGTGATACGATCTCCCACCTGAATGGGGGTTCCATTCCAGTCCTCAGTTACACCTTCACCCACGGCCTGAATTCGGCCGACCGTCTCGTGTCCGAGAATCACCGGAAGTTCGATCGGCAATTCGCCTTGCCAAAGATGCACATCCGTCCCGCAGATGCCGGCCATCTCGGTCTTGACCAGGAAAGCGCCCGGCTCAAGCTTGTCCGGGAGCGGATAATCACAGATCCGCAACGGCGTGTTGAACTCTTCAAGAATGGCAGCTTTCGCCGTAGGCATGCGGACAAGTTCTTAAACCGCGTGACAAATTGCAAACCAACTTAAAATTCCAACGGCAGTTCGCCTGCTCGAACCGTTGGAAATCGAAGGGACCTTCTGAGAGTCCAAGCCACATACTTGAAGGACGGTCTCAAAAAAATAATGGGGAAGACTGGAGCCAGTTAACCGATTCGAACGGGTGACCGACTATTCACGAAGCCGCCGACATCGCTATTCAATTCCCCGTAGCAGCCGACCTGAGTCGGCTTAACCTCCGCTCCAAAACAAAAGTATGAACCAACTCACGTTCGTTGGAAATGAACACGACCGCAGCCGCCCCAGAAATGCCGGCAACTGAATGGAAGACAGAGGAATGGGGAATGGGCACGCTAATTGTCGCCCACCTGCGATCGCACGAGAATCAATGGCCGCCGTCATGGGAGGATTTATTGAACAGAAGGGGAAGATCCTCGACGCGTTGGCTGTCAGTCCAACCGATCCATTGGTCGCGATCGTTGAGTTTGAGGGCCGTGGGCCCTCATTCCACCAACGCCAACCAGATAATGTTAGTCGTCCAGGGCGGGCTTCTCAATCGTCTGTTTCATGCCCGCCTATTTCACGAACTCGGCAGACCGGTGTCTGGCAAAATGCGATTTTGACCGTCCAATGGGCTTCCTCCCTGGAAAATAAAAGACCCTGTTTTGCGACCCAGGTAGGGAATTTCCCGGTAGCATAGAGGGCAGATCTATGTTCTTCTGTAGTAATGTCCGATCTGGGTGAATACCCTGAGATCACTCCTGTTCTTGAGAGCGGTATCTACCCTGCTGTATCTGACAGTCGGCCCGCTCCACCCAACTGGAACCGTGACCAATGAATACCAACCTGCCAAATCAACCGCCCCGCCAAAAGGCATTCACGCTAATTGAGGTCGTGGTCGCCTCGTCCATCGCGGCGGTTATCGTCGGCGGAATCATTCAGGGATACGTGCAGGCCGGTGCCCGGGCGGAATATTCCGGGTACAGTTTCGCCGCCCAAAACCTGGCCCAACAGCGACTGGAACAGAGCCGCTCCGCAAAGTGGGATCCCGAGCGAGACTTGGATGAATTGACTGCGGCAAATTTTCCACCCCAGATCACCATCCTCGATCTGCCCGTGGCCGGAACGAACGTTTTCCGGGCCACCAACATCACGACCATCATCAACGTCAGCACCAACTCACCCATGCTGAAAATGCTTCGCGTGGACACCCTCTGGCGCGGCCCGCGTGGCCGACTGCATACCAACACCTGCGCGACCTACCGAACGCCGGATACCTGATTTGTCATGAAACTGCGTCTGCTCAAGAAGCGGCCCGCTCTCTCGGGCCATACTCTGGTTGAGTTCATCATCTCAACCAGCATCGTGTTGCTGGTGCTTGGCGGCGTGATCTATACGCACATGATGGGGCAGACACTCCATCGTTGGTCGATGAGCAAGGTCGGCGCGAACGATGCGTCGAGAAAGGGGCTGATCAAGATGCAGGAAGAACTTCAGTCGGCCAAAATTGTCAATATCGGCATAATTGTCGATATCGCCGCAAACGGAATTGTCGGGGCACCCGCATTGGGCCAGTTACAGCAGGGTACAGCGATTCAGATCCACGCGACCACCAATTTGAACGCTTATGTCCGCTATTGGCTGGCTCCAATGAGCGGTGGGGAACCAGGTCGCCATGCACTCTTCAAATCTAAGACCGGAACGCCAGGATATCGGATTGTCGCCGAGCACCTGACCAACAATCCGGCCATGTTTCGGTTTGAAGATTTTCGAGGTGAGACGCTCACCGAGATCTCGGCCAACGCCCTCGTTGCTGTCACCCTCGACTTTCGCCAGTTTCAGTACCCCATCACCCAAGTAGGAAGCGACTACTACTATGATTACTACCGAGTCCAGACACGGATTGCCCGCCGTACCATCGAATAGCCGGCGGCAGAAGACCAAAGGCTATGCGTTGCCCATGGTTTTGGTGCTCTCGGCGATCAGCCTGCTCGCGCTCTCGGGCGCACTCAGTCGCACGTCCCAGTCCTCGATGCTCAACGAACGTCAGAACCAGCGACAACGCAGCCAGGCGGCGGCCGAGGCGGCGACTGAAAAGGTGCTGGGAGAAATACGGCACGATTTCAAGATCGACGGGGAACGTCGGGTATACCCCCGTCTTGCCAACTACCGGAGTATGGTTCCCACCCGGAGTGAGGATCCCTACTGGGATAAGTTTCAGTTCACCAATCCCGAGGGCACCGCGGACCGCCTCATGGTCAATCGCGTATCCTCAGAGAGTTATGTCGCGCTCAACTCCAAATACAGCGGCCTGAACGGGTTTGCCTCAACCTATCGGGTGGTTGCCAATGCCCGCCAGAAGGACGGTACGATCGCGGGAGTCACGAACGCCGTCATGCAGGAAGTCCAGTTGGCCTCGATCCCGATCTTCCAGTTTGCAATCTTCTACAACAGCCTTTTGGAATTCACTTGGGCAGCTCCATTGACCGTCCGGGGACGGGTACACGCGAATGGAGACATCTACACCGGATCCAGTGCGCCTTTGACTCTGACTGAGGACATTACTTCGACCGGCATCATTAAGAAACGTGATTGGGCCGGATACAGACTAGGGTGGATGAAAGGCGCTATCAACTATCAGGGCACCCGTGAAACCAACGTCAATTCACTCACCCTCCCGATCGCCACCAACAACTCCGCGTCGGCAGCCCGAGAGATTCTGAACATGCCCCCGACGAGCGAATCACTCAATTCACCCATGGGGCAACAGCGATTCTTCAACAAGGCGGAGATGACGGTGGTGGTCACCGACAGCGGCGTCAGCGTGCAGGTTAAAAAACCATTTGGTCCGTCCCCCACCGTCGTCCCCATCAGCGCTCAGAATTTCGTGAACACCGGCAAGACGTTCACCGACTACCGAGAAGCCAAAACCGTAAAGGTGACCGAAATCGACGTCGCCAAGATGATCACATGGGCCGCAACCAACAAAACGGTGATCACCAAACTCGGTGCCGGGAGACCACCCAATATCCTTTATGTCGCCGACAACCGCAGTACGAGCAGCAGCGAATTGACAGGTGTCCGGCTCATCAATGGCCGCACCCTGCCCTCCCGGGGCTTGACGGTGGCCACGCCAAATCCGCTCTACGTGAAGGGACACTACAACCAGCCCGACAACAGGTACTTGGGAACCACCAACACAATCAACATCAAGCCCGCTTCTCTGATCTCCGACGCGCTGACCATTCTTTCAAAGAGCTGGAACTATGACAACGCCACCAGTGGCGGAGGGAACAGCGGCACCAGTGGCGGAGAGAACAGCGGCACCAGTGGCGGAGGGAACAACGCCACCAGTGGCGGAGGGAACAGCGGCACGTCACTAAGGTCCCGGGTGGCCGTCAATACCACGGTCAACGCGGCCATCCTCACCGGCATCGTCTACGCCGGTGGCTTATCTGGCACGAGACC
>JBLFYM010000020.1:0-55152 GCA_047608975.1 Limisphaerales bacterium | reverse complement strand
CAGTTCCTTGCCCGATTGATCCAACACGACCGTGGTGGGGTAGCCGCGTACCTTGAACGTCTTTGCCAGCTTTTGGTTCGCCGCTTTCTGTTTTGCGCTCTGCTCTTTGTTGAAGGGGAAATCAACGAGGACGAGGACGAGGTTCTGCTTGGCAAATGATTTGAACTCCGTGGTGTCGTAGTAGCGCTGGTGGAGCATTTTGCAGGGTTGGCACCAATCCGAGCCGGTGAAATCCAGCAGGATGAGTCGCTGTTCCTTGGCGGCGAGTTTCTTGGCCGCATCAAAATCTTCGATCCACTGTCCGTCCGCAGCGGACAGGTTGAGGGCGAGGGTGGCGAGCAGGGCGCCAAGAATCAGTCTCATGCGGATCGGACGCGCGGGTGTGCCTGCCTATTCCGGATACACGACGCCGCCGTTGACAATGGTCGCTGTGGCGCGGCCGGTGAGCGGCCAATCGTTGAACGGTGAATTGTCCGATTTGCTGGCAGTGGTGGCCGTCGTCAGGGACCATTCCTCGTCAGGATCGATGATGGTGATGTCGGCGTCGGCTCCGACTGAAAGCGTCCCTTTGTTGAGCTTCAGAATCCGAGCGGGAGCGGTCGTAAACTTTTCGATGATCTTCGCCAGCGGCAGTCGGCCGGAATGGTGAAGTTGCATCAGGGAGAGCGCCAAGCTGGTTTCCAGGCCGGTGACACCGAATGGCGCGTAGTCGAATTCCACTTCTTTCTCGTAGTCACAATGCGGTGCGTGGTCACTGGCGAGCACCTCGAGGGTTCCGTCGGTCAGGCCTTCGAGGATCGCGGCACGATCCTCGGCGGAGCGAACCGGCGGGTTCATTTTGAAGTGGGTGTCATACTTCGGCCACGATGGCAGATCGGTGCGCCCGGCGTAACCGTGGACGCCGTCGCCATCCGTGCCCCAAAATTTTTCACTGCCGGCCAGAGTTGCGTCGGTCAGAACAAAATGATGTGGGCAGGCCTCTGCTGAAACCGGGACTCCGCGAGCCTTCGCCTCGCGAATGAGTCGCACACTGCCGGCGGCACTTATATGCTGGCAGTGGACATGACAGCCGGTTTTCTCGGCCAACAGAATATTCCGGGCGACGATCATCTCTTCGCCCGCAGCCGGCCAGGCTCGGAGCCCGAGGACGGTGCTCCAAAAACCTTCATGCGCGACGCCATCAGTGACGAGCGAGTTGTCTTGGCAGTGGTCAATGATGGGCAATCCGAACATGGCGGCGTATTCCATGGCGCGCCGCATCATTTCGTTGCTCTGGACACAATTTCGTCCGTCGGTAATCGCGACTACACCTGCCTGATTGAGTGAACCGATGGGGGCCATTTCTTCGCCCGCAATGTCCTTGGTAATCGCTCCCGTGATGAAGACGTTCACCAAGGCCTGTTTCTCCGCCTTTTCCTTCACCAATGCCACCGTTCCGGGAGAATCGATGGGGGGGGACGTGTTCGGCATGCAGACCACTGAAGTGAACCCGCCTTTCGCAGCCGCCCGCGTACCGGTGGAGATCGTTTCCTTGGACGACTGACCCGGTTCGCGCAGATGCACATGCATGTCGATCAATCCGGGCGTCACCACCTTACCGGCGCAGTTGAGGTGGGTGGCGTCAGCCGGGGCCTGATCGGCGGCCCCAGATCCGACCGCCGCGATCAGGCCGTCCACGGCGAGAACGTCTGCAGTTGCGTCCAATCCATTTGCGGGATCGATCACGTGACCGCCTGTGAGAAGCAACGAACTCATCGGCCGCAGAAGATACACGCCGCACCGGGGACACGTCGATAGCAGAGCCGGAAACCTTTGGGAGGAGCGGAACAGCCTGCTGCGCCGCGCCCCTGAATCGATTGAAATGGAAAAGAACCCTTTACGTTTTTTCCGGGCCGATGGTATGAAAAGCGTTCCGCAACGCGGGTGTAGCTTAATGGTAAAGCTCTAGCCTTCCAAGCTGGCCATGAGGGTTCGATTCCCTTCACCCGCTCCACTCTTCCGCCCTGCTTTTCTTGGGGATTTCCTGTTTCTCTCCCGGCTACCGCTATTTGTATGACAGTTTGTATGACAAACGCGGCGTGTACTCCGCCGGTAAATCAGTTCTTAGGGGGGAACGATGAAAACCAAGTTCCCCAAGAAACTCCGGACGGGGGCCTTTGATGCAAAGGTCTGCCGCGTCAAGCACCGCGACACTGAACGATTTCAGCTTGTCTACTACGACCTTCAGGGGCGCAGGCAGAGGCCCTCATTCAAGTCAGTGGAGGCCGCCGAGGCGGCGTGGCATGGCTTGGCCTCGGACATGTCCCAAGGAAAGCGGGATGCGGTGGTCATGTCGGAAACAGACCGGCTGATATTTCTCCGGGCCAAAGCAGCACTGGCCGGGATCGATGTACCCCTGGATCTCGCGGTGATCCAATACGTCCAAGCGACCCGCAAGCTGGGTGATACCCCGTTGATCGTGGCGGTGGACAGTTTCTCCCGGTCGGGCCAGGGCAAATTTGCGCCCATCGCGGGGCAGGTGGGCAACACCAACGTGCCCTACACCGAAGGCACGCATTTCATTAAGTACAACCTCGATTCGCATGGCTTCTTTTCCAAGCCTTCGACCTGGTCCGGCCGGCGGGTCTCACCCGGAAACCTTCAGGCGGCCATCGCCGCCTTCATTGCCACCCACAATGAGGTAGGGCAGGCCATCAACGTGCAGGCCAATCAGAAATACCAGATCGACCGCATGATGGACATCGATGAGAGCTCCATGCGCACCCATGATCATGTTCGTGGAGATTTCGATGTTCATTCCACCAATCGCGTCACAGCTGAACAGACTCTTGACCCAAACCAACTCCGTGGCCCCAGAAAATTGTCATGTTCTTCCGGTTTCAGGAGAGAGTGGTTCGCGCATGGGTCTCATTGGGGCCCCATTCCTCCCCTAATTCGAACTTCGCCGATTTTCGGCAATAATCCACTTTGCCCTGAAAAACCGTCAAAACACCGCCGCTTATTCAAGTGTTCCTTCAGAACGGTGGCTTCATCCTGAAGCTACCCACTGACAGCCCTGCTACTCCCAATTCATCGACCACCGGTCGATGAATCGGATTGGTTTGGATAGACGAATTGATCAACGCCATGCGCTATTATCGGGAGGGGCAGGTGATTCAGCCCCAGTCGGTTGCTTATCCACAAATGGACACGAATGGATTGTTCCAAGGAAACTTATCGCCACCCCTCTGCGATGACGCGCCCCAATCGCCGGGCGCCTGAATTTCCCTCGTCACTGATGCGTCATTATTTCACCCCGCAAGCTCCTATTGATTTGAATCTATGAAAAATACCGTTTTGATCCTCGTCTTGGCCGCCGCATTTTTGATTCCCGGCGGCGATGCTCTTGCGGCCGCCAAAAAGCCGGCCAAGAAAGCGCAGAAGAAAAAGCAACCGGCCCGCAAGAAGAAGAGTTGGGAAGATTGGAAGGCCGAATGGGGAAAACTGTCCGCCGACAAGAAGGCGGCGATTGCCAAAGCTGCTCCGCGCAAGGCGACGGTCAAACCCAAGCAGGCGCGTCGTGTTCTGGTCTTCTACCGGTGCGGTGGTTTTGTGCACAGCTCGATTGGATCCGGAAATCATTCACTGGCCACGATCGCGAAGAAGACCAAGGCGTTCACTGCGGACTTCAGCGATGTGTATGCGGATTTTAACCGGGATAATCTTCGGAACTATGATGCCATTATTTTCAACAACACCACCCATCTGGTGTTGGAGAATGACAGTCAGCGCGATGCGATCATTGAATTCATGAAGCAGGGCAAGGGCGTGGCGGGAATTCATGCTGCCGGGGACAATTTCTACAAATGGAAGCTGGGCGCGGCGATGATCGGCGGTCAGTTCAATGGCCATCCCTGGAATGGGGGAGGGAATTGGGCTTTCAAGCTCGACGATCCCATGCATGTTCTGAACAAGGCCTTCATGGGCAAGGGGTTCTGGCACACGGATGAAATCTATCAGTACAAGCCCGAGACGTTTGAAGGTGAAGAGAAGCTCCGGATTCTGGTGAGCCTGGACATGAGCAAGGAAGCGGTCAGCAAGATCATGGACAATCCACGCTTCGATAAATACAAGCAGCAGTATGGTGCCGGTCCACGTCAGGTGCCGGTCTCATGGTTGCGTGAGTTCGAGGGTGGCCGGGTCTTCTTCACGAATCTTGGGCATCGCGATGACACTTACACAAAACCGAACGTCATGCGCCACATCCTGGACGGGATTCAGTACGCACTCGGCGATCTCTCTGCCGATGCAACCCCGACGGCGAAGAGCGCGAAGGTGAAACCGGCGCTGGCACCGAAGGAAAGCAAGTAGGTTCAGATCCGCCCGAATTTGCAATCGGCCCGGCTCATTTGAGCCGGGCATTTTTGTGGTCGGACAGATCCGTCAGATCCGTCAGATCAGACCGATTATCCCAGGATACAAAAAACGCCCCGCGTTGCCGCGGAGCGTGGTGGTGAGAATCAGGCGAACTTAGTTCGCGGATTTTTCGGTTTTCTTCTCGGCCTGCAACCATCCGGAGATGCCGGCGGAGAGGTGCTTGACGTTGGTGTAGCCAAGCTTTTCAGCGGCGTTGGCGGCGCTGCGGTATGCCTTGCAGGAAGGTCCGCCACAGTATGCGACGATCAGCGAGTCCTTGTCTTTCGGCAGTGATTTGCCGAGGTTCTTGCGAGCGGCGGCGAAATTGATGGCGCCGGGGATGTGACCACGCTTGAAGGATTTTGCGCCCATGACGTCGATGACGGTCACCTTGCCGTCTGCAATCTTCTTTTCCAGCTCAGTGATGCTGATGTCAGGGAATTCTCCGGCCATGGCCGAGGAGGCGAATACGAGTGCGGTCGCGAGTGCGAGGAGTTTTTTCATTTGTTGTGTGTTATGATTGGAACGTTTTTTTGACTTTTGCTCCGGTCACCACTCGGTGGCGGGCAACTGGTTGGAGATTTGAAGTATAATCAGCTTCGCTTATTCCACAATTTTTTTTACGGGTGCTTTGGCAGGGCCGAATTTCACCGGAAATAGATCGGAAGTTCGCGTCGCATGGCCTCGAAAAACGACAAGGTGTACTCGCGGAATTCGGTGCACAAATCGTCCGACAGATCGAATTCAAGCCCATCCACGGCGATTTCAATCTGTTCGTGCTCTGAAAACGTCGCGCAGAGATAGCGGAAATCGTCGTGCTCAAAACTGTATTTTTCGTTGAGCGTGGCCACTGGTTCCGATTCGACGTGTTCTTTGCCGATATTCGAATCCCCCGGCAATTTGAATACCTTTCCGCCAGCGCGGATCTCGATGAAGCGATGGTTGAACGGTTCTTGTTGGGTGGCTTCGAGGTGAAGTGAGATCCACGGTTTCGATTTTTTGTCCTGCACATGCAGGCCGATCCAGCGGACTTTCCATTCATCGGCTGTCCTTCCCAGTCGCGTCTTGTTGAACCAGTTGAAGTCCACGGGATCGCGGTAAACAATCTCCGGGGACATGTTTGTCCCCTTCTTCTCCAGTGGAGTGGCGTTGAAAAGATGGGGGATTGTGATGACTCCGGTTTTCGGTGGTGTGATTTTTTTCCGGTTCGGTGGCGTGGCTCCAGGATTGGTGACCTTCGACTTGATCACGGCTTTTCTGATGGAGGAGACCTTTTTGCGCGGGATCGGTTTGTTTGGCTGAGCAACCCCGCCAGCCGAAACAGCACCGACTTTCACGGCGACCGGTTTGGCAACGGCACGCTTGACCTTCACGGTGACCGGTTTGGCAGGTGTGGCCGCGACGGGTTCTGCCACCGGAATGGCGACCGGCGGTGGTGACGGGAGTTCTTTGCTCAGGAGGTAGATCAGTTCTGAACAATGAGGACATGAGGTTTCCTCGCCTTCCCAATCTGATGGATAGGCGATCGGTCCTTCACACAGCGGACAGATAATTCGGAATTCTTCTTCCATGGCCTTGTTGGGAGTCATATTTGCTTGGGCAGCGCGGGCAAGTCAATTGGTGTTTGGAAAGCGGGCGAAGTTCCGGCATTTGATAAGCGCTTGAGGAACCGAGAACGGCGGAATTGAGGCTTGGAGAGGCTGAGGTTTTCGCGGAGTCTCGCCGCAGTTTTTCCGCAATGAAATCAACAGATATTCGCTGCGTCGGTGCGACGCTTCATTTTCTACCGGTCAATACCCGGGTGCCCCTGAAATTTGGCAAAGAGACGGTCAGTTACGTCACCTGTGCGCGCGTTCGGATCACCGTCGAGGACGGGCAGGGGAATCGGACCGACGGTTGGGGGGAGACGCCTTTGAGTGTGACTTGGGCCTGGCCGAGTACGATGGGCTATGAATCCCGGCACGGCGTGATGAAGAATTTTTGTGTGCGTTTGGCGAAGGAATGGTCCTCGTTCTCCAGCAAGGGGCATCCGATCGAGATCGGACAGGATTTCATCACGCACGCATTGCCCAAGTTACTGAAAGAAACCAACGGCAACCGGCCGGGGATGGAACCGATGCCCTATCTCGCGGCGCTTATCTGTGCCTCGCTGTTCGACGTGGCGGTTCATGATGCCTATGGGCGGCTGTTGAAGCGGCCCATCTATTCGACCTACAGCGAGGAGTTCATGTCCCGCTCGCTCGGTGAATTTCTGGAACCCGACGGTGAAGGGATCGACTTCGCAGGGAAATATCCGGGCGATTACATCTCCACCCGGATGGAACAGAAGAAACTGCGCGCATGGCATCTCGTTGGCGGCGTGGACAAGATCGATCGCGCGGAACTCACGGGTGATGATCCGGCCGATGGCTATCCGGTGGTGCTTCCGGATTGGATCGATGTGGACGGGTTGAAATGCCTCAAGATCAAACTGCGTGGGAATGACGCTGATTGGGACTATGATCGGATTGTGAAAGTGGGTGAAATCTCGATCGCCAAGGACGTCGAATGGTTGACCGCGGATTTCAATTGTACCGTCACGAATCCCGAGTATGTGAATGACATCCTCGATCGTCTCTGTTGCGAGCATCCGCGCATTTACGGAATGATGTTGTACGTAGAGCAGCCATTCCCCTACGAACTCGACAAGAATCGCATCGACGTGCGCAGTGTCTCCGCGCGGAAGCCACTCTTCCTCGATGAAAGCGCGCACGATTGGCAGCACATTCGCCTCGGGCGTGAACTCGGCTGGACCGGTGTTGCGCTCAAGACCTGCAAGACTCAGACCGGGGCGATCCTTTCAGCCTGTTGGGCCAGGGCGCACGGAATGACCCTGATGGTTCAGGATCTGACCAATCCAATGCTGGCGCAGGTGCCGCATGTTCAATTGGCGGCTCATGTAGGCACCATCATGGGCGTTGAAACCAACGCGATGCAGTTCTATCCGGCGGCATCGCTGCCTGAAATGGAAGTGCATCCCGGGCTTCATCAGCGCCGGGGTGGTTGGGTGGATCTTTCCACTTTGACCGGGCATGGGTTCAGTTATTTCGAGGAACAGGTGAATCGTGAATTGCCCGAAGCCGAGGCGAGCTACGGCAATTCCTGACCGGGCGAACCTTCGTTCCATTCCGGCAGATCGCCCATTTGTGGGGCGATGTATTATGGTTTTGTGTGTTCTCGATCAGGATCTTGGTGAAAAGAGTCTGTGTCATATTCAATCCCACAGCGGGCGGTGAACGGGCGCTGAAGTTTAGGGAGTTTCTCGAAGGCATTCCCGGTGGTGTTGAACTGAAACCCACCCAATGGGCAGGTCATGCCACCGAACTGGCATGCGCCGCCGTAGGGGACGGAATCGAAGACATCGTTGCCGCCGGCGGTGATGGTACCCTGAACGAGGTGCTCAATGGAATGGGGCAGGCCGACAACGGCTTCAATCGGGCTCGGCTTGGATTGCTTCCGCTCGGGACCGTGAACGTGTTCGCCAAGGAATTGAACCTCCCGGAGAACCCGAAGCAAGCCTGGGAAACGATTGTCGCGGGTTGCGAGCGCAAGATCGATCTCCCTTACGCGGATACGAAGGCGGACGGCGTATCGCAGCGGCGCTACTTTGCGCAGCTTGCCGGAGCGGGTCTGGATGCGACCGCGATCGAATTGGTGGATTGGGAATCCAAGCGGAGGTATCGCCAACTCGCCTACCTGTTCGCCGGTCTGCGCGCTTTGAGCCGGCCTCAGAAAAGGGTGAAGGTTCAAGCCGGTGGAATGGAAGTGGATGGTGAACTTGTCCTCGTCGGCAATGGGAAATTCTATGGGGGCAGATGGAAGGTGTTTCCAGATGCGAGCCTCAACGACGGGAAGATCGATATCTGTGTGTTCCCCCAGGCCAATCTCTGGACGGCGATCCGATTCGGGTGCTCGCTGTTGTTGGGGAACAGCAAAGTGCCCAAACCGATCGTTTACTTTCAGGCGAGTGAAGTGCGAATGACTTCGGACAAGGGGGCGAAATTTGAGCTGGAAGGGGATCTCGCGGGAGCCTTGCCGGTGACGATGGGAGTGCTTCCGAATACGCTCCGGGTGATCTGCCCCACGTAGTCACAGACAAATTGGCCGCAAAGAACGCAAAGACAGATTTAAGGGAGGATTCCGCCCGGTGAGATCTATGTGGTTAATTGAGATGTTCAATCAGACAGGCGCCGCGTCAGGTCGCCGTAGGCGTCGATCCGTCGATCGCGGAAGAACGGCCAGATCGTTCTCGTTTCGTCCACCGCGTTGAGATCCACGGTTGTGATTAGTGTTTGTTCGCGACTGCTCCCGGCGCGCTTGAGGATTTCGCCGCCCGTTCCCGCTACAAAACTGTTACCCCAGAATTCGATGCCGCCGCTGCCGGGGATCTTTTCATGCCCGACCCGGTTGACGGCAGCCACATAGCATCCGTTCGCAATCGCATGGGATCGCTGAATGGTTTCCCATGCCTGCAATTGAGTCTCTCCCTGCTCGTCCTTCTCCTCCGGCAACCAGCCGATCGCGGTCGGATAAAAAAGAATCTGCGCGCCCTGCATCGCGGTGAGCCGCGCGGCTTCGGGGAACCATTGATCCCAACAGATGAGCACACCGATCTTGCCGAACTTGGTTTCCCAGGCGCGGAACCCCAGGTCTCCCGGGGTGAAGTAAAACTTCTCCTGGAACGAAGGATCATCAGGGATGTGCATCTTGCGATAGCTCCCCAACAGCTTGCCATCCGCATCGATGATGACCGCCGTGTTGTGGTAGATCCCGGGTGCACGTTTCTCAAACAGCGATGCCACGATGACGATCTTCAATCTCTTCGCCACGGTCTGCAGCCGCTTGGTGGTGGGACCGGGGATCTTTTCGGCCAGTTTGAAATTGCCGTGATCTTCGGACTGGCAGAAGTAGCGCGAGCCGAAGAGTTCCTGCGTGCAGATGATCTGCGCTCCCCGCGACGCTGCGTCTTCGATTCGTTGAATGGTTCGATCGAGGTTACGAGCCGGAACGGTTGAGCAGCGGGACTGGAGCAGCCCCAGCGTGACATGGGAATCGCCGTGCTTCATCGGCAACGGGAGTTCAGAATTTCGGTGAGCGAACCGGGCGGTTCAGCTTCACGGTGTGGCCCCGCTTCTGGGGGATCTGCTGGTGATCCACCTGGCCGAAGAGCTGGCGGATGAAACGCCCCATCGTCTCGTTCGTCGGGCCGTAGCCGGCGTGGTAAATGTAGTGCTCGAGATCGTGCAGCAACTCGTCCGCGTTAGGATAACGTTCGTCCGGATTACGTTTGAGCGCCTTGTTCAGCAGTTTGTTCAGCGGCTCATCGATGCGATCATCAAGTTCCGTGAAATTCGGAATATCGAGGTTCATGATGCGATCACGGGATTCCTTCATCGAGGAACCCTTGAAGATATTGTAACCGAGCAGCAGTTGCGCGAGTACGATACCGACGGAGAAAATGTCTGAGCGTTTGTCGGTGATCTGAAAATCACACTGTTCGGGGCTCATGTAGTCCACTTTGCCCGCAACCACTTCGCCTTCCTGGTCCTGCAGCAAACCCCGGGCCTTCGCGATTCCGAAATCGGTCACCTTCACGTCGCCTTCAAAGGCGATCATGACGTTCTTCAGATTCACGTCCCGGTGGACAATGCCCAGAGCGCGACCACCGGCATCGGATTTGGCATGAGCATAGGCGAGGCCGCGGGCGATGCGAGAGGCGATGAAGACGGCGAGTTCCTTGGGTAGCTGGCGGTTCTGTTCCTGCAGCCGGGTGACGAACTGCTCGAGGTTGGCACCGTTGATCAGCTCCATGCAGATGAAGTATTCCCCACGCTCGGTTTTGCCAAGGTGGTAAGTCTGCACGATGTTGGTGTGAATGAGATCGGCCACCAACTTTGCTTCACCGATGAAATTCTCGATGAACAGTTTCTGATTCGCAAAGCTCTGACGGATCACCTTGATCGCGACGCGCTTCACGAATTCGTTCGCCCCGTGTTGCTCCGCCTCATACACGATTCCCATCCCGCCCTCGAACACCGTGCGGGCGATCTTGTAACGTACTGGACAGTCAATGCTTTCGAGTGCGACCACGCGCATATCGTCGTTAAAAGGCGCAATCAGTCAAGTAGTTGTGCGCGTCAGACTTTTTCCTACTGGGGTGAAATGTGCATAAAACCTAATGATTCTGCTTGCGCGGACCTTTGGGGCACCGCTTTAATCAGCGCGGGTCGCAAGACGCAAGACGCAAACCCTGTTACATAACCTAAAAGACAAAAAACTATCTATGGCAGCTAAAGCACTCACAAAGTCCCAGCTCATCGCAACTCTCGCTGAGGACTCAGGTCTTCCTAAGAAGGAAGTCGCCGCGTTCTTGGAAAATCTGGCCAATCTCGCGTACAAGAACGCGAAGCTTGGTTTCACAATTCCGGGTCTCGGCAAATTGGAACTCAAGGCTCGCAAGGCTCGCATGGGCCGCAATCCTGCGACTGGCGAGACCATCAAGATTCCTGCGAAGAAGGTCGTTAAGTTCCGCGTCGCCAAGGCGTGCAAGGATGCGATCATTCCGCCCAAGAAGTAATTACTTCCTCCTCAGAAGGGCGCTCCTAACCGGGCGCCCTTTTTTTGTACAATGAAGATCGGAATCATCGGGTGCGGTGCGTTGGGGAGTTACTACGGTTCGATGCTCGGGCGCGACGGGCATGAGCTGCACTTCCTTCTTCGTTCCGATCATGACGTGGTCAAACGCCGCGGTGTCAGTATTCGAAGTCCCCACGGGAACTTTAATTTTCGACCGAAGGTAGCCACCACGCCTGAGCAGATCGGAGTGTGCGATCTCGTTCTGATCGGCCTCAAGTCCACCGCGAACGATTGTTTTGCGGAACTGCTCCCGCCGTTGGTCGGTTCTTCCACCGCGGTGATGACATTGCAGAACGGCCTTGGTAATGAGGACGCACTGGCGAAACTGTTTCCCCGTGAACAGATTTTGGGTGGTCTTTGTTTCGTCTGCCTGAATCGGACCGAACCCGGAATTGTCCATCACCTCGCCCATGGCCGAATCGTGATGGGGGAGTTCGCCGGCTGGCCCGAACCCCGTACCCACGACATTTGCACGATGATCAAGCATGCCGGGATTCCTTGTATCGTCACCGATCAACTCGAGCGTACTCACTGGGAGAAACTGATCTGGAACATTCCCTTCAACGGATTGGGTGTCGCCGGTGCCGCGGGCTACGATGCCTGTATGTCGGGGGAAGCCAGTGACTCAATCGGTGAATGTCTGGCCACCGATAAACTGCTTGATGGTGGGAAGTGGGAAACGCTGGTGCTCGAACTCATGCAGGAAGTCATCGCCGCCGGGCTGGGGAATGGCTTTTCCATCAATCCGAAATTGGCTGAGAAAAACATCGCCGCGACGCGCGTCATGGGTGCCTATTGCGCTTCTACGTTGATCGACTTCGAGCGCGGTCAGCCTTTGGAACTACAGGCTCTGTTCAGGGAACCATTGCTTCGCGCCAGGCAGGCAGGCGTAAACACCCCGCGCCTCGAATCGCTCTGCCGAGTTCTCGAAGAACTGGATCCCGCGAAAGTGGAATAGCCCGCAGCGGATTGTTACAGCCGCGGTTGCACCGCCGCGACCATCAGCGACTCCAGCTGCGCGACCACCTTGGGATGTTGTTTTGAAATATCATTCTCTTCCCCAATGTCTGTCTCCAGATCGTAGAGTTCGAAGGGCGCGCCGGGATTGATTTGAACCATCTTCCAGTTACCTTTTCGGATCGCCCGCTTGTTCGAGTATCGCCAGAACAGATGATCGTGACTCTTCTGCTTTTCTCCTTTCAGCGTGGGCACGAACGAAATGCCATCAATGTCCTTTGGAGCCTTCGTGCCCGCGAGTTCGCAGGCCGTGGGGAGGAAATCCCAGAACGCGAGCGGCTCATCCGTCTCGGTGCCGGCCGCGACCGTGCCGGGCCACCAGGCAATCGCGGGAACGCGAATGCCGCCTTCATACAGGTCGCGCTTGTAGCCGCGGAGTGGTCCGTTGGCGTCGAAGAACTGGTGGATGTGTCCGCCCTCGGAATGCGGACCGTTGTCGGAGGTGAAGAAGACCAGAGTATTCCGTTCCAGCTTGAGAGACTTTAGCAGGGCCAGCAATTCACCGACGTGGCGGTCCATGTGCGTGATCATCGCCGCCTGTCCTTTCTCGGTATTCGGCCACTCCACCTTCCCGCGATAGATTCCGTAGTCGGGGATTTCCATTCCATCTCCCAGCACCCGACCGCCTTCGTTGTTCGCATGGGGAACGGTCCAATGCATGTGCAGAAGAAACGGGTTCTTCTGGTTTCGCTGCACGAAACGAAATGCCTCCCGGGTCATCACATCGTGGGACCAGGTCGTGCGCTTTTTGCTCACCCGTCCACGTGCCTGAGGATGATCGAGCAGTTCATTGCCGGGCAGATCGACCCGCTCTTTGTTCCGCCAAAGGTGGGTGGGGAAGTGGTTGTGCGCCTCGCCCTGATCGAGGTAGCCCATCCAGAAATCAAATCCGTTGCGATTCGGATGTCCGCTTGAGTCGATCCCGCCCATCGCCCATTTTCCGATTCCGCCCGTCGCATATCCCGCCTCCTGTAGCAATTCACCCACGGTCACGTCGGCCGCGGAGAACTCATACTTGGCATTGGAAAAAATGGGCGTGTGACCCATGTGCTTCCCCGTCCACAGCGACAGTCGGGATGGACGACAAACCGTGCAGCCCGCGTAGTAGCTGGTGAAGCGCATGCCCTCAGCAGCCATCTTATCGAGGCTGGGCGTCTTGATGCTGCGCTGTCCGAAACAGCCCAGATCACCGTAGCCCAGATCGTCCACCATGATGTAGATGATGTTCGGCTTCCGCGCGGCGTCTGCAGCGTTGGACGAGAACGCACAAACGAGCAAGATGATGAGAGAACGAAGGCTCATGAATCGCATCCGACGATGGAATTCCAATTTACCCGGAACGACCAGTCAGAACTGTGGTCTGAAAAACCGTGAGCCAGCTCTCGCGAACGCACTTACGCCTGTATGGCTCCTCGTCGATCAGCTGTTCTTCTTAAATTCGCCGTTCTTCAGTCGCTCGAAGTAAGAGACGGATTCCTTCTTCAACACGGGATAGAGCAGCCAGATGGCGAGGATGTTGGGGAGGGCCAGAAGTCCAAACACCATGTCCGAGAAATTCAGGACGGGTTCGAGCTCATTCACCGCGCCGATTACGGCGAAGATGCAGAAGACGATCTTGAATGGAAGCACGCCGGCCTCACCGAACAGGTAGTCCGCGCCGCGTTCGCCGTAGTAGGACCAACTCAAGAGGGTGGAGTAGGCGAAAAGCGTTACGGCCACCGGGACAAACCATCGGCCAAATCCGGCGATGGATGAATCAAAGGCCATCGCGGTGAGTGTCACCCCGTTGGCCTCAGTCGTCCAAGCTCCGGAAATCAGAATGACGAGCGCGGTCATCGTGCAGATCACCACCGTATCGATGAACGGTTCCAAAAGTGCCACGGTACCTTCGCGAGCCGGTTCCTTGGTCGCCGCGGCGCTGTGGGCGATGGCGGCCGAACCCATGCCGGCCTCATTCGAGAAACACGCGCGTCGGAAACCCTGCTGGACCACAATCGCAACCGTTGCGCCGGCGAAGCCACCGGTGGCGGAAGTGCCGTTGAAAAAACCGGAGAAGATCATGTTGAGCAGTTCCGGCACCTTTTCGATGTTCTTGCCGACGACAATGACGCAGCCGATAAAGTAGATGATTCCCATGAACGGAACCAGTTTGGACGTGACGGCTCCGATCCGTTTGATTCCGCCAATGATTACCAGGCCGGTGAAAAAGGCGAGTGTCAGACCGGTTGCGATCGTCGGAATATCAAAGTTCGCCTTGAGGATTCCCGCGACCTGATTGGTCTGGAACATGTTCCCGGCACCAAAGCTGGAGACGATGATTCCGATCGCGAACAAGACGGCGAGCGGTTTCCACTTCTTGCCCAGGCCGCGTTCGATGTAATGCATCGGTCCTCCGTGTACGACGCCTTTTTCGTCCACGTGACGGAATTTCACCGCGAGCGTGCATTCGGAATACTTGAGGGCCATGCCGAAGAAACCGACGATGATCATCCAGAGAACCGCGCCCGGACCACCCACATGCATCGCCACGGCCACGCCGCTGATGTTGCCCAGTCCGACGGTTGCTGAGAGCGCGGTGCAAAGCGCGGCGAAATGGGAAATTTCGCCGGGATCAGAAGGGTCGTCATATTTCCCGCGTACCACCTCAATCGCATGGAAGAAACCTTTGAACTGGATGATCCCGCGCCCGCCCAGTGCGAACAGTGACAGGAGCACTCCGCTCACGGCGAGGATGGCAATCAGGGGCACGTTCCAGACCAGTCCGACTCCTTTTTCGAAGAATTCGGGCAGCGTCATTGCGAGGATGGGGAGAAGTTCCATGGTTTGGCGTATTTGGGAGTTTGGGAGTTTGGGAGGTGGCGGTTATCCGGCGACAGTCGCCTTCAGATGTTCGAGACTCTTGGTGGCGATGACTTCGGGGCCTTCCTCGAAGTTGAATACTTCGACTGAGACCACGCCTTCGTAGCCCACCTCGCGGAGGGCGGCACCGATGGCGGTGAAATCAGTGTCCCCGAAGCCGGGACCTTTGAGATTCTCGTCATTGGCGTGGAAGTAGGCGAACTTCGGCCAGGACTCCTTGATGACCTGCGGAATCGGCTTGGCCTCCGAACTCATGGCCTTGCAATCGAGGATGATCTGGAATGCCGGGCTCTGCAGCTGATCGACAAACTCGATGGCCTGCTCGGCGGTGTTGATGAAATTCGTTTCAGAAGGGGCCAATGGTTCGAAACAGACGGTCACGCCGCGTTCCTCACCGAGTTTGACGGAATCGCGAAAACAGTCCGTTGCCCACTCCCAGCCTTGCTCAAAGCTCACGCCCTCCGTCAGGTCCCGCTGTTTTGGGGAACCGACTACAATCGTGTCACCGCCCAGATCTGCCGCACAATCGACGAGGTCCACCAGATATTGGGACGTCTTCTCACGGACGCGCGCGTCGGGCAGCGTGAGATGCATGCCCTCGGCTTTCACCAGCACCCAGTGCAATCCGGAGATCGCGATCTCATGCTTGGCCGCGGCGTCCCGAATCCGCTTGCGCTCGTCCGCCGAAATGTCAGTCACGTAAGGGGCAATCGTGAAGGGCGCGATTTCCACCGCGTCGTAACCCGTCTTCGCGCAGAACTCAAAGGTGTCGTCAATGCTCCAACCGTCGAAAATTTCGTTACAGATTCCAAAACGCATGGCCGGGATTAAACCCGCGAGTCATGGGGGTGTCCAGTCAGGAGGGAGCTGTCAGATCGGAGTTGGGAACCTGGGTGGGGCCACGAATGTAGCCGCGAGTGTGAGCGAGTTGACCGCCTCTGGGCGATCCTATCCGACCACGACTGTGCCTTGCTTTCATGATTTTGTTCTTCACTATTTTGCGTGAACCATTGATCCAGATCTCACGAGAAACATGAAATCCCGTTCCCTGCCGTTTCTACTCCTGCTTTGTTTGAACCTTGGCGTAGTCGCAGCCAAACGCCCGAATATCGTGGTTCTCTTTGCCGACGACATGGGCTTCTCCGATATCGGCTGCTTCGGTTCGGAGATTGAAACCCCGAATCTCGATGGACTCGCGTCGAATGGGTTGCGCTTTTCACACTTCTACAACACCGGCAGGTGTTGCCCGTCACGGGCATCGATTCTGACCGGATTGTATCCGCACCAGGCGGACATCGGTCACATGGCCGGCGAAACCGGGGTGAAGGGATATCGCGACCGGTTGAGTTTCAACGCGGTCACGCTCGCCGAGGTTCTGGCCGCGGCGGACTATCACACGATCATGACCGGCAAGTGGCACCTGGGCTGGCGCGATGAGGGATGTCCCACCGCTCGCGGGTTTCAGCACTTTTACGGGACCCGAGGTTTCATCGACAGCTACTTCACGGTTGTTCCAAAGACAGAGATCTATCTGGGGGAGAAGCTGGTGCTGCCCGTGACGGAGAAACCGGTCAACCATCTCAAGCCGCAGGAGGAATGGTATTCGACGGATGTTTTCACCGACTACGCGCTTCATTTCATCGACGAGGTGCGCAAACAGGATGACAAACCCTTCTTCCTCTACCTCGCCTACAATGCCCCGCACTTCCCGCTGCACGCGAAACTGGAAGACGTCAAAAAATACCGCGGCCGTTATCGCGAAGGTTGGTCAAAGTTTCGACAGCAACGCCACGAACGCCTGATCGAACTCGGGGTGCTCAACCGGGATTGGCCACTCTCGAATCTGGATGTTCCGGATTGGGATACGTTGACGAAAAAGCAGCGCGACGACATGGATTTCAAGATGGCGCTCTTTGCCGGGATTGTGGACCGGCTGGATCAGAATGTGGGTCGCGTGGTGGACCATTTGAAAAAGATCGGTGAACTCGACAACACCTTGCTCATCTTTGTCTCTGACAATGGTGGTACCAAGGAAACGGGACTCTTCGGGATCAAGGGCGATCGCAACACCGTCGAATCCTATGACAGTTGGGCGCGCGTGGGCGGCTGGTCCAGCAGCTATGGCCAAGGCTGGGCGAATCTCAGCAACACGCCGTTTCGAAGATACAAACGGGAGAATCATGAAGGCGGCGTGAGTGCGCCGTTGGTCATCCATTGGCCCGCCGGCATGAAGGCCAAGGGCGAGATGCGACATCAGGTGGCGCATCTTATCGATCTGATGCCGACCTTCGTCGAAGTGTCCGGCGCGAAATATCCCCAAGAGTTCAAAGGAAAAGAGATCCAACCGATGGAAGGCCGCAGCCTGACGCCTTTCTTCGATTCCACCAAGACCGAGCCGCGCACGCTCTTCTGGGAACACGAAGGCAATCGCGCAATTCGCGATGGTGACTGGAAACTCGTCGGAACTCGCGGGCAGCCGTGGGAACTCTACGACGTCGCCCGTGATCGCACGGAACTCAACAACCTGGCCACCGAACGATCAGAGCGTTTCACCAAGTTGAAAGGCACCTGGGATACGTGGGCGGATCGCGTCGGCGTGCTGACTCCCGAGGAATTCACGGCCGCCCGCACTGCCGCGCGGAAGGCTCAATCGAAGAAGGGCAAAACCATCTCCATCGTCATGAATCAAAGAATGCTCCAGTTCTTGAACACCGGCGTGAAGACCAAAAAGAACTCCGTTTGGACATTCACCGGCAAAGGCTGGCTCGACCTTCCGCGAACCGCCGCTCCCGACATCTCTGGCCCTCGAACGATCCGGTACTCCGGCGACTTTACCACTGCGGAAAAGAACGGCGTGATCGTCGCTCATGGAGGAAATCGTGCCGGACTGTCAGTCTATCTGAAGGAAGGCCGACTCGTTTTCACCCAGGTCGTCGACTGGAAACGTTTCTCAGTCCAGAGCGATATTCTCTCAGTGGCCGAGCACGAGTTTGAAGCCATCCGCCACTCTGATGGCCGGATGACACTCCGCGTCGATGAAGGTAGCGAGCGGACGATCCAAGCTTCGGTTCAACCCGGCAATCCCGGCGACTCCCTCCAAATCGGCGCCGATACCATTCAGCCCGTTGGGGATTACGAAATCCCGAACGCTTTTCAGGGCACCATTCGGAATCTCCTCATCGCCACCGAGTGAATGCCGAACTCCGTTGGAAGAGCGACGACTTAGTCCGCCGCGAGGTCTAAGAATCACTTTGAGACAGGAACAATCTGGATGGCGTCGAGGATTACGTAGCCGTCCGTGCCGGCGTTGGAGACTTCGATCTGATAGGTCTTCCCGGCGTGGAATTCGAAGGAGCCGAGGGCGTGAAACAGGTTCTTGATGGTCGGCTTCTTCTTCTGATTCAAGGTCAGTTTGGATTCGCCGCCGGCGTGACTGATGGTGACGGGAACGTTGGTGGCGCGGTTGCTGTGGGCGCTGTAGCCGATGCGGATTTCGTAGCGGCCGGTGGTTTTTACTGTGACCGGGTAATTCGCAATCTGGTGGCCTTTCTCGGTGTTGCCGTCGTGGCGATAGCCGACCCCGACCCAAGGCCAGACGGTGTGTCCGCTCATGGAGAAGCCGTCGAGCCGGGCGTCTTCCTCGTCAACCACGATGCCTTTCAATGATTTCGGATCGAGCCCGGTTTTGTAGCCGGACTTTTTGGGGCCGGTCCAAACCAGGACCTGTTTATCGGCGAGGAGGCGTTCGCGGAGTCTGGGGTAATCAATATCCTGCACGGCGGTTTTGCTGTCGATTGCCTGGGCGGCGGCGGTCGCAGCGGATTGGCCCAGGACCATGAACACGGGTTCCATGCGGATGGAACCGAAGGCGATATGGGTGGCCGAGAGACAGATGGGAGCGAAGAGGTTGGCGCATTCGGATTTCTTCGGAACGATGGAGCGGTAACTGATCGGATAGGGGGAGAAGCCGCCGACCTGGACGTCGCCTTCATTGCGGACCTGACCTTTGGCATCGACGTAGCGCTGCTGGTTGTGGGAATCCATGGTGTAGGCGGCGAGGCTGATCGGGTCTTCGGCAGTGCGCTTTCCCTGACAGTCGTTCTGGGTCATGACGTAGTCACTGACCAGGCGACGGGCCTCGCGGATGTAGAGTTGTTCCTGCCAGCCGTTGCCATCCGTGAATTCATCTTTTGACATGCCCCAGCGGGAGACTTCCTGGCGGATGTGCTCAGGGATGCGGGGGTGATTCGCGAGCGTCCAGACGAGTCCCTGTTGATAGAGCCGATGTTGGGCGATGATCTTTGCACGTTCGGCGTAAGAGGCTTCCGGGTAGTCGTAATTCTGGCCGATGAAATCGGTGGAGAAGCCGAGGCGGTTGTTGGTGTCCGTCTTGCGGTTCGGCATGCCGGAATTGATCCAAGGGGCACCACGTTCGCCGGCTTCGTAGTTTCGGAGAAGCAGCTCATACCAGAGTTCGTTGTAACCTGCCGGTTTGTGAAACGGGATGCGGTTGTCCAGATGATCGGTAAGGCACATGCGGAAGCAATAGGCCTGGATGCGGTGATCGGAACTGCCTTCCTCCCCGGGACCGGCGGGATCGATGTGCGGGAGCAGTCCGCTCTTTCGGTCGCCGGGTTTGAGGTAGGGATCGATGCCCTGCTTGAGTTGATGACTGCGGGCGTGGCGGGTTTGGACGCCGTTCAGTGTTTCGTCATACTGGGTATTGCCTTCGCGGCCGTAGGTGTAGCTGACGTTGGCGGCGGCGAGCAGGTCGCCTTCGTAGGTGGCGTCGATGAACATCCGGCCGCGATAGATCTGGCCGGACTCCATTTGGATCGCGGTGATGCGAAAGGGCTTCTGTTTCGTGGTGCTGACCCCGGATTGGCGATCGAGGCGTTGTTCGTACACGACTTCGATGCCGTTGTCTTTGACCCAGTGTTGATAGACCTTGAGGGCGACGCTGGGTTCGAAGGTCCACATGGTTTCCTCGGCGGCGCCGGTGCGAGATTGGCCGCCGCCTTTATAGGTTTCCGGTTTCTGCCATTTCCATGCCTTGAGGTCGTTGTAGTGCTGGCGGATGGCCTGGTAGAACTCGCGGGCGATTCCGCCGATGGCGGCTTTGTTACCGATATCAGTCTGGCCGAGGCCACCGGTCGTCAGTCCACCGATCCGTTTGGTGGGTTCGATGACAATGACCGAACGATTCATGCGCTTGGCTTGGACCGCCGCGGCAATTCCCGCGCTGCTTCCGCCGTAGATGACCAGATCGTAGGTCTGGTTCGCGGCGGGGAGGGATTGGCTCGCCAGCAATGATGCTGCAAGCAGTGGGATAAGGTTTTTCATTTCTTGGTTTCGATGGGAGCCATCTTGAAGATATCGGAAGGGGCGTGCTGCTCGGTCATGAGCTTTTCGATGCGGGCGAGAACTTTGGGGTTCTTCGCGGCGACATCGGTTGATTCTGAGATGTCCTTCTTCAGATCGAAGAGTTCGATCTTGAGCGGGGTCTTGTTGCTCTTGCGGACGATGTTTTGGCGGATGCCTTTCCATTTGCCCATCCACACCGCCTGCTGTCCGCCATAGCCGCCGAACTCACGGTAGAGGAACTTGCGGGCTTTCTGTTTCTTACCGAGCAGAGTGGGGGCGATGCTGATGCCGTCCGTGCCGGCCGGTGCCTTCGTGTTGGCATTGATCAGATCGAGGAGGGTGGGCATCCAATCTTCGAAGCCGGTCTGGTAGGCTGACTTGGTATTGGGTTTCACCTGGCCGGGCCAGCGGACGATCAGCGGGACTCGGATCCCTCCTTCATACAGGGATCCTTTGAGACCTCGAAGCGGAGTCACGCTTTCGAAGAAATCGAAATCGACCTCTTCCTTCAGGTGGGTGGTGCCGTTGTCGGAAGTGAAGACGACAATGGTGTTATCTTCGAGCTTCAGTTCCTTGAGGAGTTTCAGAATGTTGCCGATGTAGCGATCCATCCGGGTGATCATCGCGGCGTAGGCGGCACGCGGGGTGAAGTGTGGGGTGTAGCCGTAGCCGCTGCGGCGGGTGAAGGGCGGATCGTTCCATTTCAGGGCGAGGTAGGGTTTCAATTCCTCGTCGGGGACGTGCAGGGCGACATGCGGAATGACGGTGGGGTAATAGAGGAAGAAGGGTTCGTCTTGATGTCGGCGGATGAATTCGAGCGCCTGCTCGTTGATGCGATCGGGGGCGTAATCTTGGCCTTTGAAGGCATCGTAGCTCTGGGGATCGTTTTCATCGGCGTCCTCCGGCAGGGAGGCATGTCCGGGGATTTCGGGGTTGTTGTTGAGTTTGATCTTCTCGTTGTTGCTCCAAAGCGTGGCCGGGTAGTAACTGTGGGCGTGGCCCTGGCAGTTGAAGCCAAAGAAACGGTCGAAGCCCTGCCTGGTTGGATTGCCTTCGGACCAGGTGTTGCCGAGGCCCCATTTGCCAAAGGCACCGCAGGCGTAGCCTTCCGTTTTCAGGAGCTCGGCAATCGTGACTTCGGAGGCGGGGATCGGGTGCTGGCCTTCGGGCTCGCCAACGCTCTTCATCGAGCGGTTGTTGCGGACGATGGCGTGGCCGGGATGTTTGCCGGTCATCAGGACGCATCGGGAGGGTGCACAGACAGCGTTGCCACAGTAGTTGGCGGTGAAGCGCATTCCCTGCTTCGCGAGCTTGTCCAGGTAGGGAGTCTTGATCTTCTTTTGGCCGTAGCTGCCGAGTTCGGAATAGCCAAGGTCGTCAGCCAGAATGAAGACGATGTTCGGCCGCGCGCCAAGACTGAGGGCGAAGGGAGCGAGACTTAGCAATAGGACAGTGAAGAGCTTCTTCATGGGAATGGCCGGTAGCATGGCAATCGGCTTGGTGAGATCAAGCCGATTAGGGTAGTGGAGTGACGTTTTTCAAGACGTCGAATTCAGCGGATCGTTGAGGCGTAACCGCGCAGTGGACGGCATTTTTTAAAAGTGGATTCTGAATGTGCCGGCTTTGCTCTTCCAGAAGTCCGCCGCTGTGAATGTTGATTCCTTGAGTGATCGCCAAGGCAGTTGAGCCGGCGTTGGTGAGATTCAAGGCTGGCGTGTGGGGCACGCTCAATCCTAGCTGGGACTCTGCTTCAGGACCGGCATGCCGTCAGTGCATCTTCCGAGAAGCGGGCGAAATCCGGTCGTTCAGCGATAGTTCGATGAAAGTGGCTCTTGGTTACCTTGCCCTGGTTGATGACGAAGGCACCCGGCATGCGGAGCATATCGCCCCGGGGAATTCCCGGAAGGTTGCCGCCGAGGATGGCAGAAATACCCCGAACCCAGACCGAGGGACTTAGCATTTCGGAGAGGCCTGCACGCTCCAAGCCGAACGCCCGATAGAGGTGTCCTTCCGGATCGCTGATCCGCTCAACATCGGTGAGGTCGTATCGCTGAAAGAATTCTGCGGCATTCACCTCTGGTGCCATGTGAACGAAAATAATCGTGGCTCCGCCTGCCTGAATGTCAGCCCGCTGCATTGCGGCGTCCCTGACTGCTTCCTTGCAAAAGGTGCAGCCAAGATGCCTCAAGAAAATGGTCAAGGCCGGCGATTCCTGAGAAAGCTCCCACAACGAACGACCGTTGTTTGAAACTGCCGCTCGCATGGCTGCTTCTTTCTCACTTGTTGAACTACCGATGCTGATCAAGCCCATCCTTCAGATAATGTTACCGATTGAGAAATTGGCAACCGACAAAAATTCCGACAAAAATTCCTGCTCATGGATTATGCCGGTTCCCTGAAAGGAGCGCTCATGACTTCCCGATTTCTTGAAATGTTCCTTGGATTGCGGCTGGGCCAATCGTCCCCATAATTCGGTCATGCACCGAATCCCTATTTTGCTTGTCGCAGGTCTCTGCTGCCAAGAAGTGCCTTTGAGCGCGGCCGCGACCATGGCTCCTCTGGTCCGAACTGTGGACCTTATCGTTGGCGAGCAGGCGACTGTCGAACTTTCCGATGGCAGCGAGGCGAAGGTCCGTTTGATCGGCGTGAAGGAGAAGTTGGATTCCGTCAATGGTGCCGTGCGCCGGGCTGAAGTCACGGTGGAGGTAAACGGCAAGCCGGCGACCCTGGTGGCCGCAACTTACAATTTACCGCGCAAGGTGGGCGGAGTGCAGATCGATTGCGCGGTGACGAAGGGCTATCACACCAAAGGCAAACCGGGCTCATGGGGCTTGAAGAAGGATGCGCGGCTGCGGCTTTGGCCCGCTGGCTCCCCTTGGATCAGGCCGGACAGTTTTGTCTATCCCGCGAAACAGAAGTGGTTCGCTACAGACACGCAGATGGCGAACGATCCGGTCTATGTCGACGGTGGTGAACGGCCGAACCGGGGGAGCATCTACTACCACACCGGGCTCGACATCGGCGGCAGTGAAGGGCTGGTAGAAATCGTTTCTGCGGTGGACGCATTGGTGGTTTCGGCGGCCGGGAAAACCTTGCCGAAGCATCGTATGAACACGCCGGTGGGACCGCGTTACGATGTGGTCTATCTGTTGGACGATCGCGGCTGGTACTATCGGAACAGTCATCTGAAGACGATCGATCCCGCCATCAAACCGGGTGTCCGGGTGAAGAGAGGACAACGAATTGGCACCTTGGGCAAGGAAGGCGGTAGCGGCGGATGGACGCATCTGCATTTTGAGGTCAAGAGTCGGCAGCCATCGGGTGAGTGGGGAACCCAGGAGGGATACGCCTTTCTTTGGCAGGCCTATGTGGCGGAGCACGAGCCGAAGGTCATCGCCGTCGCCCGGCCGCATCAACTGCTGTGGACCGGTGAGAGCGTCACGTTGGATGGTTCGAAGTCGTGGGCGGCGGGCAAGATTGCAAAATACGAGTGGACCTTCGGCGACGGGACGAAGGCGTTCGGCAAGAAAGCGAAACACACCTACAACACTCCCGGTCGGCACAGCGAGATCCTTAAGGTCACCGACGCCAAAGGGAACGTGGCTTATGATTTTGCCGTCGTGGTCGTCTATGATCGCAAGCATCCGGAGCGGCACATCACCACTGTGCATCCGAACTATTATCCGAGCTTGGGCGTCCGGGCCGGGGATCCGGTGACGTTCAAGGTTCGGTCGTTCATCTCCGGGCAATCACGTGAGGGGCATGAAACCTGGAACTTTGGTGATGGGACTGCGCCGCTCAAAGTTCGCTCTGATGGGAATGCCAAGAAGCTTGATCCCAAGGGGTATGCGGAGACGGTGCATCGCTTTAAGACAGCGGGCGATTATGTTGTGCGAGCGCAGCGCATCAATGAGTTTGGCGTGGTTGCGGCCGGGCATGTTTGGGTGCATGTCGAGGCGCGTTGAGAGCGGGCGGGCAATGCTCATTCCACGAATGCCTGAGTTGCCGTCGGCTGGCTTTGGCTGGCCATGAATGCCCCACCGAATCCTCCACTCGCTCACGCTCGCCGCCACCGGTGGCGCGCTATTCCGCGGGCAGGCGGGCTTTGAGTTCTTCGAGCTGCTTTTCCAGTTCCCGTGTGCGGCGGATCAGCTCGGGTAATTGCTGGGTGGCAACGATTTGGCGTTTGGCTTGTTTGTGAGGCGTGGCGGGAATGCCAAATACTTTGCCGCCATCAGGAATGTCGCGCATGACGCCGGTCTTGGCGGCGATGGTGACCTGGTTTCCGATGGTGAGATGGTCGGCGATCCCGGATTGCGCGGCGATGACGACGTAGTCTCCCAGCTTGGTGCTGCCACCAAACCCGACCTGACCGGTGATGATGCAGTGACGCCCGATAACAACGTTGTGGGCGATGTGGACGAGGTTGTCGATTTTGGTTCCGGCTCCGATGACGGTGGATCCAAGGGCGCCGCGATCGATGGCGGCGTTGGCTCCGATCTCGACATCGTCATGAATGATCACATTGCCAACCTGAAGGATCTTGCGATGCGCACCTTCGTCGAGCACGTAGCCGTAGCCGTCGGAGCCGATGGCGCTGCCGGCGTGGATCGTGACCCGGTTGCCGATTTGCGACCGCTGATAAACGACCACGTTTGGATGCAGGCAGCAGTCTTCGCCGATCAGGGCACCGCGTCCGATGTGGTTGCCGGCCATAAGTACTGAGCGGGGCCCAATGTTTGCCCCGTCCCGCACCACGCAACCCGCGCCGATATGGGCGGAAGCGTCCACTTCGGCGGTGGCGGCAATCTCTGCGCTAGGGTGAATGCCGGGCTCGAACTGCTCGGGCGGAAAGAAGATCGGCAGCAGACGCGCCATCGCGATCCTAGGATTTGCCACTCGGATCAGCACCTTGGCAGAAGCGGTGATTCCTTCCGGAACAAGAATCGCCGAGGCTTCGCTCTGTTCGGCGGTGGCGAGATAGGATTCCTGTTCGGCGAAGGTGAGGTCTCCGGCGCGTGCCGCGGCGGCAGGGGCGAATCCGGTCAAAGGGGTGGAGCCGTCGCCGAGGACTTCACCCCGGACTTCTTCAGCGAGTTGGGCGGCGGTATGAGACATTGCGCAAGTCGGGATGGATGTTGGGTTTCGGTGCCATTCCCGGGATCGGATCCGCAGGGGCGATGTCGAAGGGAACGTATCAGGCGGGGCTTCCAGCGGATCGCAATTCCCGGAGGCTTAGCATCTGTTGCGTCTCGGGGTCCCACACTTTCAGCCGAAGACAGCGGAAGATTTCCACCGGGTTCAGGGAAGTGCGTTTGGGAGAATTCAGTTCCGGGATGGCTTGCATCACTTCCGGCAGGCGATAGAACGGCACCTTGGCGTTGAGATGATGAATGTGATGGTAACCGATGTTCGCCGTGAACCAGCGCATGATTGGGCCGGTGACCATGAAACTGGAAGAATCCATCGCCGCCTTCTCGTAGGTCCAGCCTCCCTTGTCCGCGAATGAGACTCCGGAAAAATTATGCTGGGCGTAGAAGAGATACGCTCCGATGCCATGCATGATAAAGCAGGGAACAATCAACGCGAGGACCGCCGCGAGCCAACCGAAGTAGGTCCCCAGCCAGCCAATCAGAGTGACGTGCAGGATGAAGCCAAGGAGGCAATCGGCGTGTTGCCGGGGTTGGTTGAAGAACGGAGACAGGCACATGCCCCAGAGAAACGCGAAGATATACCCGAACAGGATCGTGAGCGGATGTCGGATGAACAGGTAGTTGCGCCGGGTGGATTTTGGAGCCTTGAGAAAGGCCTCCTTGGTCATCACCGGAAACGAGCCGATGTGGGCGCTGCGCAGTTTGGAATTGTGTTTATGATGGTAGTTGTGGGAACTCTTCCAGACACTCGTGGGACTTAGCGCCAGGAGCCCAAAAATCCGCATGAGCACATCCGCCAAGCGGGAGCGGGAGAGGATGGCGAGATGCTGGTGGTCATGGTAGATGACGAAGAAGCGGAGCGCGAAGAGGCCGGCGAGCACACTGGAGGCAATTCTCAACTCGAGTTGTTCCAGCAGGATTGTCCCCACCATGGCCGCGAGCAGGAGGCCACCGGTCGAAAGAACGCACCACCAGCTTCGGATTGTCGAATCCTGGGCAAATGGCTTGGTCGCCAAAATTAGTTCTTTTCCGCTTCTCATGGATGTTTTCAGGGATGTCCCGCGTAACGCGGGACGATCATCCGATAACATGCGGCAATTGTCTATATTGTCCTGTCGAATCTGTATTTTTTGTATTTGTGCCCTGTTGACAACGAATTTCTTGCGGGAATCTGCCATTCCTCAGACCTGCTCAGCTCTCGACCCAATCGCAATTGCCCGTTTCGTTGTCGCGGGACATCGGATAGGGCCCCACGCGGATCGAACGGGGACGGCCGACTGTGATACCGATGGCACCTTTCAGGAATTGACGCCGCACCGCCAAGTGGACAGCACAGCGACCGAAATGCCCGCAATCGCGGCTACTGCTTCCATGAATTGTATTCTGCCCGGATTTCATTGCGGGCAAATTTTTTGCGGAAGGCGGCGCGGCAGCGGAGGGTGTAATCAATGTTCACATCGTAGTTCGGGATGATCCATTGGAAGTCCCAAGCCGGGTTCGTGGTCTCGAAGGCGGGATTGTTCCCGCCGCCGGACGGGGACTGGGTGAAACGGATTTCCTTGGGGCGATCGAACATGACCGTCCTGGTGTGATTCTCGAAGTTGCCGTAGCAGAAGGGTTCCTCGAACACCATCCGGGAGTAGTTTTTGAACAGCGTGTCGCGGCCATTCTCGAACTCCAGTTTCTGCCGGTCATCTTTGTGGATTACGGTGCCTTCGTCGTTGTGTTCTTGGGAAACCAGTTGGGACCAGTTGCCGAGACGGTTCGGGCAGCCTCCTTGAAAGTAGATGCTTTTGTCCTCCGGGCCGTTGATGTAGCTGGCCCAAAAAATGCCGATTCAGTTGTGTTTGAACGCGTGCTGCGTCGCCCGGCAGGTGAAGGTCATATCGATGCTGTTCGGCTTCGGTATCGCTGATCTTCCGTTAGCGCATGGGGGAATTTCGCGGCTCAAAGAAGACATTTTGGTCCTCGATATTTCGGCCGTCAAAAATGTGCTCGAGATTCATTCCGGCGATTCCGGGGACGAAGATACTTAGGGAGCCCGTCCGATGTTGAAGGCTCCAGATGACTTTGTAACCGGCGCGATATTTTTCGTGGGAGTCGTTGTCCCCAATGACTGCGGTGAGGTCACCGACGAGGAATGTTCCGAGGGCCATTTGGGCACGATGACGCCAGTCGGCATTGGTTGTCTATGCGGCGTAAGGGTGGGATTTGGGAGGGGAGGTGTTGAACTGCCGACGAGGGGATCGGACCATCGCCAGTGAAGGTGGTGTTGCCTCAGATATAGTCGACGGTTACGCGGGAGACGCGATGGTTCTCGATGTCGTGTGCGCGGCCGTGGGCCTTGGGATCGAGCGTGGCTTTGCCATCCACCAGAAACCAGTAGTGGTGTTCGCCCGGATTCAGCTGGATTTTGCTCTTCCACGTTCCATCGGGCATTCGTTTCATTGGATGGGCATCAGGGTCCCAATCATTGAAATCGCCGGACAGATACACCGATTTGGCATCGGGTGCGTCGCAGGTGAAGGTTACAGGATCGATGGTTTGCTGTGCCGAGAAGTTCTTGGGTCTGCTCGGAGAGGGAACTGTTGCGGTATGCATTTGTTCAGACTCTGGTTCAGATCGGAGATGCTCCGACCATACAAGCTAAGACATAATCATACGCACTGATTCTCCGCAAGTGATCGGGCCCGAAAATACTTGTTATAATTTCAGTTCAGCCGCTTACGATGGCCCGCACTTTGCTGCACAATTTGTGTGCCAGATTACTCAGATCCGGTGGATTTTCGAGCAATGGTCCGCATCGTTCGCGCGTGACATTGAACGTTTACCGTTATCAACTCTCCAACTACACCACATGGACGAGCCGGAAGAACCAGTGCCCCCGGAAGCGAAACCGGAGCAAAAGAAAAAGGCACCCCGAACCCCGGAGCAGGTTTGGCGGGAATGGGGACGCCCGCTACTGATTTTCTTCGTCGTCATGTGTATCGTCCGGTCCACCGTTGCCGATTGGAATGACGTTCCGACCGGTTCGATGAATCCGGCGATCTTCGAAGGCGACCGCGTGTGGGTGAACAAGCTCGCCTACGATCTGAAGATTCCATTCTCCCGGCTTCAGATTGCCACCTGGGATTCTCCGCGACGGGGAGATGTGGTGGTTTTCTTTTCGCCCCAAGATGGCACGCGCATGATCAAACGCGTCATCGGCCTGCCGGGGGATAAGGTGGGGATGGCCCACAATTCGCTTCTCATCAACGGAGAAAGCGCGACGTATCGGCGGGTGGAAACCGGGGAGGCCCCGCAACCGCCAAACAAGCAAAACCTGCGCCGCCGGTTTGCGGTTGAAACCATCCTTGGAGCGGAACACCTGGTAATGGCCACCCCGAGAACGAAGGCGCATCACACCTTCGCCCCGGTGCAAGTTCCGGAAGGGCACTATCTGATGCTCGGCGACAATCGAGATATGAGCAGTGACTCCCGGTATTTCGGATTTGTTCCTGAGGATCATATTGTCGGCCAGGCCACTTCGGTGGTGCTTTCCTTCGATCGCGATAACGCGTGGTCTCCGCGCTGGGAGCGCTTTTTTACCGAGCTGAAGTGAGAATCTGAGATTCACGCTGCTCCTCAGCCGACGTGCTGCCAAGGGTTAAGAACGGCTGAAACACTGCTCTTAGGTCCTTCGCAGATTCGCAACCCTCGCCATCATTGCTCAATTTTACCCGGGCTGATCCGCGGGGCTGCGGTCGTCGTGACGACGGTTAGTGACTCGTTTTGAGGGGGTGGCGCTGAATTAGCCAAAGGTTTCGCTTGCCAAAAGGAGCGTCCTCCGTATTTTCTCCGGCTCTATTTTGCATATGTTTTTTGGGAATTTTTACGTTTTGCTGGCATTGTCCGGTCCGGCCAAAGAAGGTGCCGATCAGCCCCCGTTTTGGGTGAGCATGGTCCCGTTGCTGGTGATGATTTTTGTTTTCTGGTTCATTCTGCTGCGTCCGCAGATGAAGCAGGAGAAACAGCGCGAGAAGATGCGCAAAACGCTTCAAAAAGGGGATGAGATTTACACGAATGGCGGCATTGTCGGCACGGTGATCACCGTCCGCGACAATACGGTCATGATTCGATCCGATGAGACCAAGCTCGAAGTTCTCAAAACGAGCGTGACTCAGAAGGCCAAACCCTGACCCCCGCAACCGCAGATTTCCGTAGAGGTAAAGTTCCAGCATGAAACGAAATAATACTTTCAGAACGATTGTCGTCCTGTTCGTGGCCGCGTGGGCCATTTTTGAAATGATCCCTATGCAGGATCGTAGCGTGATCCTGGTCTTCCAAGAGCAGGCCATCAAACGCGACGCTGCATTCAATGGGATTGTCGAGCAGGCCAAACAGAATTTTGCCAACGATACAAATGATCCGCCGCGGGAGTATCGATGTCTCGCGGATGCTGTGGGGACAAACTATCTGACAAACTATTTCAATTTCAGTGTCAAGGGGCAGCTCGATCCGAATCAGGCGATCCTTAGTCGCGTGCAGCGGGCAGCCGCCGGAAAGTTTCGCGAGGGGTTGGACCTGCGGGGCGGTTCCTCATTTATTGTCGGACTCGATAAATCCAAGGTTGAGAACGTTTCCGACACGGCTGCTCTCCAAGAGCAGGCGATCACCGTGCTCCGCGCCCGGGTGGATAAGTTTGGCGTGGCTGAACCGATCATCCGAGCGGAAGGAACGGATCGCATCATCATCCAGATGCCCGGCCTGAACAGCAGTGAACGCAAGGGCGTCATTGAAAAACTGACCCAACCTGCGTTTCTTGAGTTCAGGATTGTTCATCCCCAAAGCGCATCCCATGTGGAACAGGGCCTGATGGCTCCCGGGTATGAAACCCTCAAGCTTTCGCAAAAGCAGGAAGACGGCACAACCCGGATTGAAGAAATGCTGGTGCGCCGCCGAGCCGAACTGACCGGCAAATACATTACTCAGGCTTACGTCGACAAAAATGTGCTCACCATGCAGCCGCACATCGCGTTCGCCCTGAATACGGAAGGCGCGCAGTTATTTGGCGAAGTCACACGTAACAACATCGGGAACCGACTTGCCATTGTCCTCGATGGTGAATTGAAATCGGCTCCCAACATTAACGGCGAGATTAGGGGCAGTGGCATCATTGAAGGAGATTTCACCTACAAGGAAGCCAGTGACCTTGCCCAAGTTTTGGAGAATCCCTTGGAGACACCGGTCACGCTCCTCGACATCGAGGAAGTGGATCCACTGCTAGGGAAAGACTCAGTCCGCAGCGGTAAGAATGCCGCTCTGATCGGGATTATCACGGTGGCGATTTTCATGCTCTGCTACTACCTCGTGGCTGGTGTGCTGGCGAACATCGCGTTGGGACTCAATCTGGTATTGCTGCTCGGTGTCATGTGCTCGCTGGGAGCAACCTTCACCCTCCCGGGTATCGCCGGTATCGTGCTGACCATCGGCATGGCAGTGGATGCCAACGTGCTGATCTATGAACGCATCCGCGAGGAACTCAAACTGGGTAAATCTCTGCGTGGCGCAGTGAACTCCGGCTATGACAAAGCTTGGGGGACCATTTTCGATTCGAATGTCACCACGCTGATTGCCTCGATCATCCTGATCTATCTGGGAACGGGACCGGTCAAAGGTTTTGGTGTCACGCTGACGATTGGTATCTGCGCTTCGATGTTCACCGCCCTGATTGTCACGCGGCTGTGCTTCGACTTCCTGATCGAGCGCGGGATGATCAAGCAGGTGAAAATGTTGTCGATTGTTGACGGTACGAAAATCCAGTTCCTCAACTATGCCAAACCAGCCGCGATCGTTTCGGGAATTATCCTGGTGTTGGGCGTTGGTCTGGGGATCGGTGTGAAAGGCAAGCAGGCACTCGGCGTGGACTTCGTCGGTGGTGATGCACTTACGCTCGCCTTTGAAAGGAAGGTAGATATCAAAGAGCTGCGTCCCGTGATCGAAGCCGTCAAGTTTGGCGACGCCGGTGAGGCGATTGGGTCTGATGTGATGATCCAATATCAGAAGAACTTGGGTGATTCTGGCGGCGAGCGTCTCCGTATCACCACTCCCAGTGGCGCTGGGACTGCTGTATCGGAAGCCCTGACTGCCAATTTCGGAGATTCTGGGTTCAAGGAACTTTCAAAACGTCAGGTGGGCGCCGTGATCGGGAAGGAGATCCTTTCATCCGCGTTCTTCTCGGTGGTTCTCGCGTTGTTCGGAATTCTGTTCTACGTCGGTGTCCGCTTCGAATTCTCGTTCTCAGTCGCGGCCGTGATCGCAGTCCTGCACGATTTCCTCGTCACCTTGGGGCTGTTCATCCTGCTCGGCGGTCAGCTGAGTGCGCCGATTGTGGCGGCCTTGCTGACGATCATCGGTTTCTCCATCAATGACACGATCGTCATTTTCGATCGTATTCGTGAGGATCTGAAATTGGGAATCAAGGGAACGTTCCTTCAGATCATCAACAAGGCGATCAATCAGACCCTGTCCCGCACGGTGATCACCTCGGGGACCACGCTGTTTGCGGTTTTCTCGCTCTGGTTGTTCGGCGGCGGCGTCATTCATGATTTCGCGCTCACGCTCCTGATCGGTGTCGTGGTCGGAACCTATTCCAGTATTTATGTTGCGAGTGCCATTGTGCTTTGGTGGCACAAGGGCGAACGCCCGAAGATGAGCAATCCGCAGGTTGCGGCTGACGAGGCTGCGGCCGCGACAGTCTGAGCGCGGCGGGATTGAATCCCGCGCAACGTGTCGAACCCAACACCGAATGGATGCACCGACCAACGTCGTGGAAGGGATTCAGCATATGGCGATTACGCCCATGCACTGGATCTGTTTTATTGGTGCCGTGCTCTTCTTTCTCGCGCTCGACTTGGGCGTGTTCCACCGCAAAGCGCGCAAGGTGAACTTTCGCGAGGCCTTGGCCTGGTCGGGGCTTTGGGCGTCGTTGGCACTCCTCTTTGGCAGTTACATCGCGGTCTATCGCGGTTTTACCGAGGGCACGGAGTTCGTCACTGGTTACATCATCGAGCTCTCGCTCTCGATGGATAACGTGTTTGTTATCGCGCTGATCTTCTCGTACTTCCGCGTTCCCAGCCATCTCCAGCATCGCGTTCTCTTCTGGGGGATCATGGGGGCGTTGGTGATGCGCGGGGTGATGATCGTTGCCGGTGCCGCGCTGATTCGGGAGTTCCACTGGGTACTGTATTTTTTCGGTCTGTTTCTGGTGTATTCCGGCGTCAAGATGTTGCTTCAATCCGAGGATGACGGTGTGGAACCAGAGAAGAATCCGGTGGTCAAATTGGCTCGCAAGCTCTTCCCGGTTACGAATGACTTCGAAGGCCAGAATTTTGTGACGACGATGAATGGGAAGCGCGCCCTGACGCCGCTTGCCATCGTGCTGGTGATGATCGAGACGACCGATCTGGTGTTTGCCCTGGACTCGATTCCCGCAATCTTCGCTGTCACTCAGAAGGAGTTCATCATTTTCACCTCGAACGTATTCGCGATTCTCGGTCTGCGGTCGCTCTACTTCGTACTCGCGAACGCCATCGACTACTTCCGCTACCTGAAATTCGGACTCTCGCTGGTGCTGGTATTTATCGGCGGCAAGATGTTGGGTGAAATGGTTGACTACCGTATTTCTGTGATCGCCAGTCTCTACATCGTGGCCGGCATCATCCTCACTTCGATTATTGTCTCCATTGGAACCGCGCGGAAGCATCCAGACGCGGATCTGTACCATGAGTCCGATGATCCGGAGCCAGGCGAAGAGGGGGTGGGCGAGACCTCCGAGAAGAGCGAATCGTGAAGTATCGATGGAATCTGGCACCAGCCCAACCGCTGCTGACGGAAAAACTCGCCACCCAATTTGGTGTCTCACGATTGCTGGCCCAATGTCTGGTGAATCGCGGTCACTCCGAACCTCACGCGATTGAGACCTTCCTTCATCCCAAACTAAAGAATCTGGCCGATCCGTTTTTGCTTCCGAACATGGAAGCGGCGGTGGGGCGTCTGCATCAGGCTCGGGAGCGGGATGAACTTGTGGTCGTCTTCGGCGACTATGATGTGGATGGAGTCACCTCCACCACGTTGATGCTTGAGATCCTCGGTCGGCTCGGTTGGCGGGTGAATTCCTATCTGCCGCATCGTTTCGAAGAAGGTTACGGACTGAGTCGGGAAGCGGTTGAGAACTGCGTCGCAAAACACTCTCCCCGGCTGCTCTTGGCGGTCGATTGTGGGTCCACGGCGGTCGAAAGTATTCAACTGCTGAAGGAGCAGGGGATTGACACGATAGTGCTCGATCACCATCAGGTTTCAGACCCGGCACCCGATGCTAGCGCGCTGGTCAATCCACAGCTCGGTGATCGCTTCCAAGAGCTTTGCTCGGCCGGGCTGGCGTTCAAATTGGCCCACGCGCTAGTGAAACGTGGACGTGAACTCGGCGAATCCGCCGCCGCGGACTGCGACATTCGCGAACTCTTGGACCTCGTAGCGATGGGGACCATCGCGGACATCGTTCCCTTGCGCGATGAGAACCGAATTTTGACCACCGGCGGGTTGCCGCGTCTATCCGGCACTACCCGGCTCGGGTTGAAGGCGTTGAAGGACGTTGCGCAGTGCAATAGTCCGGTCGGTGTTTATGAGGTCGGGTTTCAGTTGGGCCCCCGACTGAACGCGGCCGGTCGGCTGGAAACGGCGATGGATGCATTGAATCTTCTTACCTCCACCGATGGAGCAGAAGCCGCCGGGATTGCCCGCGAATTGGATTCGCGGAATCAGGAACGTCAGCAGATCGAGCGAGGAATTGTGGATCAGGTGATGGGTGATCTGCGCAACCGTTTTGATCCGGATAAGGACTTTGCCATCGTGCAGGGTGAACCACTTTGGCATATTGGGGTGGTTGGAATCGTCGCCTCTCGTGTACTCCGCGAGTTCTATCGTCCGACCTTTATTCTCGGTGGCGAAGGTGATGAGTGGCGGGGCTCCGGACGCAGTGTGGAAGGCTTCGATCTCGCCGCCGCGTTACGCGAATGTGACGACCTGCTTCTGCGCCATGGAGGACATGCGATGGCTGCCGGAGTCAGTATCCGGCCCGAACGGGTGGATGAATTTCGCGTACGCCTCAACGAAATCGCGCGTCGAGAAATCAAGGCAGAAGATCTTCTTCCACCGCTACGCCTGGACGCCGAGGTGGATCTCAACGAGATCGGTTTTGAAGCCACGCGGGAGCTCGCGCGCATGGAACCATTTGGCCAGGGTAATCCGTCGGTTCAGGTGATCGTGCGCGACGTGTTCATGCATCAGCCGCCCCGCACGATCGGGAAATCGAAACAGCATCGCATCCTCAAGCTGAGCAACGGACCCGAACGCGTCGATGCCATCTGGTGGAACTCGGGTGACAAACCGTTGCCGACCGGAACCTTTGATCTGGCCTGTGTCCCCGAGATCAACGAGTACCGAGGGGATGCTTCAGTGCGCCTGAAGGTCCTGGACTGGCGCAAACCCTGAGATCGAATCTCGGGCGAGTCAGCTCACTTTTTCAGGAAGGCGATCAAGTCGGCCATCCCTTGCGCACTCAGTTCAAACTCAAGGCCTTCAGGCATAAGTGATACGCCCTGACTCCTGAGCGATCTGATATTCGCCCGGGGAATGCTCGTCGTGATTCCGAGCGGCATCCTGAGCGCGACGGCCCCTGACGATTCGGAGGCGATCAGGCCGAGATAACTTTCGCCGCTCTTCGTTTCGATGGCATACGCGCGCTGATTGGGTTCGACCTTGCGATTGGGGTCGAGGATGTGGGTCAAAAGCTCCTCGCCACTCCAGCTGCGGGTTGTTTCGAGATCCGGACCCAACACGTGACCCTGCCCCTTGAAGCGATGGCAGGTGGCACAGCGGGCGGTGAATATCTTTGCTCCGTCATCTGGCCTTCCGTTGCGATTCAGGGCGGTCATGAACTGCGTGATTACCTGGGCGCGGGGCGTCGTAGTCTTTTTGCCCAAAATCGTTTCTGCCTGGGCACGAACCTCTTGGTTCGCATGGCTTCGCAGGTATCGGATCCGGGTGGCGGGAATATCCTGGCTGCTGATCTGTCCGCGTTCGATAGCGCGCAACAGAATCATGGTGAAAGCGGAGCGACGCAAAAACAGACGCATGGCTCGGGCTCGCAGAGCGGGCGTGAGAACGGACCAACGCTCGATAAGCGTAAGGGGAATACTTGCCCCGGAAAACTCATCCAGAGAATTCAGCGCCGCCAGCTGAAGAGGTTCAGGCTCACTGATATTGATCAGGCCGATGAGTGTCGGACCGACGGTTTCGAACCTTGCATAAGCCAGGCACTTGACCGCGTCGATCCGACCGGGCGCCTTCTGTCTCGTTCCGCCGGCGAGTTTGAGTGCGCGGTCGAACACTGGTTTCAGGCGGTTGCCTGAATCGGCGGCTCGCAGGGAGCTTCGGCTTCGGCGAAGACCGGCACCAAGTGCGGCCGTGTGGACGAGAGCACGATCTGTATCGAGGTCTTGAACGATTTGGTTGATCGCTTTGGAGACCCCTGATTTGGAAGCGCCGATCAATTGGATCAGGTCCCTGAGGAATGCCTCATTCGCCGGCTGCTTGTTGGCACTCAATTCTTGGAAAAGTTCAACTGCGCCCGTTTTTAAGGAACTCAGGATTGCCGCGTGGATCCACGGATCAGATTCGTTCAGTGCGAGTTGAGCCAGTATTCCGATGCGCGTGGGTGAGAGGGATTCGCCGAGGCTTAGTGCCAATTGAAATCGCACCCGGGGATCCGGATCCGCAACCAGTGCGTTGAACCGCGACCAGAGCGCCGGATTGCCGGTTCCTTTGTTGAGCGCCTCCTCGCCAAGTTTGAGGGCATGCTCCCGCACTCCAGGTGCGCGGTCGTTCATGGCCGTCAAGAGATGGACCTGGCTCAGCGATTTGAAATGACGCAGCAGGTAGAGAGCTCGGATGCGGCCGGCGAACTCGCCGGATTGCTCCAAAGCGGCGTTGAGCAGCGGCACGGTCTGCGCATCGTTGCGTTCGAAAAGGAGTCGTGATGCCGTATCGCGGTGCCAGCCGTTTGGGTGCGCCAGGGTTGCAACCAGCTGTTGAACCGTTGCATTCCGAAAGTCCGGCGACTTCGGTTGTTGGAATCCGTGGGGCACGACCCGGTAGATTCTTCCCCGGTCTGTGCCGCTGTAGATATTCAGATGAGCTTTGATCGATTCCGGAATCGCGTGCGCGACCTCGATCAGTTCGCGGTACAGATCGGCGATGTAGAGGGTGCCGTCCGGCGCGTTTGCGAATTGAACAGGACGAAACCAATTGTCGGTGGAGGCGATGAACTCGCGATTCAGTTCATCGGATGCGCGGCGAGCGAGCGGTTGCACCGTGTCATGGTCAAACACTTTGCGATGCACCAGGTTGTTCGCCGGTGCCCCGATGAATGCGCACCCAAGAAAGTCTTTAGGAAAGGCGTTGCCGTGATAGACGGTCACTCCGGTGGCCGACGTGAAAAATCCGAAGGGTTTGCCACCTTCCGCTGATCCAGCGATAAGACCGTCCGTCCGCCAACGGGTTCTGAGTACGCGCCAGGGTTCATCGGGGCTGATACGAAAGATCTTGGCGGAACGACCCTCCTTGCCGATGTCGAGTTTCCAATTCGGCATTGTGTAGTGGGGATTCCTGTCCGCGTAGCGCCAGTCATACAGCATCGTGATGATGTGGTTGCTGTTCCGACAGGTGAACTTGTGGCCGCGACGATTGAAGGTCAGTCCGTGCTGGGCAGTGCCGCTTTCCTTCCGCAGATCGAAGGTTCGGGGATCGAAGGAAAAATCGTGACGCCGCAGATCACTCGTGTCCTTCTCGGGCTGATCCGGGCGCCGAACGATGCCGCCGTTCATGGAGGATGCGGCGTAGATCCGATTGTCGAAACCCCAGCGGAAACTGTTGAAGAGTCGGGGTGCGATTTCGCGGGGCGTTCCAGGGCTGAAACCCGTGAAGACGACTTTCTTCTCGTCCGCCTCTCCATCTCCGTCGTTGTCGCGCATGAACCAGATATCCGGCGTGCAGCCCACGAAGACGCCACCGTCATAGCAGATGATTGCGGATGGCCAACCGAGGTTCTCCGCAAACACGGTGCTGCGATCGAAGACCCCGTCGCCGTCGGTGTCCGTAAGGCGTTTGATCTTGCCGAGGCGTTCCAATCGTTTTTCAGGATAGCCGTGAAGTTCCACCACATACATTCGTCCCTGTGCATCAAAGGTCATCGCCATCGGATCCGCCACGAGTGGTTCGGCGGCAACCGTTTGCATGCGGAAACCTTCGCGGACACGAAACGACTTGAGCGCGTCCTTGGGTGAAAGAGCTGTAAGTCGGGGAAGTTCGCCCGCGTCCGGTCGGGGATCGGCGGCGAGTGAACGCCCTTTTGGGCTGGCGATTAGGACAGCGATGGCAAATAGAATTCGAACCGTGGACATCGGAGCGATGAAGATGCCGAACGGGACTCAGATCAAGCCTAGGTTCCAAGGTGAATTCAAAGCCCCCCTGGGAAGGTCGATTATTCGATTCGGTTTGGCTTGCGGGTGTCGACGGCTCGGAACACGCTGGATCATGATCTCCGATAGCTCTGTGAATCGCCGTGCATTTCTCGCCACCTCCGCAGTGGCAGGGGTGGCGTTGGCGTCCAATTCATTCGCGGCGGCGGATGTGCCCGTCGTAGATATCCATCAGCATCCAGGGTTCAAGGGACGTCCGGGGGACAAGATGTATGCGCATCAACGTGCGATGGGGATGTCGATTTCGTTCGTGCTCCCAGCCGGGACGCCAACGAAGAGTGCGTCGACGCATGATGGAAAGTCCAACGGACTTGCCGCCGGCTGTTCCAGCGTGGACGCGGCGTATGAACTTTTTCAAAAGCACCCCAAGGATCTCCGCTTCTTTGCGAACGAGGTTCCGGATATTCCGGAGGCCAAGCGGAACCTGGAGAAGTATCTCAAACTTGGAGCGATCGGGATTGGCGAACAGAAGTTTGGGCTGGAGATCGATTCGAAACCGATGCTTCAGATTTACGACATCGCCAACGAATTTCAGGTGCCGGTGCTGATGCATTTTCAACACGGGAAATACAATCACGGCATCGAACGGATGCCCCAGATCCTCAAGCGCTATCCCAAGGTGAATTTCATCGGTCATGCCCAGACCTTCTGGGGGAATATCGACAGCCAGCACGAACAGGCTGCCATGTATCCGAAAGGGAAGGTTGTCGCCGGGGGGATCTCGGATCAGTTGTTATCTGATTTTCCCAACATGTACGGCGATCACGCTGCGGGCTCCGGTTTGAATGCGCTGCTCCGAGATGAGGAACACGCGATGGGGTTTCTCGAAAGGCACCAGAACAAACTGATGTTTGGGAGCGACTGCTACGATGTGCTGGGTCGTGGTCCGAGTTGTCGTGGGGCGAACATGTTGAAGGCTTTGCAGCGACTGGCTCCGGGTCAGGAAGTTCTTCGGAAGATCCTGTCCGGAAACGCGCGGAAGTTGTTCCGGATTGGCTGATCAGTCGGATCCGCATTGCCGGGCGGCGGCGCGCCGTCAGCGGCTGAACAGCCAGTGCAGGAGAAAACCGGTGAATCCTGAGATCAGGGCGGTCAGGGTCAGGGCGTTCCGATTGTTCCATCGGTTGATTCGTTCGAGACCTGAATAATTGTAGACCGACACTTCTTCACCGTGGCGGTAGCGTTGGAGGTCTTCGACGAACTCTTGGACGGTTTGGTAACGGTCTTCGGGTTCGATCCGAAGCGCACGCACGCAGATCGCTTCCAATTCGCGGGGGATTTTCAGCTCAGGCGCGGCGTTGGTCGGCCAACGGAGTGGCTTCTTCAGTAGATTGTCGATGACCTTATCCACTGTTTCGCCGCTGAGAAGTTGTTGGCGGGTGAGGAGTTCGAACATCATGTTCCCCAAACTGAAAACATCGCTGCGCCCGTCGATCTCCGGATCCCCGCGGGCGATTTCAGGGGACATGTAAAGTGGCGTTCCATAGCGACGACCGGGCGGGGTGAGGGTGAGATCATCCACGATTGTTTCCACCTCGCGCAGACCCTCTTTGAGTTCCACCTGGGGCTCACCGACGATCTTCGCCAGGCCCCAGTCAAGGACCACGACCTCGCCAAAGGATCCGATCTGTATATTCGCCGGTTTGAGGTCGCGGTGAATGACGCCGACGGAATGGGCGTAGGCCACGGTCTGGCCGATCTGGATAAGGATGTCGACCAAACGGGGCAGGGGAAACGCGTCCATCACGTCGGGAATCTCGGCCTTGAGGTCCGCCAGAATGTCCCGGAGATCGCGTCCGTTGACCTTCTTCATGCTGAAGAAAAGATTCCCGCCGCGATCCCGTCCGAGTTCATACACCGGGACCGTTCCCGGGTGTTGAATGTTCGCTGTCACCCGTGCTTCACGGACAAACCGGCAGGTCTCGATTTCCGAATCTCGAAGATCTTTGTGCAGCGTCTTGAATGCGACGGTGCGATGAAGGTTTTTGTCGACGGCCGCGTAGAGGATGGCTGTTCCGCCTTTCGCCAAGTCGGTGAAGTCACCGTATTTCAGAGATCCGCTCTTCCAATGCGTGGGAAAGCGGTCGTCAGTGTCTTCCGGGCGGAAAGGGGCAACCGGCTCTTTGTCTGAACTGCTCATGCGTCGATGACTGCTGCCAGCCTAGCCGAGAGCAGGGGGGATGGCAAAGAATCAGCGCAGTGGCAGCACGAAAGTGTGAACAGAGCGGTTCCAGATCAAAGGGAGAAGAGAATATCAATTTTTTACAATTGCTGAACAGTTCCGGGTAGTTGTGAGGGGTCTTTTCAAAAATGAGCTGGCACGGAAACTGCATTACTCAGAGGTGCTATTGCCAAATTAGTTAACGCTCCGCTGAGTGGCGGAGCGGGCAGAACCGGAAAGAATGTGTGCCCTTCCGGTCCTGCTTCTTTTTTGTACCCAATGATTCAGAATTCGCTATCCAAGTAGGTCATCTTCCATGAACGTCCCGCCTTGCCATGAATGAGAAGAAACGCTTTGAAGGCCTGTTGGATCGCTACTTCGAAGGCCATCTGAAGGACAATCCGCTGGCTGCTGCCGCTTCCGGAATCCGCGAGTCCGAAGGCCGCCTTGGCCGCGCGGATGCCCGCAGTATCGCACGCGAGCAACATCGGCGCGAAAAGACGCTCGCAGAATTGGAAACGATCAACCCGCGGGAGCTGAGCAACGAGCAGCATCTTGATCGATTGGCATTGCGAAGTCAGCTCGTGCACGAAGCCGAGGATCATGAGCGCGGATACCATCGCCTGAACCCCGAAGGTCCGGAAGCGGTGATGAACGCCCTTTTGCAGGAATTGCAACGGGGCGAGGATGCCCCGGCACGGGCCGCGTCCAACCTCCGCTCGCTGCTCAAAGGCACGCCTCGTTTTCTTAGCGAGGCCGCAGATGTGGCTGATCGGCCCGAGGCCATCTGGCGCAAGGTGATGGAGGAGGGATGCGCGGGCGCTGCCTCGTTTTTGGAGGCGGTCGGAACGTTTCTCGAACGCCATTCGCCCGGGCGAAATGACAAGACACTTCTCACTGCTGCGAATCAGGCCGTAGGCGACTACCGAGACGAAGTTGCGAAGCGAAAACTGGCACCGAAATCGTCCTTCGCAGTCGGTAAAGACGTTTTGCAACGCCGGGTGCGCGACGAGTTGGGATTGGATTGTACCCTCGGCCAGCTGGAAGCCTTGGCGACCGCCGAAGCAGAGCGAATCGGTGGCCTGCTCAGCAAAGCCTGTTCCAAATACGGCCGGGGCAAGTCGGTGGATGAGATTATTGCCGGCGCGCGGGGAGACTGGGATCCCGGTGAGGATTTGTTGGGACTTTATCAGAGGGAAACGAAGCGCGTGGCGACGGCCTTCCAGGCGGCTGACGCAGTGACTTTCCCGAAGTCCGAATCATTGGTCGTGCGTTTGGTGCCGGATTTCATGCGGCATCTTTTTCCAACCGCGGCGTACTCCGCGCCTGGCGCCTTTGAGAAGCAGCAGAAAGGAACCTTCTGGGTGAATGATCTCAGTGCGGTGAGGAAGAATGCCCAGGAGAAACTGGCTGAACGTCAGCAGCACTTTGGCGTGAGTCTTACCTCCGCCCACGAGGCCTATCCGGGGCACCATCTGCAATTCGTGACGGCCAACCGTCATCCCCGGCGCTGGCGGCGGATGTTCGCGCACGCGGTGTTCTACGAGGGCTGGACGCTCTGGTGCGAACAGATGCTCGTGGATCTGAAGATTGATCGTTCACCGTGGACACGAATCCAGCAGCTTCATGACGCGCTTTGGCGGGTTCATCGGATACTGGTGGATCTGCGGCTACAAACGGGTCGCTACAGCTATCGCCAGGCCGCTTCGCATCTGGAAAAGAATCTTGGATTCACCCGGGCCCGCGCCGAGGCAGAGATCAACTGGTACTCAATGGCACCGGGGATTCCCATGAGCTACTGGCTTGGTCGACTGGAGAACGCGAGACTTCACCAGCGCTTGGTGAAAGGCCGCGGCTGGTCACTCAAGCAGTTCAATGACTGGCTGCTCAGCTTCGGGACCATCCCCCAGAGTTGGATTGAGCGCTACGGCTTGGACTGATTCGGAGGTGACTGATTGGCCAGGCGACCGTCAGTCAAACTTGAGTAATGTCTGGCCTTTGGCGGGCATGCGATCCAGTTCGGACTGCAGTTGCTGGCGGATCACTGAAGTTTTTACTCCGGTCACGGGTGACTTCTCCATCACGTCGTTTTTTACGTCGAAGAGTTTTCCATCGCCATAGAGCTTCCAGCGTCGGTTGCGCGTGAACCGCACGGGTTTGCCGCGCTCGGGACGGGGCCAGTAGTAGACAAACATTGTCTCCCGGGATTTTCTCTTTTGACCGTGCAGCGCCGGGAGGAAGCTTTGTCCATCGGTCGGGGAGAGCGGCGGCACGCCGGTGGCGGCGGCGAGGGTCGGGACAAAGTCGGAGAATTCGATGAGGTTCTGGGAGACTTTGCCAGCCGGGACGGTGCCGGGTTGATAGCCGAACAGGGCGACATGCGTTCCGGCGTCCGTGGGTTTGCCTTTGCCACCTTTGATGACCGTGTCACCCATGTTGGATTTTAATGAGACGTGCGTTCCATTGTCGCCGGTGACCAAAACGAGCGTGCGTTCGGCGATGCCAAGTTCGACCGTCTTGGCTACGATGCGACCAACCAGCTTGTCCATGTAGGCAACCATGTCTGCGAAATTACGCTGCTTGTTTTTGCTCTTCCGATTGGTGCTGTCGGGAGTCGGGACAAAGGGGCTGTGTACGAGCACCATGGGGTAATAGAGGAAGAACGGTTCGTCGCGGTATTCCTCCATACGATCGAGGAGGAACTGGGTGTAAATGTCGGGGCCATACACGCCCGGTGGGAACTGCTTTGTCGCACCGTCGATCGTCAGCTTCGGGCCCCAGAATCTCTCGCCGAGCAGGTCGACCTGCCAGAGACAGTGTCGTTCGAAGCCCATGTCCTTTGGCATGCTGCCCGCGCCGCGGATCGGAGCCTTGTAATGCTCGGCTCCCAGAAGCTGCCACTTGCCGGCGATTGCAGTGCGGTATCCCGCTTCGCCCATCATGTGACCGAAGGTTCGTTGATCCTTCTTTAGCACGGAGAAGGAGGCGTAGTTCCGGACGTTCCGCAGGCCGGTCATGATCTTTACCCGGGTGGGGGTGCAGATGGGTTGCGAATAGGCGTGATTGAAGCGGGTTCCCTCGGCGGCGAGGCGGTCGAGAACGGGAGTCTTGTACGAAGTCCCGCCGTAGGCACCGTAACACTCGTAGCCGATGTCGTCGGCCATGATGAGGATCACGTTGGTTTTCGGGGCCGCACCGGCGAGAGCAGGGAGAAGCAACAGCGAGAGGAGCGCGGGAATCAATTTTTTCATGGTGGTGGTGGGTAGAAACGAGGGCCGGGAACTATTTGTCGGAAGGGTTGAATTGCCAGTTTCCAACGGTCTTCCCATTCTGGTTTTCGAAAGTGATCTGTTGTATCTGAGTTTCGCCCGGTGGCAGATGCAGTCGCGCATGAATGACGGTCCCTTCGGCCGCTATCGGGACAGCCAGATCCTTCCAACCCGACGTCGCGTCGACTTTGATTGTAAGGATCTGCTGCGAGCTGAAATCCTTCTGACCCTGGACGCGCCAGGCGATGCCCACATTGCCCGGTTTGGTGTTTTTTAACCTGACTTTGGCAATGAGCCTGCCGTTCAGTTTCAGTTTCGATTGGACGAGAAACGGATTCTTCGCGGCTTTTGAATTCACGACCAGCGATCCGTCCTGAATGGCGATAGACGCGTTCCTTGCGATCCAGCCCTGCGCATTTCCTTTGGAGCTGTCGGGTTGGAATTTGGAGCGCAGCGGTGCCGGATCTTTGCCATCGAGATAGAAATCAAAGTATTGCTCCCAGGTGGTGGACATGCCGGCAGTGGCAAGGCCGGGAGGCTGAAGTGCGTCTGCCCAGGTGGTGAGCTTTGCGCGGAGTCGCCGGGCGATCTGCGGTTTGGAGTGCAGCAGATTGCTTCGCTCCTCGCGATCGTTCTTAAGGTCAAAGAGGTATTCGCGCTTTCCGCCTTTCAGGAACTTCCAGTCGCCCTCGCGAATCGCTGCCTGCGAGATCCAGCGCCATTGAAGATTCTCGTGCGGCGCTGTCTTTCGTTTGCCAGATAGGAAGGGGATCAGATTCACGCCGTCCAGTGAGGGTTCCTCCGGCAGCCCGGCCAGCGCAACCGCGGTTGCGGCGACATCGAGAGAGATCACCGGGTGATCGTAGATCTGTCCGCCGGGGATGGTGCCAGGAAACGCGACGATGAAGGGTACACGCATGCCGCCTTCGGAGAGCATGCCTTTTTCGCCGTTCATCGGATGATTGAGCGATCCGTCCCAACCGGGGCCGCCACCGGGAGCGTCCAGTTTGTGGATCTTCAACGGCGCGCCATTGTCACCGATGTAGAAGATCAGCGTGCGCTTTTCCAACTTGTGTTCGGCCAGGGTCTGGCGAATCAACCCCACTCCATCATCCATGGCTGAGATCATCGCGAGCGCCTGTCGGCGGCGTTCGGGCATCTTCCCCGGAAATCGGGAGAGGTATTTTTTCGGCGCATCCAGCGGAACGTGCGGTGCCCGGTAGGCCAGGTAGAGGAAGAAGGGTTTCTGCTGGTGCCGTTCGATGAACGTCAGGGCGGCTTGGCTACACGCATCGAGATGATACAGATTGTCATTCACCATCTGCATATCGATCGTCTCGCCTGCCAAGGTGTAGTTGGCGTGGCACGCGCGATTTGCGTTCTTGGCATAGACATCGTCGAATCCGTGGTCGGTGATCTGGTTGGATGGCCCGAGGTGCCATTTGCCGATCTGACCGGTTGCGTAGCCGGCTTTCTTCAATCGTTCGGCAATGGTGAGTTCGGCATTGAATCCGTCCATTGAGGCGCCGTTCGATTCGACCGCAAAACGGTTCTGAGATTTTCCGATCAGAAGGCCCGCGCGAGACGGTACGCATTGGGGCGCAGTGCTGTAGCCGCTGGTCGCATACACACCCTCGGCGGCAAGTTGGTCGAGATTCGGCGTTCGGAGGTCCTCGTTGATACCCGCGACTCCGATGTCGGGCCAGCCGTGATCGTCCGTGTAGATCACGATGATGTTCGGTCGATCGGCCGCTTGGGCGCAGACGATCAGGGAAAGGAGACCGGGCAGGATTTTCTGAATCAGATTCATGAGAGGACGGGGCGAGTTGAGCATATCCTGAGATTGGCTTCAAATGATTGCCATCCCGCCGCCCGTCATCTGCCCGAGGGTTGTGGCATTTCAAAGTTCCACTGGCTTTTGACAATTCCGCTGGTCTAGACTCCCAGCCCATTTTGCCCCTGCTTATGGGGGCCGAACACAATTTGCCCAGATCTATGACCAGTGCGGAAATACGTCAGTCGTTTCTCGACTTCTTCAAATCGAAGGAACACACAATCGTGCCCTCTTCCAGCCTGATGCCGGATGCCCCGAACCTGCTTTTCACGAACGCGGGGATGAACCAGTTCGTTCCGATCTTCCTGGAAGAGAAGAAGTGTCCGTACGAGCCCGGTCGGGCCTCAGATACCCAGAAGTGCATTCGTGCCGGGGGGAAGCACAACGACCTAGAAGATGTCGGGCTGGATACCTACCACCACACGTTCTTCGAGATGTTGGGGAACTGGTCGTTCGGTGACTACTTCAAGCAGCAGGCCATCGAGTGGGCCTGGGAGTTGCTGACGGATGTCTGGAAGTTTCCCAAGGAACGTATGTACGCCACGGTCTACAAACCGGGCGAGGGTGAACCGGCTGACTTCGATCAGGAGGCGTATGATTTCTGGAAAGCGATCTTTGAGAAGGAAGGCCTCGATCCAGAAAAGCACATTGTCTACGGCAATAAGGCCGACAATTTCTGGATGATGGGCGAAACCGGCCCCTGTGGTCCGTGCTCCGAACTGCATATGGATCTCACCCAGAACGGAGATACCGGCGGTCGACTCGTGAATGCCGACAGTTCCGAATGCATTGAACTCTGGAACCTGGTCTTCATTCAGTTCAACGCCAATCCGGATGGCACCTTCTCACCGTTGCCGTCGAAGCACATCGACACCGGCATGGGTTTCGAGCGCGTCGCCAGCATCATCCAGGGTACTGATAATTTCCGCGATTTCGGCACGACGATCTCCAACTATGAGACGGACATCTTTCGCCCGATCTTTGACGAGTTGGAAAAACTCAGTGGCAAGAAATACACCTCGACCCTGCCACGTCACGGCTCCACCGGCGAAGATGAGCAGCAGAAGATCGACGTGGCATTCCGCGTGATCGCGGATCATATCCGCACGCTTAGCTTTTCAATTGCTGATGGCATCCAGCCAGGAAACACCGATCGGAACTACGTGCTCCGACGTATCCTGCGTCGGGCGGTGAAGTACGGCCGCACCCTGGGTTTCCACGAAACGTTCTTCTCCAAGCTGGTCCAGGTGTTGGTGGATCACATGGGTAAAGTGTTCCCGGAATTGGTCGCCCGGCAGAAACACGTGGAACAGGTGATCAGAACTGAGGAAGAAGCATTCAACCGGACGCTGGATCGCGGCATTGTTCTCTTTGAGAAAGAAGCCGCTGGGAAGTCGGCAGGTGACATCCTGGATGGTGATTTTGTATTTCAGCTCTACGACACCTACGGCTTTCCTTTGGACCTGACCGGACTCATTGCGCGGGAGCGTGGGCTCAAGGTTGATGAGGAAGGTTTTGAGGCGAACATGGAAGCCCAACGCAAACGGGCTCGCGAATCTCAGAAGAAGGAAGTCGTCGAGCTTTCTCAGATTGAAACTACCGAGGCCACCCGCTTTGTCGGTTTTGATAAATCGACCGCCTCTGCAAAGGTTCAGGAAGTCGTTCAGGTAAAGGACAAGACGGCGGTCGTGCTGGATACCTCAGTCTGCTACGCCGAGATGGGAGGTCAGCTTGGTGACAGAGGTGAAATGACGGCGGGCGGGAGTGTCTGGAAAGTTGTTGATACGACCAAGACCGGCGACACCTTCCTGCATTTCTTCAAGGGTGATGAGGATCCGGTGGTGGGACAGGAAGTTCAGCTCGCGTTGGATCAGTCACGTCGCGCGGCGATTCAAAGGCACCATACGGTCACGCATCTTTTCCACTGGGCGTTGCACGAGGTGGTCAGCCGTGAAGCGAGCCAGAAAGGTTCCTATGTCGGTCCGGAAAAACTGACGTTTGATTTCAATTGTGCGCCGTTGACGCCGCAACAGGTCGTTGACGTGGAGCGTCTGGTGAATGAGCGAATTCTTGAGAACGCCCAGGTCAGTTGGACAGAACTTCCCTATGCTGAAGTGAAGGAAAACAGCGGGATCATGCAATTCTTCGGCGATAAATACGGCGACACCGTGCGGGTCGTTCAGATCGGTGGAGAAGCAGGAGCAATGAACGGTTACTCGATGGAACTGTGCGGCGGAACGCATACCCGTGGCACCGGCGAAATCGGCCTGTTCCGAATCGTGAATGAATCGGCAATCGCTGCCGGCGTGCGCCGTGTTGAGGCAATCGCGGGATTGGAATCACTGAACAAAACCACCAGCGAAGTCGATCTCATCAGGTCGATCGCCGGACATCTCAATTCACCGATCGGCGAGCTGGAGAGGAAGGTCGAAGCGCTGGTTGCTCAGCAGAAGAAACTAGAGAAGCAGCTCAAGTCTCTGCAACAGGCTCAGGCTGCCTCCGGGGCCAAGGAATACATCTCCCGCGCCAAGGATATCAATGGCCTGAAGCTCATTGCCGAGAATCTGGGAGATGCGGATGGCAAACAGCTGCAGGCCGTCGCCGATGCCTTGAAAGGGTCGTTTGAAGGCGTGGTTGTGCTCGGTGGCAGCGGCAATGGTTCGGTCGGATTGCTGGCGATGGTTTCGCCCTCGCTGACCAGCAAAGTGAAGGCCGGTGACCTGATCAAAGGAATTGCGCCGATTGTGGGCGGCAAAGGCGGCGGAAAGCCGGAACTCGCCCGGGGCGGTGGCAAAGACGCCAGCAAGCTGGACGAAGCGATTGCCAAGGTGGCGGAACTGATCGGCTGAACCGACTGAGTGAGTTCAGGAAGTTTCCATGAGTCGGCTCTACCAAGACTGATCTGAAGACTCAGCGAGGCAACTGCAACTCCGCGATCATCGCGAGATGTTGCGAACCTCGGCCGGCGTCAACCGTCGCAGAAATCGGTGTGAGCTCCTTGCTGCAATAAATGTTATCCAGTCTCAGCCAAGGCCATATGTTGATCGGTCCCTTCTTTGCATCACCCGGAAAAGTGTAACCATACCCGCTTCCGGCCTCTGCGAAGGCCTCGCGCCACGCGCGTTTGTAGGTGTGGTAGGAGCGTCCGTGGGTGGGGACGTTGAAATCACCGGCGACGATGAATGGCAGATCCGCTTCGCCTGCGCTGGCCACGAGCTTTTCCGCCAATTCCAACTGGTGTTTGAAGAATACCTGGGCGTCCGTATAAACTTTGGCTGCGTGCCCCCCTTTCTTTACCCGATGGGCGACGGAACCCAGGATGCCAAACCCCTTTGCCGCCTGTAGCTGATCCCGTGGTGTGGGCATATGAACGGCGAACAGGTACAGTCCCTGCCCGCCAACTTTCAGTTTGAACCACGCCGCCACCGGACGGTCTTTCTCATCGACCAGGTCGGGCATGATGCCACCATCTTCGATCTCGTATTTGCTCAGTACCAGAAACTGATCATGTCCACGCGCGTGGAGGGTAGGAAACATGTTCGTGTATTCGGGGCCCCGGCGCGCAGCATCCTGAAGCACCACGATATCGGGATCGTTCCGCTCTCCGAATTCCTGGATAGTTTTCCCGTGGTGTTGTCCCGTGTTGCTGGTGAGCACTTTGATTGTCACGCCACCCGCCGTTTGGGGTCCGGCCGTGACGTAATCCATGAAGAAGAACAGGACGTAGACCGCCACGATTGCCTGGATTACGATAAGACGCATCCAGATCAGGCTTAGCGGCACGAGAACGAACAGGGGCAACAACCAGATATACTGCGGCATGTACATCATGACGCTGGTCAGGTGACTGTCCTCAGCGTCGTATTCGATCAACCATACCACCACGATGACAGCGATGGCGTAGACGATGGTGATAAAGGCCAGGGTCCAGCGCGACCACTTCAGGATCTTCTGACTCATCGTAGGACGCTGGTTGGCGGCTGGATCGTTTGCCGGGGCGTTCCCGGGTGCTTGGTTTCCGCCAGAAAGTTTGATTCCCATGCTGCTTTTTCAGATTGGATTTGGATGATCGATCGGCCGGGAAAATGCGTGACCAGAGGGGGAATTGCACGGAAAAACCTTCTACTGAAACTGCGGGAGTATCAAATCACGATTCCTGCTGGCGGGGCGTAAATTTTTCCCGGGAAGCTCACAATTGTGATGACTGGCCAATACGGTGCGCGGCCCGATTGCGCGCGCCCGGGCAGTTGCCTCCGCAGTCGCCGGTTTCACGCCTCGACAGCCGGCGTTGGCTGGCTACATTGCTCAGGTCCACTAATGCCCGTCCGCAAAACAAAACGCCGAATTGTCTCTCGAAGGGAACTGCTCCAGGTGGGGGGGCTTGGCGCTTTGGGCCTGTCGCTGCCGTCGTTGTTTGGGGCTTCCTCAGCGGTCGGCTCGGTCGGGGCCGCCAGTTCGTTTGGCCGGGCGAAGTCGTGCATCATCCTTTTCCTCTCGGGCGGGCCTCCGCAGCACGAGACCTTCGATCCGAAGCCGGATGCCCCAGTCGATTTGCGGGGCTCCTTCGGCCCGATCGCCACCAGTGTCCCGGGGATTCATTTTTCTGAGCTACTCCCGCTCACCGCGAAATGGGCGCACCGAATGACCGTGATTCGCTCGCTGACCACGGGTGTCGATTCCCACGCTGTGAGTGGCTACCAGATGATGACCGGTCACGTGCACCCATCCCCCGCAGACGTGCCGGCATCCCCCAAGGACTGGCCGAGCATGGGGGCGGTGGTGGGTTCGTTGAAGCCGAGCAAATCCTCGCCGTTGACCAGTGTGACACTTCCCGAACCGGTGGTGAACAATCCAGGGATTCTGTGGCCGGGGCAGGACGGAGGATTCATGGGGCGCACCTGGGATCCGAGCCTGTTTCGGTGTGATCCTTCGGAACCAGAATTCCGGATCGATTCGCTCAGTCTGCCGGATGGGCTGTCAATGGAGCGATTGGCGGCGCGTCAAAGTCTCGCCACCGATTTAGACCAACAGCTGCGCCGGATTGAACGCGGGGACAGTCTTGATGGGCTGGACCAGGCGCAGCGCAAGGCGTTTGAAGTGATTGCGTCCGCGGGGACTCGGCGCGCGTTCGAGCTTGAACGCGAGCAGGCCGTGGTGCGCGAACGCTATGGTCGGCATAAGTTTGGTCAAAGCGTCTTGCTCGCCCGCCGCCTCGTCGAATCCGGGGTGCGTCTGGTGCAGGTGAACTTTCCCCGCGAAGAGGGAGATCTCAGTTCCCCAAATCCTTTATGGGACACCCATCGAAAGAACGATGAACGATTGAAGGAAAATCTTTGTCCGCCGTTCGATCATGCCTTTAACGGCCTGATGCAGGATCTTGAGGACCGGCGTCTGCTGGATGAGACCTTGGTGGTGGTGATGGGAGAGTTTGGCCGGAGTCCGAAGTTCAACGAGTTTGGCGGACGCGATCATTGGGGCGCGTGTTTTTCCGTGGCTTTGGCCGGTGCCGGTATTTCCGGAGGGCGGGTGATTGGTGCCAGCGATCGTAAGGGAGCGTTTGTGAGGGAGCGCCCGGTGCGGCCGGCCGAGCTTACCGCGACGATCTTCCATCGCTTGGGCATCGATTCGTCACAAATGATTTATGACCAACTGAATCGCCCGCTCCCGATCTCTGAAGCCCGACCGATGCGTGAGCTGTTGTCCTAAGCGATCGCTCCTTTCTCACTCTCATAATCTCACTCAATGCCGATCTATGAATTTGCCTGCCGAAAGTGTCGGGTGATTTTAAACTTCCTTTCGAAACGCGTCAGCCCCGAGCGCAAACCGGTTTGTCCGAAGTGTGGAAACAAGCGCCTGGACAAGGAACTCAGTCGTTTTGCGATGATCAAAGGCGGGGGCGATGCGGGTGAGGAGGGTGCGGCCGAGGCCGATCTTCCTGATCTCGACGATCCGCGGGTCATGTCGGCGATGGGCAAGCTCGAAAGCGATCTCGACCGGCTTGATGAGAGTAATCCTCAGCATATTGCGCAGATGATGAAACAAGTTCGTGAAATCATGCCTGGCGGAGCCGTGCCCAAGGAACTGGATGTTGCCATCAAACGGTTGGAGAGCGGTGAAGATCCGGACCGGATTGAAGAGGATATGGGCGATGTGTTCGACAGCTTCATGGGTGAAGAAGGAATCCTGAAGAAACTTTCAGGGACAGCCGGCGGGTACCGTCGCGACGAGACTCTATACGATTACTAACCGGAGTTCGGCTCGGGGCCGAGCGGCTTATCTGCTTGTTGGCATTGGCAAGTGCTTCCGTTGATGGAGGCGTTTCGATGTTATTTCTAACGCGGTCTGGCTCCACTCGGAGGCAGGGATGAGATCCGTTTTTCAAACTCGCTCCGCATCAGATCCTGCGCTGCGGCTGAGTACGGCACGGTGCCCTCGCCTGCGCGCTGAAGCTCTTGCTGTAGTATCTCGATCATATTGGCGTTGGAGATGCACTCGAACCACTTACCCAGCATGTGACTCAGCGCCAGCCCCTTCAGCTGAATGGCATGATTGGCGCAACTGGAATGCATCCGGCTGACGTGTTGATGCTTCAGCCAGTAGGTGAGTGGATATGCCAACGCCATGACAATTACCGCAGCGACGCCCCAGAGGGCGAGGCGTTGCTTGTTCCAGAAGCACTTCATCTGCTCAGGCTTCTAAAGAGGGATCACGGCGCTAACCGTCGATCCCTTTTTCTTCGAGGAGGTGAGTTCGAATTTGCCGCCGCAGAGGTGGACGCGTTCTTCCATGCCGAGCAGGCCGAGGCTGGTGCCTTCTTGAGAGGCGCGCTTCCGGGCTTTGGCAAAGTTGAAGCCGATGCCGTCATCTTTGATCGTCAGGTGTAGCTTCCCGTCCTTGACGCGGAGTTCGAGGTGCACCTTTTTGGCTTTGGCGTGGCGGGCGATATTGGTCAGTGCTTCCTGGGTGACGCGAAAGCACACGGTTTCCAGGTCAGCGCCAAGCCGGCCGGGCAGGGGATCGAGGTTGAGGTCGAATTCGTAGCCGACGGTTTCTGCCTGATGGCTGATGAGCCAACGGAGTGCGGGTTCGAGTCCGAGGTCGTCGAGGATGGAGGGGCGGAGTTCGAGCGAAAGCCGGCGAACCTGTTGAATCAGTTTTTCGAGTGAGTCGAGGCTGTCGCTGACGCGTTTTTGGTTCTTCTCGGTCTGGGTGGTCTGGCCGAGGGATTCCAGATTGATCTTGGCGGCGGAGAGGCCCTGTCCGAATTGATTGTGCAATTCGTTGGCGATCATGCGGCGTTCGGTTTCCTGGGCGGCGAGCAGTTTCTGCGAGAGGATTTTGAGGCGTTCTCCGTTTTCAGAGGCGGAGCGCTCGACGGTCTTACGTCCGGTGATGTCTTCGGCCACGACGGTGAGGGAAACGATTTCATCTCCCTCCTTCACGGGGCCGACGCGAACGCAGAACCAGGAATTGGGGTTGGCAGCGCCAATGCCGGCCAGTTCGATTTCTTGGGGCGAACCGGTTTCAAAGGCGGTGTCGAGAGTTTCTTCGTAGCGGTCCCGATGATCGGGCGCAATCCAGTTCAACGCACTGGTCCCGATGATCTGCTGTAGTTGAGTATCCTGGTAGGGGCGGTTGATGAAGCGAATGTTTTTCTTGCGGTCGATGGTGAGTATGAAGTCGGGCGCGGTTTCGAGCACGGAGCGAAGCTGTTCGCGTGAGTCGTGCAGGGCCTGCTCGGCGCTCTTGCGTTCACTGATGTCGGTGACCATTGAAAGCACGCCGACAAACTCGCCGTCCTCGTCCTTGAGCGAACTGGAGTTGATCAGCGCCCAGAGGGGTTTTCCGTTCTTGCGACGGAAGCGGAATTCAGCCTGTTCACTGATGCCCTGCGGACGGCGTTCCATATACTCTTTGGCTTCTTTGAGGCTCTCGGATTCCAGGAACTCGAAGAAGTGTCGGCCGATGAACTCGCGGTATTTGTAGCCGAGCATCTGGACCATGCGCGGGTTTACAAACGAGGTGTAGCCTTCGGCGTCCATCATCCACACGCCTTCCTCGGCGGTTTCCACGATCCGTCGATAACGGTCTTCGCTGCGGCGGAGGGTTTCCTCAGCGTTCTTCTGATCGCTGATATCCATCACGGTGCCACCGAGGTAGTAACCACTGCCGTCTTCGTAGGGCAGTCGGTAGATGGTGGCGTTCAGATGGCGCAGGGGACCTTTTTCGGGATTGGTCCGGTACTCGACATTGGTGGCGGGGCGGCCGGTGCCGAGCACCTTGCGGTGGGCCAGCTCCAAGCGTTCACGATCGTCCTCGCAGATAAACTGGGTGAATTCCTCGGGTGATGCCGGGGCGACCTCGGATCGGTTGTTGTAGAGCGCGAAGGTCTGGGTGCTCCAGCGGCGCGTTCCTTTTTCAGGATAGAATTCCCAGCTGCCGAGCCGGGCGCGTTGCTGGGCCCATTCCAGCTGTCGTTGGCTGGCGCGGAGTTCTTCCTCGACCTGACGACGGTCGGTGATGTCGATACAACTGCTGATATAGCCTTCGAATTCCCCTTCGGGTGTCTGGCGGGGGATGCCGGTGCCGAGGAGCCAGCGGTATTCTCCGTCGTGCCGACGAAGTCGATATTCGAATTGGAACTGTTCGCGTTTGTCGAAGGCGGCTTCGTAGGCGGCGAGCATACGTCCGCGATCTTCGCCGTGAATACTGTCGGTCCAGCCGGCACCGGTCAGTTCCTCCAGACTGCGCCCGGTGAATTCGAGCCAGGTGCGGTTAAAGAAGGCGCACTTTTTGTCAGGTCCGGACATCCAGATCAGGTCCGGCAGGCTGTCCACGGCGTGGCGGAACCGTTGTTCGCTCGCGCGCAACTGATCATTCGCGCGCTTGCGCTCGGTGATGTCCGTCACCATGAGCAGGCAGCCCGCGGGTTTCGCATCATCGGTTTTCAGCGCACTGCTGCTGACAATTGCCCAGACGCTGCTGCCGTCGGGGCGGGCGAAGCGGAGTTCGCATTCGGCATCCTGCCCGTGACGCAGCTTGTCCAGATGAGCTTTGGCAGTCTCTTTTAACTCGTCTTCGACCGAGTCCGCGAAGGCTTGGCCTTCGAGCTGCGGCAAGACCATTGACAGGGATACGCCCGTGGTGACGGTGGCGTCTTTGCCGGTGAGCTTCGCCATGGTTTTGTTCCAGAGAACGACGCGCCCCTCAGCATCCCCGGTGGCCAGCGCCAGCGGGGCGGATTGAAAGAATTGTTCGAGATTGGCCAGGCGCGCCAGCTCGGCATCGGAGGCACTCTGAATGGCCTTCTCCTCGGTGAGATCGTGGAGTATGAGTCGGATCTGCCCACATGCATGCGGGCGGGTAGTGATACTTACGGCGAGCAATTCGTCGGCCGACTTTTTCAGATGCCATTCCGAGGATTCGCCAAGCTTGTCAGGGCGGAAGATATCGGCGACCAGCAGCATTTCCTCGGCGCGTACCAAATTCGAAAAGAACTTCCCGCAGAGTTCGTCGCGGGAATACCCGAGCAGCCGCAGAGCCGACTGGTTGAGTTCCATGATCTCCATTCCGGTACCGCAGATAATGCCCGGATCGCCGACCTCTTCGGTGCCCTGGGGTGAAGGGGGAACCGAAGGGGTCTGGGGGAGGATAGATTCGGACCGGCCGCCCTGTGGAGCACGAGCCAGTGACCGCCGCCGGACAAATCCGAGAACACTTTGCAAACCGGCGAGCAGTGCGCCCGAGAAGACCAGTTGGAAAATCTGGCCGGCAGTGGCCGCCGGATCCGCCGGCAGTTTGCCTGCGTGGATCAACACGATGGAGACGCCGGTATGTCCCCACATGC